>JAADGC010000007.1 GCA_013152585.1 Chloroflexota bacterium
GGGCGAAGCCTCGCTCAATTTGACAGAGACGGAGCTATGTAGCTATGCTTGCCACCATGACACATGATTCCGTCCGCCTCACTTTCGTCCTGTTGTTGTTGGCCGGCCTGCTGCTGGGGGGATGCGGATCGCCCGCCGGCCCACCTGTCTCCCCGACAGACAACAGCGCCCGCACGCCCACACCCGTGCCCGCATCGGATGAAGAGGCGATCCAGGGGCTGCTGCGCGCCGAGGGCGAAGCAGTGGTGCAGCAGGACATGGAGCGCCTGGCAGAGCTGTGGACCGAAGATGCGGTGGTGCGCGACGCCAAGCACACGCCCCAGAACGAGGAAGATGACGCGGTTTGGCGGGGCATCGATGCCGTTTTAGATCGCTATGTGGTGCTGGTATTTCCGGGCAATCCGCAGTTGGTTGCCCCCCAAGTGGTCTCGATGGAGGTCCAGGGCGATGAGGCCCGCGTGGTCTCGACAACCCAGATCGGTGAGGAGGTGTCACCCAAGGGAGATGTTTGGACGTTCGTGCGCCAGGACGGTCGCTGGTGGATTGCGTCGTTGACATATAATTTGGAGCCGTAGCTACCGGTTTTGTGAGAAAGTGCGGTAGAATAAGGAGTACCTTGGATCATTCTGTTCGCGCCCGGAGAACACACCATGCCTACACCAGCCATCAAAATCACATATGCCACCCTTTCCGCCGATAATCCGGAATTAAATGAGGCTTACGATGCTGCGCTGGCACACGTGCACTCGCAGTTGGGCCGTATTTATCCCCTACTGATTGGTGGGGAAGAACGGCGGGCAGCGGAGACGTTTAAGGACGTAAGCCCTATCGATACGACGATGACGTTGGGCTATTTCCAAAAAGGCAGCCGCCAAGATGTGCTGGATGCGATCTCAGCGGCTGGCGATGCAGGGCGCGATTGGGGCCGACGTCCGTGGCAGAAACGGGTGGCGATCATGCGTCGCGTCGCTGATTTGATGACAGAACGCAGCTTTGAGATCGCGGCGTTGATGAGCCTGGAGGTGGGCAAGAACCGGCTGGAAGCGCTGGGCGATATTGCCGAGACCGCCGATCTCATCCGCTATGCCTGCGATGATATGGAGCAGCATGACGGCTATCGTCAGCCGCTGCTGCCAGAGTCGCCCCGGCACCATAATCTCAGTGTACTCAAGCCCTACGGGGTATGGGTGGTGATCTCGCCCTTCAATTTCCCGGCGGCGCTGGCGGGCGGACCGGTGGGGGCAGCGCTGGTGGCCGGCAATGCGGTGATCCTGAAGCCAGCTACAGATGCCCCCTTCACGGCCTGGACGTTGGCGGAATGCCTGCGCGACGCCGGTGTGCCGGCTGGTGCATTTAATTATGTGACCGGGCCCGGTAGCACGGTGGGGCAGACCCTGATCGAGTGTGAGGATGTGGATGGTTACACGTTCACGGGGTCGTATGATGTGGGGATGCACCTCATGCGTACGGTGGCAGAGGGAACGCTGCCCCGACCTGTGATTGCGGAAATGGGCGGAAAAAATCCGGTGCTGATCAGTCGCCATGCCGACCTTGACAAAGCCAGCCTGGGCGTGATGCGTTCGGCCTTTGGCTTGCAAGGACAGAAGTGCTCGGCAGCCTCACGCGTGTATGTGGAGCGACCGGTCTACGAGGCTTTTTTGCACAAGCTCCGGGAACGTACAGAGGCGATTCGGGTGGGAGACCCGACGGACGAGGACGTGTTTATGGGCCCGGTGATCAACCATACTGCTTTTGCCGATTATCAACGCTATTGTGAGGCTTTGCGGCAGGCGGGCAAGATCGTATGCGGGGGACGGGTGCTGAATGAGGGCGAACTGTCCCACGGCTATTTCGTGGCCCCGACCATTGTCACAGATCTGCCACTGGATCATGAATTGTGGCAGGTGGAGATGTTCTTGCCCATCACCGCCGTGCACATGGTGGACAGCCTGCAGGAGGGCATGGCGCTGGCCAATGCCCACAAGTACGGCCTGACATCAGGCTTTTTCAGCGATGACCCGGTGGAGCAGCGCTGGTTTTTCGAGCACATCGAGACCGGTGTGGCGTACATCAACCGCGCCGGTGGGGCGACGACCGGGGCCTGGCCCGGGTACCAGGCATTCGGTGGCTGGAAGGCGTCTGGCTCCACAGGCAAGGCGGCGGGCTCGTTTTATTATTTACCGCAGTATATGCACGAGCAAAGCCAGACGCTGGTGGAGTGATGATGTTCGGACGCTGGCTTTTGCTCGTGACGCTGGTGCCGGTGATCGCTGCCTGCACCTCGTTTGCGGCCCCTTTGCCCTCACTGGATGGCACCGAACCCGCCCCGAATCTGTCTTTACCAACACCGGATGGCCAGCAGCTACGGTTGTCGGATTTTCGGGGACAGGTGGTGTTTGTGAACTTCTGGGGCACGTATTGCCCACCCTGTGTAGCCGAGATGCCGGATTTGCAGCGGACTTATGAGGCACTGGCTGATGAACCGTTTGTAATTTTGGGCGTCAATGCTGAGGAGAAACCGGACAAAGTCAAGACGTTTCTGCTGCAGCAGGGCATTACGTTTCCCATCGTGATCTCGGAAGATGCCACGGTCAATCCGGTGATGGCGCTAAAACATATGCCGACGACGTGGTTTGTAGATGCCAATGGCATTTTGCGTGGCCGCATCGAAGGCCAGATGGATGCTGGCATGGCGATGCGGATCGCCCGCACATTATTAGCTGAAATTCCTACTCAACAATAGGTCATCATGAAATCTGTAGACGAACAACTGACTATTCTCATGCGTGGTGTCGATTTTGGCGACGCCCTCACTTACAAAAATATGGAGAGCGAGTTACGCCAGCGTTTGCAAAGGTCGGTTGAAACCGACCAACCCTTGCGCGTTTACTGTGGATACGATCCAACTTCACCGGATTTGCATCTGGGCCACACCGTGACCATGCGCAAACTGCGACAGTTCCAGGATCTGGGACATCATGTCGTGTTCCTGATTGGTAATTTTACGGGCCTGATCGGTGACCCCAGCGATAAGGACAGCGCCCGCCCCCAGCAAAGCGATGAGGAGGTAGCAGCCAAGGCCAAGACCTACACCGACCAGGCTTTCCGGGTGCTGGACCCCAAACGCACCGAGGTGCGTTACAACGCCGAATGGCTGAGCGGGCTCTCCTTCAAGGATGTGATCCATCTGGCAAGCCATTTCACGGTGCAACAGTTTTTGGCGCGGGATAAATTCGCCAAGCGACACGCTGCCGGAGAAGCCATCTGGCTACACGAATTCTTCTACGCCCTGATGCAGGGCTACGATGCCGTGGCATTGCGCACGGACGTGCAGTTGGGCGGCACCGACCAGTTGTTCAATCTGATGGCCGGACGCAAACTCATGGAGGCTTTTGGCATGAAGCCGCAGGTGGCACTGACAGTACCCATCCTCGTGGGGACTGATGGGCATTTGCGCATGAGCAAGAGCACCGGCAACACCATCGGCATCTCGGAACCACCGGAAATGATGTACGGCAAAGTGATGTCGATCCCGGACCACGTCATGCACAATTATGCCGAACTGGTGACATCCTGGCACCCCGACCATATCACCGAGCTCTTTACACAACTCGAACAGGGCACACTGCACCCCCGCGATTTGAAGATGACCCTGGCCCGGGAGATCGTGGGCCTGTTCTACCCAACCAAAGATGTTGAAGCCGCCGAAGCGCATTTTGTACGCACCATCCAGCAGAAACAATTGCCCACCGATATGCCTGAACTGGCAGTGCAGCCTGGTGAAACCATCGTCGATCTGCTCACCCGGGCGGGATTTGCTGCCAGCCGGGGTCAGGCCAAGCGCGATGTCAAAGGCGGCGGAGTACGCCTCGATGGCGAGGTGGTGCAGGATGCCATGCTGGTACCCAGCCCTGGCCCCGACGGTATTGTTCTACAAAAAGGGAAGCGCAATTTTGTAAAACTGCTACCAGCAGGGTGAAGGAAAACTGCGGAATTCGGATTGCGGATTGGTCGATAGCAGCAGGTCAATTCACACGGATTCTTATTTCATTCTCCGAGGTGCTGGATATCCGGCATGTGTGTCTATTGATAAAGAGCCCTCGAACGGTGCTTAACCTTCGAGGGCTTGTTATTTGCTGGCGGGCAGCTCATTCGGCGAGGTATTCTTCCCAGGGGATGAGAGGCATCGTGGCGTGTAACATGTGATCGTCATCCACTTCGTGCAGGGTAGCATGGGTGAACACCTGCTCGATAAGGGGTCGCACCTGCAGCAGCGGAATGAGGGGATCGTTGCGACCGTGATAGATGATGGTGGGGACGGCGATGGGCGGGGGCAGACGGCGAACGAAGTCGGGCCAGATGAGGGCTGGCGCCAATAGCACCATACGCCGGATACGCTCGGGGTGGGCAGCGGCGGCCATCGTGGCCATCAGGCCGCCCAAGCTGGACCCGACCAGTATCCAGGGAGCTGATTGCGCCAGGATGGCGCCAAGCCGGCGCATGCGCTCGTCGAGTGTGCCGGGAAAGTCGGGCGTGAGCATATCGGGGAAGCGCTGGCGCAGGAAATTGCCCTTGAATCCCTGGCCGCTGCCCAGGAGTCCATGGATGAAAATGCGGTTCATCGTAATGGTGTGGCTTCAGCCGGTGCGGGCAAGAGAGTGTCGGAGAAACGAGTCTGCTGGGAAGCAGGCCGCCATGTGGGCAAGGACGCCCCCCAGGATGCTGGCCACCACCGAGGCAGTGCCGGGAGGCTTTGCCGCCGGGGAGCCGGTGCTATCGCCCGTCCGTGGCCCAGGCGATAGGCCAGCCAGAGGCCGAAAAACGCCAGGGAGGTCATGATCAGAACCATGAGATTCGCCTCGTTGTATTGGCGGTTCTGCACGGCATCGAAGATGGCCATGGGCAGGGTTTGGGTACGGCCGGGAATGTTGCCAGCCACCATCAGTGTAGCCCCGAATTCCCCCAGCGCCCGGGCTGCCCCCAGCACGATCCCCGCCCAAATACCGCCCCTGGCCATGGGCAAGGTCACATAGCGCCAGGTTTGCCATTCACTGGCGCCTTCGAGACGGGCGGCATTTTCCATTTCGGGGCTGACTTCGGCCAGGGCCGAGCGGGCTGCCTGCACCATCAGTGGCAGGCCCACCAGCGTGGCTGCCAGCGCCGCCGCCTGCCAGGTAAACAGGATGTCGAGCCGCAAATGCTGCAGCAGCGGATTGCGCTGCCCCAGGCTAATCAGCAAATAGTAGCCCAATACACTGGGGGGCAAGACCAAGGGCAAGGTGATCAGCGTCTCAAGTAACAACTTCCCCCGAAACTGATGTCGGGCCAGCAGCATGGCCAAAGCCAGACCGAACAGGGTGATAGCCAGGGTGGCGACTGCTGTCACCTGGAAGGAGATGCGAAGGGCATTGAGAATCATGGAAGTTACTCCTCATTGGGAAGTACAAAACCAGAACGGCGCATGATGGCCCGTCCGGCGGGACCATTGACAAAATCACTGAACCGGCGGGCCGCGGCTTGATGGGAGGCGGAGGCAATGATAGCCATGGCCTGATCCAAGGGAGTGTGCAGCTCCTGGGGAATAAGCGTCCATCGTCCTTCACTGTCAAGGCTCAGTGATAAAGCCATTATCGCCACATCCACACTGCCAGATTCGGCCAGTTGCAGGGTTTGGGCGATGTTATTGCCAAAGACCAGTTTGGGTTGCAGGGATTCCCACAGGCCAGCCGACTGCAAGGCTTCGCGGGCAGCCACCCCATAAGGGGCATGTTCGGGATTGGCGATGGCAATACGGCGGACTTCGGGCCGGGCCAAGTCGCCGATATCGGTGATGTTAAGAGGGCTGTCGGCAGGCGTCCACAAAGTGATGCGGCCCCGCGCATACAGCGTGATGCTGTCGGGGAGGATAAGACCGGCCTGCTCAAGTTCTTTGATGTAAGCAATATTGGCAGCAGCAAAGAGGTCGACGGGAGCGCCTTCAGCGATTTGCTGCGCTGCCTGTCCCGAGGAACCGAAGCTGAATGTGACGGGAATGCCCGTTTGCTGCTGAAACTGCTGCCCGATTTCAGTAAATGCCGGGGTGAGATCGGCAGCAGCGGCCACTGTCAGGGAATCGGGGACAGGTGCACAGGCTACCAACAGCAACGCAAGCAAGGGTATCAACAAAAAAAATAGGGGACGGCAGGAAGTCCTGGACGGGACGGGTAGAGGCATGATACTTGGCAGCAGCAATGGGCCGGATAATAAAAAACGCCTGAAAGCAGAGACGCTAGCAGGCGCTGGAAAATCAGCCGGTCTCTCCTTTCCAAGTCGGCTCCGTGTGTTGGGGAGCGTCGGGAGGTCGTTGCATTTCCACAACGGCCCTGTCATCTGCGAGTGGTATCACTCAGGCAGATGCCTTATCAGGGGATAAGGTCGGCGAAAGCACCATGACCGGTGGTTTTAGGTGGTTTCGCTCGGAGAAAGTATAGGTGTAGTAAGATTGCTACTGTTTGTAAAATTTATAACGCACTGTGGCTGGATTGTCAAATTTACGTTGATCCGCAGTGCCACCTGTCCTCATGGCCACATGTCAACGATGGCAGCAGGAGATACGGAGATGTCGCCAGGCCATAAAAAAACGCCAGAGCATGATGCAATGGCGTTTTACTGGAGAGGTTCGGGCAGGGGTCAGGAATAAAAAACCGCACGTTCCAATTGCTTGGCTTGTTGCACCCAATCATGCACCTGATCACGACGCGGGGGGCGCTTGACATGATGATGATAGGCAACTTCCATGATTTTATCAAATAAATTATCGGCGTTGCGCTGGGCCAGCTCCACCGCCGTATCCACACCGGCAAACTCGAGCAGGTCGGAATAAACCTTGCCGATGCCTTTGACGCGGGCCAGGTCGGCGCGGTTGGCTAGCTCCAACAACGCACGTTCTTCTACGCTGAATCGGGCGGCAAGCTCGGCGCGCTGTTGTGGGGTTGCGGCTGCCGCCAGCAGTTTGTCGGATTTGTCGAGCCCAGCTTCTTTGAGCGCAGCGGCCAGCTCAGGGGTAATGCCTTCGAGTTCGCTTATTTTGAGTGCCATGGTTCCTTTCCTAATGAAAAATAACGTGGGTGGGCGAATGATGTTTTGAGGTTTGAGAGCACGTCAGTGCACATGTTGATGATTATAGCATCATTGGTGCCAAAAATCTTGACGATTTGCTTACAATTCCCCCATCTGGTGGACGCGGGACGAGCGCCGAAAACGCGGATAAATTCTGTGTAACCAACCAAATACGGTCAAGAATTGTTCCGAAGCGCTTGCCAAACCCTTTTGCCCGGCAAGCCATCCAGCACGCGCAACAGGCGTGCCTGCGATACGGGCACGCCTGTTGCTGAAGACAAGGGATGTTGTGCTAGATCATAGCGGCATAAACCAGGACCATGACCAAGCCAAAGACCAGGTGTCCCATCATTTGCCCGGCCAAAGCGGCCATGCCAGAGGCCATCGCCGGCGGGCGGGGGTGCATGCGCATCATGACCGGCATCATCATGATCACGATCAGGCCATGAACCAGGCCGAAAATCAGACCCCAGACCCAGGTGATGCTCCCCAGGCCCAGTTGCCAGAGCAGCGCATAGATCAGGGCGAAGATGACGCCCATCATTAAGTGAAGAATGACGCCAATTTTCTTGGCCGAACCGGAGTCAGCAGCAAACATACTGCCCAGCAAGCCCATGATGTCCATTTTAGGCATGCCCATTTTGGGCGCCAACATCATCAGCAGGGTCATGGCCAGGGTGCCAAAAAGACCGGCAACAATAGCAGCGATAAAGTTCATCAGTATCTCCTGAAAATGTGAAAGGTTGGATGCAAGTTGCTTTCTAGAGGAGAGGATGTCTGATTTTCTTACCTGTGTTTCGCTGGGTTGCAGGCACGCCCCGCTGGGTGCGACAGGCCTGATCCTACCGGTTCATTCACCACCATGCAAGTCAGTAGTAGGCTACAGCAGCTTCTGAACGGGTTGCCGCAAAACGGTTCTCAGCCTTTCCGGCCGCGTTCTCCTTGGGTCGCTTAAGTAGATCTCGTGATGCTTGGCCCTGAGCTCGTAACCGTTTTCCCGGACGAATTGATGCAGCCGGGCGATGGTTGGCTCTTCAGCAGCATAAGGCCCGATATGCATAATCTGAACCGACAAGCCCTCATGATAGGGGGCAAATCTCACCTTGTCCAGGGCGATAGGGTCCTTCTTTCTTCTGACTTCAGCCAACGCGTCCGTAAAAAATTCAGATGTGACATATTCCGGCTGCATCATCATCGCCGTCCACTGCCAGATATCTTTATTGCTCACGCTGAACTGGCCGGGGTGCTCTGTCCACCACAGCCCCTCCAGGGGCATCACGGTATAATCTTCGCCGGTACTCTTCTTGACCCTGAATTTGAGTGTATAAGAGATCGAGAAGAGCGCTTCCAACGCCTGCTGATATTCCGGAGAAACGTTTGGGTCGCCGGTGCCATCAATCATTAGAAAGTTCATAAGAGGAACATCCACCACAGAAATCTTTTTGGCCGATGGATTGTAGAGATGCCCCCACTTCTTTTTGAAATCAACCTTGCTCATAGCAATGCTCCTTGCCGGCTGAATCCGGCTTGATGGACGCCGCCTTCAGTCAAGCCCCGTTCGCGGGGCACAATTTGTCGCCGGAGGGACTTCATCCTCCGCCGGGCTCCATGATAAGACACGTGAACAGTTTACGCAAGATCGCCTCTGATCACGGGCGTTTTTAATTTGGGGACAAGTCGGCGATTTTGCGGCTACGAGCACTGGCCGAATAATGAACTTTTATTTTTTATTCTGGCAATAGGCGATGGCCCGTTCCACTGGCCGATTATTTTGTAAAACTTCATAACCCGGCTTCAGATGCCGCCACGGTCGTCAAGCCCCCTTGAGGAAGCGCCATTGTGGTGCCAGATGGCTTCAGCCTCGGGCGGGGGACGGTGCGGCCCACATGGCCAAATCTCCGCAGAGACTCTGTCCCGGATGCGCGCAAGGAGGGCTCAAAACAAACTGCCACTTTTGGGGGATGCCCCCATGCCAAAAGGGCGGGCGTCCAGGACGGGTTGTGGCAGACGCCGACGTCGTGATATAATCGCAGTGTTGTTCATCTTTGCCAGGCTGAGGAACCGTCTAAAAATGAGTTCCCGCTTGTGACCACCGGGAAAGGGTCACAAGTGCTTCAATCGCCGAGATGTCGGTGAGCACCTCCCGGATGTTAATTCCAGACGAACACCTAGCAAGGGACAAAACTACGCTCACCTTGTAAGGTACGCGTGATGACCAAAATTCTCCGAATACTGTTCGCCCTACTGGTCGTGTCCATAATAGGCGCCCGCGCCCATGCAGGTGATCCCCTCAGAGTTGGCGTCTACGAGAACCCCCCGCTGGTTTTCATGGACGCGGAGGGGCAGGCCAGAGGGCTGGCGATCGATATACTCACCTACGTGGCCAATCAGGAAGATTGGCAGATCGAGATCGTCCCCTGCGAGTGGCCACGGTGTCTGGCCCGGTTGGAAGCGGGCGATATCGACTTGTTGGGAGCCATCGCCTTCTCGGAGGAGCGCAACCAGCATTTCGATTTCACCACCGAGGCTCTGATCACCAACTGGGGCCAGGTCTATACCCGGCCAGACGCCCAAATCGAATCCCTGCTCGATCTGGATGGCAAGACCCTGGTGGTGTTGCGCGACGATATTCACTTCCCCGCCATCCAGGAACTGCTGCAATCATTCGGCATCTCCGCCTCTTTCGTCGAGGTGGATACCTATTCAGCCGTGTTTGCCCTGCTCCAGGACGGCGGGGCCGATGCCGGGGTAGTTAATCGCCTCTTTGCCAATCAGTTTGCCAGAGATTACGATCTGCACGAAACCGCCATCCTCTTTCATCCCATCGAAGTGCGCTACGCAGCCACCAAAGGTGAGCATGAGGATGTGCTGGCCGCACTGGACAGGCACCTGAACGCCTTGAAGGCCGATGAGGACTCACTTTACTACCACTCTTTGAGCCACTGGTTCGGGGGCGCAGGGAGCCCACAGATTCCTCCATATCTGGTGTGGGGTGGCCTCATAGCTGCGGGATTGGCGCTGGTCTTCCTGGTGATCAGCCTGGTGTTGCGCGTCCGCGTGCTGGTCAAAACACGGGAACTGCGGTCGGAAATTGCGCAGCGGACGCAGGCGGAGCAGGCGCTGCAGACCAAGACGCTCCAGCAGCAGAGCCTCATCAATGCCGCCCGCCATCTGACGGAAAGCCTCGCCGTCGACGACGTGTTACAGCGCCTCGGCCAACAGGCCAAAACCATCCTGGATGCCCGTGGCTGTACCATCTACCTGCTGGAGGAGGATGGGGAAACCCTCACTCCCGTCGTCGCCATCGGACCGGACATCGAGGAGCAAATCCCGGCCACCACCCTGCAGGTCCACGCCAGCCTCACGGGGCAGGCGGTGCTTGCGCTCCGGGGCTTGATTTTCAACCAGCCATCCGTCCAAGAAAACGTCAAACACATCCCCGGCACGTCGATGCACCAGCAAGAGCGCTTCCTGGTTGCACCTCTGGTGATCGACGATCAGGTGTTTGGCGCCATGAAACTCAACCGCTTGGGGCCGATCTTCGAGGCAACTGACCTGGCCCTGGCCGAAACCTTCGCCGCCTGCGCCTCCATCGCCCTGAGGAACGCTCGCCTCTACGAGCGCGTGATCCGGGACACCGACGACATGGAAAAGCGTGTGCATAAACGCACCGAAGAACTCCAGGCCTTCGTCGACCTGACGACTGGCCGTGAGCTGCGTATGGCGGAGTTGAAGCAGGTGATCAAACAACTACGCACCCAGTTGCAGGACGCAGGCATGACGCCGGTAGCAGATGACCCGCTGAGCGGTCACCGCGGGAGCTGATGGCGGTCGAGCCAGATCACTTACTGGATGCCATCTTGAGTAAGCTTAAGGAATCGCACGATGAAACCTCATTCGGAAGACACGTCAAACAATCATGACCCGACATTTGCCACGTTTGCCTACGGCCTGTTGGTAGACATCCTGGCCCACGCAGATAATCCTGCCCGGATGAACCGGCAACTGGTTACGCAGTTGCGGGAGCTGACCGGGGCGCGGCTGGTCGTGCTGGCGCGCTGGCATGAGTTGGAAGGGAGCCACGAACTGGTCGCCAGCGAGCCAGAACGGAGGCGTCTGTTGGCGGAATCAGAGGTCGTGATGGCCCTGGCCGCCATGACCCGTGACCTGGCTGCCCCCACACGCTGGGAGCCGGGAGAAGTGCTCCCAGAAGCGAAGACCCTGCTGGAGGAGGATGTACCCGGCCCGACGGTGGCCGTGCCGCTGCGGGTGGGCGAGAAACAAGTCGGGGTCTTACTACTTTTCGGGCTACAGGACAAACACAGCCTCGATCAAGTCATCGATGCGCTGGGCACCCTGGCGCGTGTTGTGGCGCTGGTTCTTCACAGCACCGCCTTGTACGAAGGTCAGGAAGCCACCATCGCCACCCGTACCCGCGAACTGGCCGAGAGCAAAGAACGCCTGGAAGTCACCCTGCGCTCGATTGGAGATGCCGTGATTTCAACTGACATCCAGGGAAATGTCATCCTCATGAACCCGATCGCCGAGGGGCTCACCGGCTGGAGCGAGGCCGAGGCGATGGGCCGGCCGCTGGGGGAGATATTCCCCATCATCAACGAACAAACCCGGCAGCCTGTGGAAAATCCGGTCGACAGAGTGCTAAGCGAAGGCAGAGTCATCGGACTGGCCAACCATACCCTGCTGCTCACCCGCGACGGCAATGAGATTCCCATCGCCGACAGCGGCGCCCCCATCCGCGATGCCCAGGAAAAAATCAGCGGCGTGGTGCTGGTCTTCCGCGATCAGACCGAGGAGCGCTCTGCCCAAAAAGCGCTGCGAGAAAACGAAGAACTACTACAGCAAATAGCCGACAACTATCCCAACTCTTACATCTCAATTATCGGAAAAAATCTGACCATCGATTTTATTGCAGGACAGGAGTTCTCCAAACAAAATCTGGACCCAGCCCAGTTTGTGGGTTTAACACTGGGGCAGATTTTTGGCGATCAAACAGATATCGTGCGGGAACATTATGAAAAGACCTTCGCAGGAGAAGAACAAAGCTTCAAGCTTTTTATCAACGAGCAATATCAACATCACCGCACGGTTCCTTTATATGCGGATGATGGCTCTATATCACGTATCCTGTCTGTAGTCGAGGACATCACCGGGCGGGTGCGGGCGGAGCAGACCGTACGTCGCGCCGAACAACGCTATCGAGAGTTATTCGAGGATGCGCCGGTGATGTATGTCATCACTCGTAATATCGAAGGTACGCCTATGATCGTTGAATGTAACCAACTCTTCTGTCTCACTTTGGGCTTTCGCCATGATGAATTGGTGGGGCGACCGCTGGCTGACATGTACACCCCCTCCTCACGCACCGAAATGCTTGAACACGGCGGCTACCAGCGCGCTTTGACGGGTGTATTTACGGCACAGGAACGTGAACTCCAGGCGCGCGACGGACGCATCATCCCCTGCGTTGTGCAAGCAGTACCGGAGGTGGACGCCACAGGGCAGGTATCTGGCACCCGGGCAATGTACATGGACATCAGCGAGCGCAAGCAGGCAGAGGAGCGAATCAATCATTTGCTCAACCAACAAATGGCGATTAACCGCGTGGCCCTGCTGCTGGGAAACACGCTTGAACTGCCAACGATCTGCCAGATCGCGCGTCAGGAAATCCAGAAAATCGTGGACAGCCCCAACCTCGGCATCTCTCTCTACGACGAAGCCCGACAAGAGATATCTCCCCTCTTCATCATCGGTGACGGACAGCCCATAGACACGACCACCTTACCCAAAGCACCACTAGAGCCAGAGACCGGGCCGCAAAGTCGCACCATCGTCACCCGGCAGCCGGACATTGTTGGCGATCTGGATGAGCAATTGCCACGCATCAAGACCCACATCGTCTTGCCAACGCAAGACCGCCGGCAAGCGCGCTCGATTTTGACCGTACCCATGATGATTGACGAACGCGTGATCGGAACGATGCAGATACAGAGCTACCATAAGAACGCCTATACGTCCGCGGATGCCGAGTTGCTCAGTGGTATCGCCAATCAAGTGGCATTGGCCTTCCAAAACGCGCGTTTGCTGGCCGAAATCCGCCAACATGCGGCTGTGCTGGAACAAAACGTGGCCGAGCGCACCACGGCCCTGCAAGCGCGCGTGGCACAGGTAGAGCGATTGAACCGGAGCATGCTCAACGTTCTGGATGACCTACAGGCCGCCAACCGGCGGGCCGAGAGCGATGCCCGTAAGCTGGAACTGGCCAATGCCGAACTTGAGTCCTTTTCGTACTCCGTCTCCCACGACCTGCGGGCGCCCTTGCGCGGCATCGACGGCTGGAGTCATGCCCTGCTGGAAGATTACGGCGACCAACTTGACGAACAGGCCCACCAATACCTCGACCGTGTGCGCTCGGAAACACAGCGCATGGGACACCTGATCAACGATCTGCTGGGGCTCTCGCGCCTCAACCGCTACCAGTTGCAGCGCCAATCCGTGGACCTCACGGCTCTGGCGCAGACCATCGCTGCCCGCCTGCAAGAAGAACAGCCGCAGCGCCCGGTGGAATTCATCATCCAGGAGGGGGTAACGGCGCAGTGCGACGCCCATCTGTTGGAAATCGCCCTCACCAACCTGCTGAACAACGCCTTCAAGTTCACCTGCCAGCGCACGCCGGCCCGCATCGAGTTCGGCCAGATCGAAATCGAGGGTCAGCCAGTTTACTTTGTACGCGATAATGGCGTGGGCTTTGACATGGCCCACGCCAAAAAACTGTTCGGGGCCTTTCAGCGCCTGCACTCACCCGCCGATTTCCCGGGCTCTGGCATTGGCCTGGCGACCGTGCAACGCATCATCCACCGCCATGACGGGCGCGTGTGGGTAGAGGCCGAAGTTGACAAAGGGGCCACCTTTAGCTTTACACTCATGGAGAAGGTATGAACTCCCAGATCATCCTCTTAGTCGAAGACAATCCCAGCGATATCGAGTTGACCAGGCGGGCGTTGGTGAGGAATTGCATCAGCAATGAACTCACCGTCGTCAGGGATGGCCAGGAAGCGCTCGATTTCCTTTTCGGACAAGGAGCATTGAGGCGCCAGCCTGGTGCGGCGATGCCGGCGCTGGTACTGCTGGACTTGAAACTGCCCAGAGTGAGTGGCCTGGAAGTATTGCAGCAGATGCGCACCGCCCCCAGCACCCGACGTCTGCCGGTGGTCATTCTCAGCTCTTCTAACGAGGAACAGGATATGGCCGCCTGCTATGATCTGGGCGCCAACAGCTATGTCCGTAAGCCAGTTGATTTCACCCAGTTTGCAGAATCGATCAAACAACTGGCAACCTATTGGCTGGACATCAACGAACCGCCGCCGCCGGTAAGATAAGCAGACGCCAACGTGACTTGGAATCACAGATTCACACATGTTTTCACCGAATGCAAAGCAAATCATCCCCGTAAATCCGTATAATCAGTACCATCAGTGATTAAGAATGGCTGGTCACACCCCACAACCGCTTGGGTGGTAACTCCAGGAAATACCATGAATCGACACCTCAAACTTCTCATTGTCGAAGACTCGGAAATCGACGCCTCATGGGTGGTTCGCCTGCTGTGCAAGGCTGGTTACGATGTCGCTTTCGAGCGCGTCGAAACCGCGACGGCCATGCAGGCAGCACTGGAGCGCCAATCCTGGGACCTGGTAATCGCCGACTATAGCCAGCCGCAGTTTGACGCCCCCTCGGCACTAAGGCTGTTGCAGCAGGCCAAGCTGGATATCCCCTTCATCGTGGTGTCAGGCGTTATCGGCGAAGAGGCTGCCGTGGAGATAATGAAGGCCGGCGCCCACGATTTCGTAAGCAAAGACAATCTGGCGCGCCTGATACCGGCCGTGGCCCGCGAGCTGTGCGATGCCGTCATCCGACGTCAGCACAGACAGGTAGAGGTGGCGTTGCGGGAATCGGAGGAACAATATCGTTTGCTGGCCGAAACGACCCGCGACATCATCCTCCTGCACGACATGGACGGCCGTATCGTTTATATCAACCAGGCCGGGCTGGACTTCACCGGTTTCACCCGCTCGCAGACCATCAACCGCTCGATTGCCGAGTTCATCCCCGCAGAGCATCTGACCGGCCTTGCCGCCCGGCAGACACACCGCACCGCCGGCCACGAACAGGCCGATCGCTATGAAACCGAGTTTATAAACCGGGCCGGAGAGCGCGTCCCCGTCGAGGTCAATTCGACCCCTGTTCGGCGCCAGGGCCGAGTCAGCGGAGTCCTCATCGTCGCCCGCGACATCAGCGAGCGCAAACGGGCGGAGCAGCAAATCAGGGCCCATTCTCAACATCTCGAGGAAAGGGTGGCAGAACGCACCCGTCAATTGCAGGATGCCCAGGAGAAGCTGCTCCGCCAGGAACGGCTGGCCGTGTTGGGCCGATTGGCCGGCGCTGTGGCCCACGAGTTACGCAATCCCCTGGGCGTGATCTCCAACGCCATCTTTTATCTTAAAATGGTGCTGCCCGACGCCGGCACGAAGGTGGACGAATACCTGGAACTGATCGAGTCCGAGATTCACGGCGCCAACAAGATCATCTCCAACCTGCTCGATTTCGCCCACGCTCAGATCGTGGATCGAGAGCCGGTCGTGGTCTCGCACCTGTTGGCCCAGGTGCTAAGCCAACATCCGCCGCCCGCAAACGTGACCGTGACCACCGACATCCCCGGCGATCTACCCCCGGCCTTCGTGGACCCACACCAGATCGAGCAAGTGCTGACCAACCTGGTCATCAATGCCTATCAGGCCATGCCGGAGGGGGGGCAGTTATCAGTAAGCTGCCAACAGACATCAGACGAGTCAGAGATGACTGATGGCCGCATCCTGATCACTGTCACGGACACCGGCACGGGCATCTCGCCGGAACACATGGACAAACTATTCGAGCCGCTCTTCACCACCCGGGAGCGGGGGATTGGCCTGGGGCTGGCGATCAGTAAACAGCTGGTTGAAGCCAATGGCGGCACCATCGAGGTAGAAAGCACCGTTGGGGAGGGGAGCACGTTGACCCTCCGGTTGCCGCTACGAGGCAACAAGGGTACATGCGGATGAAAAGAACAATAGCGACCCTCTTTTCGGCGTTAGTCTTGCTGGTTTTCCTGGTGGATTGTACAGCAGCCGATAAGCAGCGCCCGGATCAGCCGCCGGTCACACCTGATTTCCAGACTGCCTTAGCCACTGAAGTGGTGGAAAGCGAAGCTCAGCCCGGCGGCAGCCTGGTGATCACCTTCGGCGTTGGCGAACCGCGGCATTTCAACCCGGCCCTGGCCTCCGGTTCCGCAACGATCATCCCCGGGGTGCAGATTTTTGCCAGCCCGCTGCGTTACGACGAAAACTGGAACCCGCAGCCCTACCTGGCCAAAAGCTGGGAGGTGGCCGAGGATGGCCTTTCCGTCACCCTGCATCTTGTGGAAGGCGCCACCTTCCACGATGGCGAAGCCATCACCTCTGAGGATGTGGCCTTCTCGATCCAGATCGTCCAGCAATATCATCCTTTCAAAACCATGTTCGCCCCGGTGACCGGCGTGGACACACCCGACCCGTACACCGCCATCGTCCGCCTCTCGCGGCCCCACCCCGCCATCCTGCTGGCGATGTCGCCGCCCTTCCTGCCCATTCTACCCAAACACATCTACGGGGATGGGCAGGATATTCTCACCCATCCCGCCAACCTGAAACCGGTCGGCTCCGGCCCCTTCAAATTTGTCTCCTACGAACCGGGCAAGCGCATCATCCTCGAACGCTACGAAAACTACTTTATCCCCGGACGGCCCTATCTCGACCGTCTCGAATTTTGGATCGACGCTGATCCCGCTTCCCAGGCGGTTGATTTGCGGCGCCAGGTTGCGCATCTGGCGCCCGATTACATCAACCTTCCCGGCCTGGATTATCTGAGAGAACAGGACCATCTGGTCATCGCCCCGCGAGGATATGAAGCTATCGGCCCGATCAACTGGCTGGCCTTCAACCTCCTGCGCCAGCCGCTGAACGATGTGCGCGTGCGCCAGGCGATTGCCCATGCCATCGACCCGGATTTCATCCTCCAATATCTGCACGAGGGTCTCTCGCAGCGTGCCCCCGGCCCCATCACGCCTGACAGCCCCTTCTTCGAGCCGGACTTGCCCGATTATGCCTACGACCTCCAAAAAGCCACCCAACTGCTCGATGAGGCCGGGTATCCCCTGCAGGAAGATGGCGTCCGTTTTGCCCTGACCCTGGATTATATCCCCATCACGCCCAGCCAGCAGCACGATGTCGCTACCTACATCCAGCACCAACTAAAGGAAGTGGGCATCGTGGTGCAGGTGCGCGATTCCGACTCTTTCCCCGAGTGGGCCAAACGCATCGGCGATTGGGATTTCGACATGACCATGGACGTCGTCTTCAACTGGGGCGATCCGGTGATCGGCGTTCATCGCACCTACATCTCCGACAATATCCGCCGGGGAGTGGTCTGGTCAAACACCCAAAATTACAGCAATCCCCGCATAGATGAAATTCTCACCCAGGCCGCCGTGGAACTGGATTTCGGGAAGCGCAAGGCCCTTTACAGCGAGTTCCAGAAAATTGTAACTCAGGAGTTGCCCGTGTTATGGATTAATGTGGTTCCCTACCGCACCATCTACCACCGTGGATTGGGCAACCCCCCGCTGACCATCTGGGGCGTCCATTCGCCCCTGGATGAAGTCTACTGGCGGCAACCGCCTCAAAAGAAATTTATCACGCCGTCTGCCATCGCTGACAAAACAGCCCTCGACCCGGTCGTGCGCACGGGGGTGCGGGCCATCCAGCTTTTGCAAGACCAGGATTTCTACACCGCCCGCCAGCAGCTCCAAGACCCGACGCAAGATTTTCTGGAACTTGGAAAGAGCGGTCGGCATGTGATCGGCTTCACCCGTGAAGGGCGCGTCTTCCTGGATAATTCCGGCCAGTTGCAGGCCGGGATGAACATCAGCATCCTGCTGGATATGGTCGGGAACCCGGTATTGCCTATTTTGATTGAATCCGCGCAACAAGCCGGAACCGAAGCAATCCATATGGATCGGTTCTGGCCACATCCAACAACTCAGCAGGTTGGTGCAATTTCGATCTGGTGCGGCCTGCTCACCCGGGAAGAGATCGTCTGCGCCCTGGCCTGGGACGAGGCGGAAGGAGTTGGTAAATGAAATTCCTGCAAAACGTTCCCATCCGCGTCAAAGTGCTGCTGGCTCCCATCTTGCTGGTAGCCGGGCTGCTGATCCTGGCGCTGCTGGGCGTTTATGGCCTGACGCAGCAGAATGCCACGCTGGAGAGCATCCGGGAAGACATGATCGTGCGCATCCGCGCCGTCGATGATTTTGCACTGCTCAGCGAAGAGGTACAGTCCGACGTCTTTCAAATTGCGGTGCTGCAATCCATGAACCTACCGGTGGAGAACATTCTGCCCATTCAGGAGCGCCTGGAAACCCGCCTGAATAAACTCAATATCCTCTATGGACAGATGCTCATCCATTGGGATTTAGACGCGGGCGAAAAGGAACACCTCGTCCAAATCGAGGAACCGCTGGATACCTTTCAGCAACACGCTGTCCAGGCGGCCCGGATGGTGCTTAACAACCAGGCTTTGGGCGTACAACTGGTGCGCTCCTCCACGATTTCCTTTGGGAAATTACAGGCTGCCCTGGATGAACTCCGGGATCATGAGGAAACTAGAATCTCCCAGGCTAATCAGTCCGCCCGCCAGCGCGCCCAATCGCTGACAAGCTGGATCGGGGTTACCATTATAGGTATCTTGCTTGTTGCCGGATTGACCGCATTGATCAGCACGCGTCTGATCACTCGCCCAATTCGGGCCATGACGGAATTGATGACCCGGCTGGCCGCCGGCGACCTGGACATCGAGGTGGCCGAACGGGGCCGTCAGGATGAGATCGGCACCATGGCCCGGGCAGTGGAGGTCTTCCGCAAAAACGCCCTCGAAAAAGAGACCGCTGAGATGGCCTTGCAGGAAAGCCGCCGGGCACTGGAAACTCTGCTGGGCAACCTGCCCGGCATGGCCTATCGCTGCGACAACGACCCGGATTGGCCCATGCGCTTTGTCAGCCAGGGCTGCCTGGCTTTGACCGGTTACCCGCCAGCCGATCTGCTCGACAATGCCCGCGTGGCCTATGCCCAACTGATCCACCCTGACGACCGGGAAGGCATCTGGGAAAATGTGCAGGCGTCCCTGGAAAAAAATCACTTCTTTGAACTGACCTACCGCATTCGAACCGCCAATAACGAAGAAAAATGGGTCTGGGAACGGGGAGAGGGAGTCTTCTCAGGGGATGGCGAATTGGTCGCACTGGAAGGATTCATCATAGACATCACCGAGCGCAAACGAGCAGAAGTGGCACTCAAGAAAAGTGAAGAGCGCTTCCGAGCGGCTTTTCGCACCAGCCCGGATTCCATCAATATCAACCGGCTGGAAGATGGCCTGTATGTGGACATCAACGAGGGCTTTACGGCCATCACCGGATACACCCGCGAAGATACGCTGGGCATACCCTCCACAGATATCAATATCTGGGAAGACCCCGAAGACCGGGCGAGGCTGGTCGCCGAGCTGACAGCGCAGGGCTTTGTCAACAACCTGGAAGCCAGATTCCGCATGAAAGATGGCCATGTCATCACCGGCCTGATGTCCGCAAAGATATTAATGCTGGACGACGTCCCCCACGTCCTCTCCATCACCCGAGACATCGAAGAACTAAAACAAGCGCGGATGGCTTTGCAGAAATACTCCGAACGGCTGGAAGAGATGGTCGAAGCGCGTACGGCCGATCTGGTCGTCGCCAACAAGGAACTGGAAGCCTTCTCTTACTCGGTTGCCCACGACCTGCGCTCACCCCTGCGCGGCATCGACGGCTGGAGCCATGCTTTGCTGGAAGAGTACGGCGACCAACTCGACGAACAGGCCCACCAATACCTCGACCGTGTGCGTTCGCAAGCACAGATCATGGGACATCTGATCGACGATCTGCTGGCACTCGCCCGCATCAACCGTCACCAGATGCGCCGCCAGCCCATAGACCTCACGGCTCTGGTGCAGAGCATCGCCGCCCACCTGCAAGAAGAACAGCCCCAGCGCCAGGTGGAATTCGTGATCCAGGAAGGAGTCACGACGCAGGGTGACGCCTATCTGTTGGAAATCGCCCTCACCCACCTGCTGAGCAACGCCTTCAAATTCAGCGGCCCGCACAGCCCGGCCCGCATCGAGTTCGGCCAGACTTCAGTCGAGGGCCAGCCGGCCTACTTTGTGTGTGATAATGGTGTGGGCTTCGACATGGCCCATGTATCCAAACTATTCGGCGCCTTTCAGCGCCTGCACGCACCCACCGAGTTCCCGGGCACCGGCATCGGCCTGACGATCGTACAGCGTATCGTCTATCGCCACGGCGGCCGCGTGTGGGCCGAAGCCGACCCCGGCCATGGCGCCACTTTTCGCTTTACACTCAAGGAGGAGGCATGAGCTCCCAGATCATCACTAACCCTTCAGCCGATCAACCTCTGGACAGTCACGCTCTTCCTTTTATAGACACCCCCCACCTGTCAGGAATCGGCCATGAACCCTGAAAAGAGTGCATCTTCCCGTCCGACGCGCTCAACCCTGGATGAGATCATGGCGGTAATGTGCCAGGCGCATGGGTTGGATGTTACGGCCTACGACGAATCCTTCCTGGCCAAGTCGTTCGAGAAACGACGGCGGGCCACGGCCAGCGAGACCGCCGCCATCTACCTGCAGCGTCTGTCGGGAGACCCCGCGGAGGCCAAGATATTTTTCCGATCGCTGACCATCCCCTACAGCGAGTTCTTCCGTGACCCGTTGGTCTTTGCCCTGCTCGAGCAGGTGATCCTACCCCGCCTTCTGACCGAAAAAGAGGCGTCTGGCCGGGCCGAGCTGCGCCTGTGGTCCGCGGGCTGCGCCACCGGCCAGGAAGCCTGGTCCATCGCCATCCTCCTGGATGAATGGACCACCTCGCGGGGCAAGCCGCTTGCCTATCGCATCTTTGCCACGGACCGTTCTGAAGCAGATCTGGCCCGGGCGCGCAGTGGCGTTTACGGCGCCGCTACCCTGGGAAACGTGCGTCTGCGGCAGCTTAAGCGCTATTTCTCCCGGCAAGGCGAGTTCTACACCATCACCGCCAAACTCAGAGGGCGGGTGGACTTTTCCGTCTATGACCTCCTGGATCGAGCCTCCAGCAGCCCGCCGGCCAGCATCTACGGTGATTTCGACCTGGTGATCTGTAGCAACGTGCTGCTCTATTACCGACCGCAGATACAGCACTTCATCCTGGACAAGCTGCGGCGAAATCTGGCGACCGGCGGCTACCTGGTCAGCGGCGAAGCGGAGCGACAGATCGTGGAAAACGCAGGCGGCCTGGGCGCGGTTGCTCCACACGCCAGCATTTTTCAAAGTACACCACGCAGGAGATGAACCCATGAAACTGAAGGATATTCAAATCGGTACGCAATTGCGCCTGGGCCTGGGCCTGATCGTGGCGCTCGGGTTGCTCCTCGGTGCGCTGGCCTGGAGAGAAACGAACCTGCTCTGGCTGGGAACTAAGACGATGTATGACCATCCGCTACAGGTGCGCAGAGCCGTCGGCAGCCTGGAAGAAGACTCCCAGGCCCTGTCCCGGTATTTGCGGGATCTATTCCTGGCCAAAAACGACCAGGAGGTCGCCACGGCCCTGCAGAACATCGAGTCCAACAAAGTCGATGTCGAGCGACAGCTTGAAATCCTGTCCGACCGCTATCTGGGACCGCAAAGCGATATCTTCGCCTTGCAGGACGCTTTTATCAAGCGGGATGCCACCCGTGCCGAAACCATCCGCATGCTCCAGGATGGCTATGTCGTCAAGGCCGCAGCCCGTCACAAAGCCGGTGGCGCTGGCTACGCCCAGGCTAAGGAGATCAGGGACCACCTTCAAACAATCGATGACTTCGCCCTGAACAAGGCCAACCAGCTCTACCACGAAGCCGACGCGCTAAACAGCTCCCTGACTCTGCAGTTGGCCATCCTCATCACCGCCACCCTGCTGCTCTCCCTGGCTATCTCCTATGTCCTGCTGCGGGCGATCAATGACCCGCTGCGACAAATCACGGCGGCGGCAGAGCAATTCCGGGAGGGGAAGCTGGACGCCCGTAGCGGCTATGTGTCGGCCAATGAATTCGGGACACTCTCTGCCACCTTCGACGCCCTGGCCGACACCATCCAGGCAGACCTGGGCGTCAAAGAGGGCGTCACGCTGCTTGCCGACATCATGGCGCGGGAAACCGAACTGCGTGCCTTCTGCCGCGCCCTACTGGCAACGCTCATCGAGCAGACCGGCTCCCAGATCGGGGCCATCTATCTCCATAACCCGCAGAAGAACGAGTTCGAGCATTTCGAGTCCATCGGGCTGGCCGCCGGGGGGCGGACCTCCTTTTCCGTCGCCGCGCCCGAAGGCGAGTTCGGCGCCGCTCTGGCCACAGGGCAACTGCAGCGAATTACGGACATCCCCGAGGACACGCGCTTCACTTTTGCCGCAGTGAGCGGCGACTTCACACCCCGGGAAATCATCACCATTCCCCTGCTCTCCGACCGTGGCGTCACAGCGGTGCTATCGCTGGCCAGCCTTCGCAGCTACGACGCTTCTGCCATCCGCTTCCTGGAAGATATTCTGAGCACCCTGACCGCCCGCCTGAATGGTGTGCTGGCCTTCCAGCAGATCCGTGAGCAAACGCAGCAGCTTGAACTGCAAAACCGCGAGCTGGAGGTACAGAGCAAAGAATTGGTTGCGCAGGCAAACGAGCTCACCGAGCAGAACACAGAGCTGGAGATGCAGAAGAAACAACTGGACGATGCCAACCGGCTCAAGTCCACCTTCCTCTCCAACATGAGCCACGAGCTGCGCACGCCGCTCAACTCGGTGATCGCCCTCTCGGGCGTGCTCAACCGCCGCCTGGCCAAGATGATCCCCGAGGAGGAATATAGTTACCTGGAAGTGATCGAGCGCAATGGCAGACATCTCCTGGCGCTGATCAACGATGTCCTCGATCTCTCCCGCATCGAATCCGGGCGGGAGGAACTCAGCCTGCAGCAGTTCTCGATGCGGGCGCTGGTGGCCGAGATCGTGGACGTCCTCGAACCCCAGGCTCGGCAGAAGAACCTTGCCCTGCTCAATCAGGTGGGAGATGACCTGCCGCCCATCAGCTCCGATCCCGGCAAGTGCCGGCATATCCTGCAGAACCTGATTGCTAACGCGGTCAAGTTCACCGATACCGGTACGGTGGAGATATCGGCCCAACAAGTGGGCGCTGAGCTCCACGTGGTCGTTCGCGATACCGGCATCGGCATCGCCGCAGAGAAACTGCCCACCATCTTCGATGAATTTCGGCAGGTGGACGACAGTGCTGCGCGTAAATACGGCGGCACCGGGCTGGGACTGTCCATCGCCAAGAAATATGCGGCGCTGCTGCAAGGCACCATTACCGTGGAAAGCACGCCCGGCCAAGGCTCGATCTTTACGCTGCACTTGCCGATGACACTGACCGCCGCCGAACCAACATCGCCCGCCGAACCCCACGACCAGAGCGCCGCCACGCCCACGCCCGGCCAAGGCAAGTGTATCCTGCTGGTCGAGGACAACGAGCCCGCCGTGATCCAGATGACCGATATCCTCAGCGCGCAGGGCTACCAGATCCAGGTGGCGCGCAATGGCAGAGAGGCCCTGGCGCAGATCGAACAGGCCCTGCCCGACGCCGTGATTCTCGACCTGATGATGCCGGACATGGACGGCTTCGAGGTACTCCAGGCGATTCGCAATAACGAGAAATCCGCCCACCTACCGGTGCTGATCCTGACGGCCAGGCACGTGACCAACGAGGAGCTGAGTTTCCTGAATGGAAACAACGTCCACCAGTTGATCCAGAAGGGCGCCGTCAGCAAAAGGGAACTTCTGGCCGCGATCGCGCAGATGGTCGTCGCGCCGCCCCCGGAGGAGATAGCCAAACCGGGGAGAAAGACCGTCCGGGAACCGATATCCGGCAGACAGGTCATCCTGGTGGTGGAAGATAACCCCGATAACATGACGACGGTGCGGGTGCTGCTGCAAGCGACATACACCGTCCTCGAAGCCGCCGATGGCCGGGCGGGTATCGAACAGGCCCGGATGCATAAGCCTGATCTCATCTTGATGGATCTCGCTTTGCCCATAATGGATGGCTTCGCAGCGCTGGCCGCGATCCGGGAAGACGAGGCCCTGCGCCACATCCCGGTAGTGGCTGTCACGGCCACCGCTATGAAAGGAGACCGGGAGGAAATCCTGGCCCGGGGTTTCGACGGCTACATCTCCAAACCGATTGACGCTGAATTGCTCAGAAAAACCATTCAGGAGCTGCTCCATGGAAGCTGAACATCTCAAGATATTGGCCATCGACGATAACCAGGACAACCTGATAGCGTTGCAGGCCGTCTTGCAGGATGTCCTGCCCAAGGCCCGTCTGCTAACCGCCTTGAACGGCTCGCAGGGGCTCGAACAGGCGCGGGACAAGGACCCGGACGTGATCCTGCTCGATATCGTCATGCCCGGCATGGACGGGTTTGCTGTTTGCCGGGAACTCAAGGCTGACGAGCGCCTGCGTTCGATTCCGGTGGTCTTCCTGACCGCCCTCAAGACGGGCAGCGAAAGCCGCGTCGAGGCCCTGGAAGTTGGGGCAGAGGGATTTTTGGCCAAGCCACTGGATGGAACGGAGCTGGTCGCCCAGATACGAGCCATGGCCAAGATCAAGGTTGCAAATCATCTCCAACGGCTGGAAAAAGAACACCTGGCAGCGCTGGTGGCTGAACGCACCAGCGAGCTGGAAAAGGAGTTGGCCGAGCGGGTGCGGGCGGAGGAGGCGCTGAGGGAGTACTCGGAACAACTGGAAGAGATGGTCGCAAAACGTACGGCCGGTTTAGAAATAGCCATCAAAGAACATGAAGCCTTCTCGTACTCGGTCTCCCACGACCTGCGAGCGCCCTTGCGCGGCATCGACGGCTGGAGTCATGCCCTGCTGGAAGAGTACGGCGATCAACTCGACGAACAGGCCCACCAATACCTCGACCGTGTGCGCTCGGAAACACAGCGCATGGGGCGCCTGATCAACGATCTGCTGGCGCTCTCGCGCCTCAGCCGGCACCAGTTGCGCCGCCAACCTGTGGATATCACGGCTCTGGTGCAGACCATCGCTGCCCGCCTGCAAGAAGAACAGCCGCAGCGCCCGGTAGAATTCGTCATCCAGGAGGGATTGACGGCGCAGTGTGACGCCCATCTGCTGGAAATCGCCCTCACCAACCTGCTGAACAACGCCTTCAAGTTCACACGCCCGTGCAGCCCGGCCCGCATCGAGTTCGGCCAGACTTCAGTCGAGGACCAGTTTCGTGCGCGATAATGGCGTGGGCTTCGACATGGCCCACGCCTCCAAACTGTTCGGGGCCTTTCAGCGCCTGCACTCACCCACCGAGTTCCCGGGCACCGGCATTGGCCTGGCGACCGTGCAGCGCATCGTCCGTCGCCACGGCGGCCGTGTGTGGGCCGAGGCTGAGGTGGGCAAGGGCGCTACGTTTAGCTTTACGCTGAAGCAGGAGGCATGAAATTCAGGCGCATCTTCCTGGTCGCAGACTGTCCCGTCACTAAAATCATATGTGTGTATCTTTTTCGGTTGGCATGTGCGTCATTAACTCATTTAGGACGCACCCAAATCATAACTGATGGAGGCTAATGGTGGGAGAAATGACCATGCAGAGTAAAACTGGCATAGAAAGGAGTTGATACGTGTCAATCAAGTACAAAATCCTCATCATCTGCGTCCCGATCCTGACCATGATTGGTTTGGCGACCTTCGCCATCTACACACGTTCCGCAATCGCGGCAAATCAGCAAGAACAGTTGTCCACCACCCGGGCCTTTTTCCAGCAGATTGTACTGACCCGGCGCTGGATCGCTCAACACGGTGGCGTGTACGTGCTAAAAGGACCAGACGTTGAACCCAATCCCTACCTGTACCGCATCCCCGACCTCAAGGTGGACATCACCGATGACGAAGGGCAGGTCTACACCTTGCGCAACCCGGCCCTGGTCACCCGCGAGCTCTCTGAACTGGCTGAAAAACAGGGGATATTCAAGTTTCACATCACCAGCCTCAAGCTGATCAACCCGAACAACGCGCCTGATGCGTTTGAAACCAAGGCGTTAAACGCTTTCGAGGCAGGTGAGACAGAGGTCTGGCAACACGAAGGGTCAGCTAAACAACGCCGATTTCGCTACATGGCACCGCTCTATGTGGAAAGCGCCTGCTTGCGCTGTCATGGCTTTCAGGGCTACAAAGTGGGCCAGGTGCGAGGGGGTATCAGCGTTAGCATTCCCGTCCACGCCTCGCTCAACCGATCACTGTGGGGCCTGGCAATGGGTTGGACATTGGGCATCGCTCTCACCTCACTGGGGCTTTATTGGGCTCTGCACACCACGATCGTCTCCCCCATTCAGCGCCTACAGGCTGCCAGCCAGACAATCAGGGCTGGAGACTACGAACAGCCCGTGTTCGCCACGTCAGGCGACGAGATTGGCATCCTTGCCCACTCATTCGAGACCATGCGCGCCAATATCCAGCAATACACCGGTCATCTGCAGGAGGAAGTGCGCCTGCGCACCGCCGAGTTGGAACAGAGCAACGAAGAATTCCGGCTAACTCAGTTTGCCGTTGACAGTGTGATGGATACGGTCTACTGGATGGGGCCAAATGCTCACTTCGTTTATGTCAATGATGCTGCTTGCAAAGCCCTGGGCTATTCGCGTGAAGCTCTGCTAGCCATGTCTATGCCCGACATAGACCCAGAGTTTTCGCAGGAAGTCTGGAAAAGCCATTGGCAAGAACTTCGGCAAAAGAAATCCTTTGTCTTTGAATCGATTCATCGGAGAAAAGACGGCAGTATCTTCCCGGTTGAGATCGCCTTCAATTACATTCAATTTGGGGACAAAGAATACAACTGCGCCTTTGTCCGTGATATCACTGAGCATCAGCAGATAGAAAAACAGTTGAAAGCCTACTCTGAAAAACTTGAGGAAATGGTCGCTGAACGCACGGCCGGTTTAGAAACAGCCATCAAAGAACAAGAGGCCTTCTCTTACTCGATCGCCCACGACCTGCGCTCACCCCTGCGCGGCATCGACGGCTGGAGCCATGCCCTGCTGGAAGGGTACGGCGACCAACTCGACGAACAGGCGCACGAATACATACGCCGGGTGCGCTCGCAAGCGCAGAACATGGGCCAACTGATCGATGATCTGCTGGCGCTCTCGCGCCTCAGCCGGCACCAGTTGCGCCGCAAACCCGTGGACCTCACGGCCATGGTGCAGACCATCGCTGCCCGCCTGCAAGAAGAACAGCCGCAGCGCCCGGTAGAATTCATCATCCAGGAGGGATTGTCGGCGCAGTGTGACGCCCATCTGCTGGAAATCGCCCTCACCAACCTGCTGAACAA
>JAADGC010000081.1 GCA_013152585.1 Chloroflexota bacterium
AGCGTGGCCGGGTGAGCAGGCGGTGATATTGGCCCGAAAGATAGGCGCTCTGGTCTGCGCGCAGGGCCTCGCCATTGGGCGGCATGGTCGTCTCGCGCTCCCAGTTCAGCACCGAATCGATGCTGTGTACGAGCGTGAGCTCCTTCGACAGCTTTTTGAGCTCGCCATAAGCCTGTTGAGAGGATGTCATTGGGGGTTATCCTTGTGTATGGGAAGGGGATTTATAGAGGGCACAGAAAACAGTAGAAGCAGTCATTTATTCTTGCTTCCGTGTGAATCGGTGCTTAGTGTTTGTCCAGACTCTCTTCCGACACTTCTGGCAATTGTCTTCCTGAGCGCGTTTTTGCAGCCAACACACAGCAAAGAGAGGCGGACTTTGACGCCGAAACGGCCATCACGAAGCCGTTTTTAGCGAAGAATTCCGCCATTCCTGGGCCGCCAGACCCTTCACGGGCATTTTTTCTTTTTGACACGCATTTTCACGGAAAATTTGGCCGATAATTCGGGTACTTCGGGTCAAAAAATGCGTTGCCAAGCCGTAAGTTTGATTTTCGCAGACTCCAGTTCTTTAGAATAGAAAGCATCGATGTCCAGTAACAATTGATTGTAGCCCAACCTGCCGTCAGGACAAAAAAACGCCCCTCGCTTTATAACGGGGGGCGTAGAAGGATGTTCGGGAGTGGGTTTAGCCGCCGAGATAGGCTTCCTTCACCTGCGGATTCTCACGCAGTTCTTTGGCGGAACCAGCCAACACGATAGTGCCTGTCTCCAGTACATACCCGCGATCGGCCACATCCAGCGCCAGCAAGGCGTTCTGCTCCACCAGCAAGATCGTCATGCCCTCCTCATTCAGTTCTTTGATGGTATCGAAGATCAGGTCGACCAGGACGGGCGCCAACCCCATGGAAGGCTCATCCATCAGCAAAATCCGTGGTCGCGCCATCAAACCCCGGCCTGTGGCCAACATCTGCTGCTCACCACCGCTGAGGGTCCCTGCTACCTGATTTTCGCGTTCGAGCAGCCGTGGGAACAAAGTAAAGACTTTTTCCATGTCGGCTTTGATGCCGGCAGTGTCTTTGCGGGTGAAGGCGCCCATTTCCAGATTTTCGCGCACTGACAGGCGAGAAAAGATGCGACGGCCTTCTGGTACCTGAATCACACCCTGCGACACGATCTCGTGCGCTTTATACTCAGTCAGATTGCGACCCTCAAGGCGGACAACACCCTGGCGGGGTTGCAAAATCCCACTGATGGTCTTGAGCGTCGTGGATTTTCCGGCACCGTTGGCGCCGATTAAAGTCACCACTTCGCCTTCTTCCACCGTCAACGAAATGCCTTTGAGGGCATGGATATTGCCATAGTAGCTGTGGACATTTTCAAGTTCAAGTAATGCCATAGTTTATCATCCCTCAGGCCGCCTGGGCCTCGTGTTGGGTTGCAGCGCCGCGGCCAAGATAGGCCTCAATCACCCGCGGGTTGTTGCGAATCTCGTCGGGGGTGCCCTCGGCGATTTTCTTGCCGTAGTCCAGCACCGAAATCAGATCCGAAATCTGCATCACCACGCGCATATCATGTTCGATTAACAAAATAGTGATACCGAGTGTATCCCGCAATTGCTTGATGAATTCAGTCATTCCGGACGTTTCACTGGGATTCATGCCGGCCGTGGGCTCGTCGAGGAACAGGAGCTTGGGTTCACTGGCCAAAGCGCGGGCGATTTCCAACCGCCGTTGGGCACCGTAGGGCAGATTCTTGGCCAGCTCTTTGTCCACACCGTTCAGGCCCACAAATTGCAACAACTCTCTGGCCTTTCCCAGGGCTTCTTTTTCCTCTTGGCGAGTGTGTGGCGTGTTGAACACTGCCCCAAACCAACCAGCACTCATACGCGGGTGGTGCCCCACCAGCACATTCTCCACCGCCGTCAGATTCTGGAACAGGCGGATGTTCTGGTAGGTGCGCGAAATGCCGCGACGGGCGATCACATCCGGGCGCAGCCCCACCAATGAGTCACCGTCCAGCACGATGTCGCCGGAGGTGACTCTGTAAAATCCGGTGGCGCAATTGAAAAGGGTCGTCTTGCCGGCGCCGTTAGGGCCGATGACACTGTAAATCGCTTTGTCGGCAATCGAGATGCTGAGATCGCTCACCGCTGTGAGGCCACCGAATTGTTTGGTTACGTTAATGACTTCGAGAATAGCCATAATTACCTCCTTTAAGATGTCTCCGCGGCCAGGGAATCAGCCTCGATTTCTTCCTCGTCTTCGTGGAATTCACGCTGATGCGTGGCCTCTGGCACGAAGCCTTCGGGCTTCACCAGCATCATGACCACCAGCAGAGCCCCATACATCAACATGCGATAGTCGGCGAATTCACGCAGAAGCTCGGGCATACCTACCAGGATGAAGGCGCCGGCCACGACACCGGGTAAGCTGCCAATGCCGCCGACAATGATCAAAGACAAGACGTTGATGGAGACAATCAGGTTAAAGCTATGCGGGAAGATGGAACCCAGTTTGGCGGCGAAGATGGCGCCGGACAGGCCGGCAAAAGCAGCGCCGGTGGCGAAAGCCATCAACTTGGTGTTGACGAGATGGATGCCCATGGCCTCGGCCACGTCTTCATCCTCACGCACGGCTTTCCAGGCCCGGCCCAGGCGGGCGTCGCGCAGACGCCAGGCCACAAAAGCCACCAGGGCGATGCCAAACAACACCAGATAATACACCTGCTCCGGTCCTTTGAACTCGTAACCGCCAATGTGGGCCTTGGGGATCTGTAAGATGCCCTGGGCGCCACCGATGCTGGGTTTAAGCCAGTCTGAAAGCACGACGATGCGGATAATCTCGCCGAAACCCAGTGTGACGATGGCCAGATAATCGCCACGCATCTTGAGCACGGGAATGCCAAGGATGATGCCTGCCATCAGGGCCAGCAATACGGCCGCGGGCAGCGCCAACCAAAACGACCATTCCATCGTGCTCAGCTTGCCCACCGTCGTGAGAATGCCCATCGTGTAAGCCCCAATCGCGAAGAACGCCACATATCCCAAATCTAGTAGACCGGCATAGCCCACCACGATGTTCAGGCCTAAGCCCATGATGATATAGATGCCCACCGTGGTCAGGATCTCACTGGGGTAAGGGCCCAGGAAACGGGGCACCAACAGCAGAATGATGCCGCCTAGCACCAAACTCCCAATCTGAATACTGCGCTGGCTCTGGGGGGACATGCGGCTCATGGCTTTGGCGGGGCGATCTCCGTAGAAAGTACGCCACACGCTGATCAGCACCGTCACCACAAAGATCACGATGGCCCCGGTCCACGAAAGGCCTTTCTGTTCAAAAAAGAACTCGTTGACGGGCTTAAACCAATTGCGGGAACCAAAGGTGATGTTGAGCAATTCCTGCAAAATGCCGATGAGCACCACTGACGTGATGGCCATCACCAGCGCCCGCCGTAACCACGACGAAAGCAACGTAAATACGCCACCCAACACTGCCAGCAGGCCGCCCCCGGCAATCGCCCACAGGGCGGCGGCGGCGGCACTCTCGCGGCCAAACGTGAGCACATCAAACAGTTTGGGTGCGGCATTGATGAAGACAGTTCGCAGGTTCACGCTGGTGCCCAGGATCACAAAACCAGCAACCACCGCGCCCGCCACCAAGCCCAACAGCAGGCTCATCAGCAAGCCTTTGCTGCCCTGACGACCTTTGGCGCGACGGGCGCCATAGTAGCCCAGAGTAAGGGGAGGGAGGAAGACGATGATCTGTCCCAGTGTGATCGTCTGGGCAACGATGTAGCGTTCGTTAAACGCTACCACCATTCCTACCAGACTGATAAATATGACGAGGATGCCGGCTATCAGGCCAAATTGCAGGGCATCGCGATAAGTAAAGGGGGATTCTTCTTTCATAATTGATTCTCCTCTACGCCTTCTTCTCGGAGAGACGCTCGCCCAGGATGCCGGTGGGCCGGAAGATGAGCACCAATACCAGCATCAAAAAGGCAATGGCGTCTTTCAATTGGTAGGGGGATCGAATGCCCAGGCCATCGAGCACCAGACTGGGCCCCAGCGATTCCACAATCCCCAGGAATAATCCTCCCAACATCGCGCCTGGCACATTGCCGATACCCCCCAACACGGCGGCGGTAAAGGCTTTGATGCCGGGGATAAAGCCCATGAAGGCATTCACCTGTTTGAATAACATGGCGTAAAGGATGCCGGCAGCACCTGCCAAAGCGCCCCCCAGGGCGAAGGTGTTGACGATGACCCGGTCGACATCAATACCCATCAGGGCTGCTGCCTCTTTGTCTTCGGCCACGGCACGCATGGCTTTGCCGGCCTTGGTGCGCTGCACGTAAATATACAAACCCACCATCAAAACCACCGAAGCCACAATCACCACCGCCTGCGTGCGCAAAATCCTGATGCCAAAAAACACCCAGGTGCCGGATAATTGCTTGATGTCGGGATAAGTTTTGACACCTGAACCATAGAGGCCACGATAAGTGTACTGCAGGAAGAACGAGGCACCGATAGCAGTGATCAGGGGCACCAGACGGGGGGCATTACGCAGTGGCCGGTAAGCAATACGCTCCAGCAGCACTGCCACCGACATGGATACCACGACCGCCACAGCCAGCAGAATTAACAATGAAAGAATCCAATGCTCATCAGAAAAACCGGAGTTGGCCAAAGCCACAGCCACGAAATAAGCGGTGAAAACACCCCCGGTGAATACTTCGCCGTGAGCGAAGTTAATCATAAACAAAATCCCGTACACCAACGTATACCCCAAGGCAATAAGAGCATACACACTTCCCTGCGCCAACCCAAAAATAATAAAATCGCGCCAGACGTCACTGCTGTACTTCCCCACAGCCAATGTGCGCGCTGCACCATAAATAACAATCACGGCCAAAGCCGCTCCGATTAACCACATCACAATATCAGTGGTATCGTATTTACGAAAAAACCTCTGCAACATGGGCGAGGACTCCATGGGTGGGGATCAGGGTGAGCCAGGATGATAAGCCCTGGCTCACCCCTTTCGGTTGGAATCTTTACGCCTCCATCAAACTATATAGCCTGAAGGCGCGTTGAGAATGTGCTGGTTAGGGCCAGACAGGCACGTAGGCGCCATTCTGAATCTGGTTGATGACGATCTGAGGATCGGCGCAGTCACCGTACTCGGTGCAGGTGAGGTTGCCGGTGATGCCGGGCATATCTTTGGTGGCAAAGAGGGCGTCGCGCAGAGCCTGGCGACCGACATACAGGTTCCCATCGGCATCCTGTACGGCGACCTTCTCGACGGCGTTGAGCAGCATGTTGGTGGCGTCGTAGGCGTGGGCATGGAAGGCGCTAAGCGGGTCCTCGCCGTATTTGGCCAGATGCGCTTCCAGGAAATGCTTGCCCAGGACGCTCTCGAAGGCCAGGTTGGGGCCGGAAATGTACATGCCCTCGGCGGCGTCGCCGGCAGCAGCCAGGAAGTCAGGCGAGATCATGCCATCGGAACCGGCCAGAACTGTGTTCTCCATCCCTGCCACTTCTTTGGCCTGACGGGTGATGAAACCGCCTTCGGCGATGAAGATGGGATAGTACAGATAGTCGGGGTTGTTCACGGCGATGCTGGTGAGCACGGGGCGCATATCGGTGTCGCCCACGTTTACCGCTTCCTGGGCCACAATCGTGCCGCCCAGTTCGGTAAAGACGTCGGCAAACACTTGCTGCAATTGCTCGGCGTAGGGGCTGCCATCGTGGATGGTGGCCGCTGTGCGGGCGCCGACCACGTTGTAAGCGAATTCAGCCATGGCTCGGCCCTGAACTTTATCGTTGTGGGCAGTACGCAGATAGCCAGCCTGGTGCGTGGCCGGATCGGTCAGCGAGGGGG
>JAADGC010000092.1 GCA_013152585.1 Chloroflexota bacterium
CGCCGCCCGATCTTCACCCCATGGAGAGTCGGCGAAGGCCGACTCCTGGCCGCAGGCCTGAAGAGCCTGACTTCAGTCAGCGAGAGCCAAACAGAAGGTCATTGAGAGACGTTCGCCAAGCTTGCAGGTGTCATTTCGTCAGACGCCAGTTTCATCTTTGAAATTGCTGCCCATGGGTGCGGTGGTTTCGGAAACGCGGGGCGCCTCGTTTATAATAGAGTGTCATGCACAGCACCGAAGGGTGATTGCTACGTTTTGCCCCCAGTTGGTGATGTGCTAGCCCATGTTTCGTGCATGCACCTCATTCGTCCTTTCGCTTGTGCGGATTTCGCTCCTGCGCATCTCCGCACCCATCCCTTATTACAATAGGAAAATCGACATGCTTTGGTACCAATATCTTTTTGCAATCCTCCTGGGATATCTTCTGGGAAGTATTCCGTCCGGTTATCTCATTGGACGGGCCAAGGGCGTTGATATCCGACTGTATGGCAGTGGCCGCACCGGTGGCACGAATGTCTACCGCTCGTTAGGGCTGCCGTACGGCATACTTACGGGGCTCAGCGATGGCGCCAAGGGTCTTGTGGCGGTGCTACTGGCACGCTGGTTGTTTGGCCACGAAGCAGCCGCGGCCCTGGCTGGCGCGTTTGCAGTTTTCGGACACAACTGGCCTTTATTTTTACGTTTTAAGGGGGGGGCCGGTGGCGGCACGGCTGCAGGTTCGTTGATTGCCCTGAATCCGTTGGCAGCGGCGATCACAGTGCCCATCTTTTTGTTGGTGCTGGTGCTGGGGCGTTTTGCCTCGGTTGCCACCATAAGTATTGCCATTGGCTCGACCGTGGTGCTGGTTGCCCTGCATCTCCTTGATCTGGGAACGCCAGCTTCGCACCTGATCTTCAGCGGGCTGACGGTGCTGTGGATTTTGTGGGCACTGCGCCCCAATATCGTGCGCCTGTGGCATGGCACCGAACGTCGCATTGACTTTACGAAGCGCCAGAGAGCTAGTCAGGAATGAAGCTTCCCTCCTGGCGTCCGGTTCAGACCTGAGGCACAGTATGACCACCGTGATTATCGGTGCCGGCGCCATTGGCTGCATGATGGCAGTGCGTTTGGCCGCGGCCAAACAAGCGGTTACCCTGGTAGCGCGCCCGGCCACGGCGCCACGGCTGGCCGGTCAGGGCGTCCATCTCATCGAGGCGGATGGGACGGTGCTCAGCCCTGACGTTCACATTGTCGGCTCGGTGGCCGCGGCCCTGAGTGCTCAGCCTCCTGTTGATCTGATCGTGTTGGCCGTCAAGGCGTATCACACGGCAGCCACGGCAGCCGAGATACGCCAGACCGCAGCCATGGTTCCCGTGCTCTGCCTGCAAAACGGGGTGGGGAACGAAGAGACGCTGGCCGCCACCCTGCCGGGCATCCCCATCGTATCCGGGGCTCTGACCACACCCGTTGCAGTCGTGGCCCCGGGGCGAGTACAGGTGGCACGGGCCTCGTATTGGCTGGGGTTAGCACCTGGCCCACTCGCCACGCACCTACCGCCGGTGGCCGAACGTTTTCGCCAGGCCGGTTTTCAGGTGCAAAGCTGGCCCCAATATGCGGCGCTCAAATGGTCCAAGTTGCTGATGAACCTGCTGGCCAACGCCCAGGCAGCCATCCTGGGCTGGAGCCCGGCCCAGTTGTTCGCCCATCCCGTCAGTGCCGGCATCGAAATCATGGCCTGGCGCGAGGCGATACGGACGATGCGCGGCCTGGGCATCAGGCCGCTGCCCCTGGCCCATTATCCCCTGCCAGTCGCCACCCGCCTGGCGCAGGTCTTACCCGTAAGCCTGGTCAGAGCCATGATAGGACGTTTTATTGTCAGCGGACGCGGCAGCAAAATGCCCTCGCTCTATTACGATCTCCACCCCCGGCCCCGCAGTCACTCCGAAATCACCTGGCTGAATGGAAGGGTCGTCGACGCAGCCCGGCAATTGGGGCAAGCGGCTCCCTGCAACGCCACCCTCACGCACATCATGGAGGATCTTCTGCAGGGCCACAGCGAAGCGGCAGCCTGGCAGGGACAACCCCAAAAACTCTGGCAAGCCATTCAATCCCATGCCTACGCTTAAACCGAGCATGAATCAAAGCGACATATCCTACATTCGCCAACGCGCCAGTTGGATTTCCCTGACTGTAGGCATCTCTCTCCTCTTCCTCAAGTTCGGCGCCTACGTTATGACTGACTCCACTGCCGTGCTTTCCGACGCCCTGGAAAGCATCATCAATGTTGTGGCAGCCAGTTTTGCGGTCTTCAGTGTTTGGCAGAGTTCTCGCCCCCCCGACGAACGCTATCCCTACGGCTACGGTAAAATCGAATTCTTCTCCTCGGGATTCGAGGGGGCCCTGATCTTTGTGGCTGCTATCGGCATCCTTGTCACGGCCATTCCCCAACTTTTCGCACCCAAGGTTTTGCATCAGCTTGACATCGGTCTGATATTGTTAATCTTCGGTGGCGTGGCCAATTATCTGTTGGGACTCTATCTAATCCGCACAGGCCACCAGGTGCACTCGGATACCCTGATCGCGGATGGCTATCATGTGCGTACCGATGTCGTCACCAGCGCCGGCGTTGTCGTGGGCTTGATCCTGGTACGCATCACGGGATGGGCCGTGCTCGATCCCGCTATTGCCTGTCTGGTAGCGTTGAACATCCTCTTTACAGGCTGGCGCCTGGTAGGTTCCTCCATAGCCAATCTCATGGATCGGGCTGAACCGACTTTTTTGGAACTGCTCACGCAGGCGCTGACCAGAATGCGCATGCCGGGATGGATTGCACCCCACCGTCTACGCTCATGGCGCAGTGGGGCATTGCGCTATATCGACTTCCATCTCGTACTGCCCCGTTTCTGGGATCTCACCCAGGCGCATTCGGTTTCGATTACCATCGAACATGGCCTGGCAGACGTATTGGATGAGGAACTCCAGATCATCATTCACATGGATCCCTGTTCGTCGATCCATTGTCATGTGTGTGATCTGCCCGATTGCACTCTGCGAGAGGCTGCCTTCGAGCAGGATATCGCCTGGTCTCAGATCGAATTCATCTCCGGTCCGCCGCCGCCTTTGCAAGAAGAGTTATGGGAGCAACACTTAGGAACCGTGCAAAAATGAGTTCCCGTCTTTGACCTCCGTGTCGGTTCGAGGCGTAGCTTCGCCAATACATGACGGCGTAAGATGGTGGGTTATCAAGCGTCCGGCGCATCCATGGGGCGGCTTTGCGACTAACCCGGCGCATCACGGATGCGCCTGACGCAAAAAGAAAAACCCGATCATCTATGGACTTAAGCCCTCATGCACCGGCCCGATCACAGGCTCGACGCCACTGCCATCCGTCAAACCGATAGGCGCCAGTGTCTCCGCATCATAAACCACCAACGTCAGCACATAATCACCCGCTTGCGTCGGCGCCGGTACACGATACACATTGATCGCCGTCTCGCCGGCCTGCCAGGCGCTGCTGTGCACATGCCTGTCGTTGAGCAACAGCCGATCATCCTGGGCCAGGGTGGCGCCGTCTGCCGTCTTCAGGCGCAACGAGACTTTCAAGGTCTGCGGCGTGGGACCTTGCAACTGCCATTGCAGCGCCACCAGCAGATCATGCTGGGTCGTTACCGCCTGCGAACGGCCTGTCCAATCCCCGGCCACCAACGTCACCCCCTGCGCAAATTGTCTATCCAACCGCACCAACGCCTGGGGTAATGCAAACACCGTAGGTGGTTCCATCGTCCACTCCCGCACGGTGTAGCCGCGAAAATGCACCTCGTCCGTCTGCGTGCCAAACGCATTCAGCAGCGCCGGCACCGCCCCTCGGGGGTCCATATCCGATTCGAACCACGTCACATAAAACACATGCTCGGCGGTTCCGGCCAGGCGTGTCAGCCGCTGATCGACGCGGCGCTGATCCTCGTGGGTGATATCCACAAAAAGATATTGGGCTGGCGCCTGTGCGGCGGGTTCCGTCGGTGGCTGACCATAAAAATCATTGTTCCAGCGCTGCCAATAAAAGCCGAACGGATAGCGCTGATCGAGCAGGATCACGTCGTTGGGCCTGCTGTGCTCTTGCAGATAGGCCGTCACGCCGCTCATGTCTTCGCGGAAATGTGCCGGATCAAACAGATCCGCATGCAGGGCCGGCAGGGAAAGCGCCAGCAAAATCAGGCCTGCCAGCCAGGGGCCATGCCGCCCCCATCGCCGCCAGCCCCAGCAAGCCCAGGCGGTCAGCGCCCACAACGCCGGCAATATGAAACTGATGTAGCGGGCATCGAAGGCGGAACGCGTCACCAGGATCAGATAAAAAACAGCCAGACTGCCCAGCAGCCACAAGGCCAGCAAGCTCAGGCGTTGCCCGTCCAGGTGGCGGCGCCGCAGTCTCCAACCCGCCAGCCCGCCTGAAACCAGCAACAACCATAACCAGCGTCCCCACCGCCACACTCCCGACGGAGCAAATTCTCCCACCGTGAAGGCGCGGGCGAGCTGGCCGACAACCTGCGACAACTGTGGTAATACCAGGTTGGGATTATCGTAGCCGGGAATCTGGCGCAAAGCGATGGGCACAACGGGCACCAGGAGAACAATGACGCCCAGCCCCACCCCCAACAACAGCCGCAGCCGTTGCCAGCGTTGCGGACTGAAAAGCGCCCAGACCAGCAGCCATACGCCCCACATCAGCACCACGATGGCTGTGGCATAATGCGTCAACAGGGCGGCGGCCGTGAGCACCGCGAACAAGGCCCAGCGCCGCCATGAGGCCGGGCCCTGATGGCGGGAGTCAAGCGCCGCCCATAGGGCCAGTTGAGCCGCAGCCAGCAGCGCCCAGGCCAGCGTATACATGCGTGTTTCCTGGGCCTCGGAAAGAGCAAAGGGCGCCACGGCCGCGATGAGCACAGCAATCGTCGCCATGCCTGCGGTTTCCCTGTCTCGCCCCAATTTGCGGGTAAGCTGATAGACCAGCGCCAGACCCAGTATGCCAAACCACACGCTGAAAAAGCGCATGCTGAATCGCCATACTCCCGCACCTTGCGACCAGGCGTGCAGACCATAAAAATACAGGGGCGGGTGGATATCCAGTTCGGGGGCAACGGCGACCTGTGCCAACGCCCGCGTGGCCACGTCGATATTCCGGGCTTCATCCCACCAGATGTCCTGCATATCGAGCCGGGTCAGGCGCAAAGCCCAGGCGGCCAAAAAGATCAGCAGCAAGAGCAAGCGCAAGCGCCGCCGCTGCTGCCGGGAAGATGTGGATGGGAGGGATGCAGAGGGTGCTGAAGAAGAGCTCATCCCAGTCATTGTACGCACGAAAGAGTCAGCAGGCAAAATATCCCGATGGTTTGAGGGGTGCGTTGCTATCCGTACATAGGTAGCGTCCAGGAATAACTTTCCTTTTTGGGGCTGACGCTGGCCGAGGGTACCCTTCACTGCACTCGAGGGCAGGCTCGGGCTCTTGGGGCGCTTTGCGCCGGGAATCGGCCATCGCCGTCCCATCTTCGCCCCATGGAGAGTCGGCGAAGGCCGACTCCTGGCCGCAGGCCTGAAGACAGCCTGCGCTGTCCTGTCGCAGTCCTGAAAGGTGCCTTTCCGGGTATGGATCCATGGGCATCGGTGGCAAGCTCTGCGCTCGCCGCATTCATGATGCCGCCAAAAACAAGCTTTGCCCCCAATTTGAAAAGTCCCCTGCCCGGGCCACTTGACTATGGCTCGTCGGTGCAGTATGGTATGTTTGGATATCTGATCAAGAGCACCAGCATCGTGGGTTTGAGCCCCGCGCGCATCTCCTGAATGGCCCCCCCTCCCCAGATGCGCGCGCTTTTCGGCCTGTTGGCGGCAA
>JAADGC010000145.1 GCA_013152585.1 Chloroflexota bacterium
CAATCATCCTCTGGTAGCAGGGATTTATGAAAATGAACACTGGTCATCCGGCACTTTTATCATTCAGGATGCGCTGGCCTATGTTTCGACATCGAATGAGGGGGTGCAGATATTCGATCTCAGCCAGCCATTATCGCCACAACGGATAGCCGCCATGAATCCTTTCTACTATACAATGTTTGCTGCACCATCAAGATTATATTTGTGGGTCGGAGAGGGCGTTCAAATATATGATGCCAGTTTTCCTCAGAACATGCAGCTTCTTGCCACCATTTTACCCGATCTCACACTGGGCCAACTATACGTTGACGACAATCGGCTTTACGTGACACACGGATTGGATGGCTTGGAAATATACGATCTCAGCGATTTGGCCGATGTGCATCTCTTGGGGACGGTGGATACACCGGGGGATGCCGGCAACTTACTTGTCGATGACGGCTATGTGTTCATTGATGATGGAACCGACATCGTTATTGTCGATGCCAACGATCCCCGTCATCCATTTCTGGCGACAACAATCGATCCGCCGGGCGATATCATCGATATGGCCTACAATCATCCCCATCTCTATGTCGCCTCCACCGGGTTTTACTCTGATCCACAGGGGAGCGGGGGTGTGACGGCCTTTGATGTTTCGATTCCAGCGCTACCGCGCCAGTTTGCCCACATCACTTTATTCCCAAGCATCACCGACATTGCCGTCAAAGGCAACGCCTTATACCTTGCGACTATCAGCAGTGGCATCGCCATCTATAAACAAGCTCTCGTGGAACCCAATCATATTACCTGGCTACCACGACTACGCCGACCATGAACACGTACCAGGGGAATGGTAATGACACCGAAGCACCTCGCTGATAAAGTGCAATCGATTCTGGTTTGCCCCGTCTGTCATGGCCCTCTGCAAATCGACAATGCCGGACAAACCCTGCTCTGCCGCCCATGCGCCCGGGGCTATCCCCGCGTGGGCGCATCGTGGCTGCTGTTGCCGGCTGAACACCCTTTGTTCGGTCTATACGCTAATGGCGGGCCGCCCCCTGCGCCCCGCAGTTGGAAAGGGCGTCTGCGCAGCTTGATTCCATCCCCCGAAGAACGCGTGTGGACACGGCGCAGCCGGCAGGCAATCGCCCGCGTCTTGCGGGGAGCAGATCCCGATCATCCCGATCATGTGGTGGTGAACCTGGGCGCTGGCCTCGAACGCGTTTTCCAGCAAAACCTGGCGCCTTATCATAGCCTCATTCGTTTTGGTCTTCCCCACAGCGGCCATGTCGATGTCATTGCCGACGCCCAACAACTGCCGTTCCGCGATGCCAGCATCGATCTCATGCTTTCCTCCTCAGTTCTCGAGCACGTGGAAAATCCCGAACAGGCGGTGGCCGAGATGGCCCGCGTGCTCAGGCCCGGAGGCCGCGTCTATAGCGAGATCCCCTTTTTGCGCGCCTATCACATGGCCCCCCACGACTATCAGCGCTACACCATCAGCGGCATCGCGGTGCTGTTCGGTCGTCATGGGCTGCGCTGTGAGGATAAGGGGATTTGTTCGGGCCCCTTCACAGCCTGGGCCTTGCTCTTCCGGGATAGCATCTTCATCCTCACGCCCACCCGTCCCCTGAAGATGGCTGTGCGGACGCTGCTCTCGTGGCTGGTGCACCCGATTAAGTACCTTGATTGGCTTTGTGAGGACGCAACCTGGGCGACGCATTTTGCCTGCAACTTTTATTATGTAGGACGAAAAAATACAACGTAGGGCGAAGGAGTATTCGTCTCTACCGGCCAAAACAAAAAAGTGGCCGGCTCCGCAGAGTCGGCCACTTTTGAGATGCGGTGAATGAAATCGCTACAGCTTATTCGCTGATGCCGTTGGTGGTGCCAGAGCCATAGGGATTGAGGGCAACCCCATTCAGCACCACAGCCAGCGGTTGGCCGTTGCTCTCGACCACAGCGTGGCCTTCGAAGCTATCGCCAAGGGCGGCGGTGCCACCGGTGCCGGCACGGGTGTTGTAACCAATGCTCGGGCCCGGTGCGATGGTGGAAGTGATGCTGTGCACCATGTTGCCATTGCGATCGTAGAACTTGGTGGTCACGTCGGTGTCGGCATTGCCGATATTCTGGATGATGACAGCGCTGAATTCAGTGAAGTTTCCACTCACTTTCACGCGGCGGATATCGGGCACCCAGAATTTAGTCTGGCTGTTGGCAGCATTGCTGGCGACATAGTAGCCCGACTCGGGGCCGGTGCCGCGGAACCACTGCGTGATCACCGTAGCCACAATGGCCTTGTCAGAGGTGATGGTGACCGTGCCATCCCAGAAATTGCCGAGTGTATCAAAGGTCTCGGGGTTGGCGCCATTGACGCCGCCACGGGTGTTGTAACCGGCAGCCGAGTTGGCGGGGATTGTTTGGTTGCTCAATGTCAGGGAATTCTTGGCAGGATCACGAGGGGTGTAAACCAGGGTGACATTCGCCTCGCTGCTCTCCAGGTTCAGCACGTTCAAAGCCGAAAGCAGCACCCAGGACCACGTACCACGAGTGGCGGGGTCGTTAGGCGTGGCGGAGTTGAACACGCGGAACTGGCTGGGAACGACCAACGTGGTGGCGCCAGAAAGGCCGGCGCAATCCGCGGCGTTGTAGGTGGAGGAACGTCCGCCCTGATTGACGACGCCCACGCCAGCAATGGTCTGACCATTGGTGACAGAAATCACGGCCGAGCCATCCCAACCGTTGGCCACGTTGGGAACGGTGGCGCTGGGGGTGCGCATGTCGTAAGTGTGCTGAGCGCCCACCGGAATTGTGTCGGTGAAGGTGCCTTCCAGCGTGCCGGTGCGGCTGTAGTATTTCAGCTCGACATTGGCGTCACCGGTGCCGGTGTTCTGCACGGTGAAGGAAGAGACAATGGCAGGGGCGAATTTGAAGAGGCTGGGGAGGCAAATCTTGCTGGAGCCAGCGGAAACGCCGGAGTACAGGCCCATCTGGAAGCCGTCGCCAGGGCCGCCAAGCCACTGCGTCTGCACGACCGAAGCCAGTTTCTTGTTGGACGAAACCACACCGGCGCCATTGAAGCCGGCAGGAAGCTGGCTGCTGGCCGGGTCGATGGCGGTGGAGCCATTGCCGGCAATGACGCGGCCGGGGCCGGCCACAGTGCCGCCGCCCTGAGTGTAGTAAGTAATGTTGACGGTGGCTTCATCAGCAGTCGTGTTCACCAATTCGGTATAGGTGGAGCCGGTTCCGGGATCGGGGAAGCTCTGTGCGGCTACGGGCAGGGCCACCAGGGCCAGCAGCAACAGAAAGCTCAAAGCAAGGGTTAGTCTGCGTCGGGTCATTTGGGTTCTCTCCTTATGATAAGAGTGGAAAGGGATTGATGACAGAAATTCATGTTGCCGGGCAATGCCTGGCTACAGTTCCAGCATAGCAGGGTGATGGGCGTATTTCAATAGCCAATCCGGATTAATTGTGGATGCCCGGCAGGAGGATGCCATCACAGAGCCTACTACTATCGGGTTAGTTCAGTCTTTTCAACGGGTTTTGTGCGGGATCCACCCTCATTGGGTCGCCCACTGTCCGCTCGGCGCTGATGAGCATGGTCAGCCCACCCCTTCGGGCGACAGCAGCCCCGTGAGACAGCAGGGTTCCCTCACGGCATATCAGCCCGGCCATGTACAGAAAATAGGGAGTCCACGCAGCGCTGGTGCGGGGGGTGACAACGATGCGCCCCGCCACCACATCTGCTGCCGCGGGCAGCTCCTCACCCCACACACCGGGGGCCTGCAGGCGCTGACCGGCAATACCCAAAGCCCTGGCAGTTCGGCCCGCCGACGGCAAAGACACCGCGGTGCGGGTGGCGATTTGGGTGGCGACATGGCGACGATGGTGCCATTCACCCGTCAGCATCTGTTTGATCTCTTCGATCTCGAGCTGGAATATCTCGTCGGCCTGATGAATGCGATCCCCTTCTGCGCCCTCGGCGGCCGCCGCCAGACACCATCTGCGCACGGCCGTCAGCACGTGTGCCAGCGTGTCGCCGGCGTCGCCATACGCCTGCAGGGCTTCTCGGCAAAGGTCGATTTGCTTGCGCAAGGCGGGGCGTTGCAGCCAACCTGCTTTTTGCAACACCCGTTCCTGTTCCTGGGCGGCAAGCTGGCGGGCCTGCGACGGCTGCCACGACGTTTCCTGCGGCGGTTGAGGCCAGTCCCCGGGCATACGCTCGGCTAGTCGCGGCCGTGCCAGATCGAGCTCGAAATCTGCCCGATGCCCCCAACGCTGACGCCAGGCTTCGCCCGACAACCCCTGCGCCCAATCATCCACCTGCCGCCCCTCCGGCGTCTCTACGCCAAGCATCAAGCGCATGGCGGCGCCAGCGGCATCATCGACCCCGGCGCGTTGCAACAGGGCCTGCATGTGGACGTACGAGCCAACGGCCAGCCAGGCCATCTGCTCGACCACGGTCATGGCTGCGGCCAGCATGGGTTCTACCTCTTCCATCACCTGCAAAAGCTGCGACTGGCTCCACGACATGCCCAAAACAGCGGCAGACCAGCGGCGCAGACGCGCCGATTCCGGAGATTTGGCCTCCAGCATCTGACGAGCCATCAGCAACGTTTTTTTTATCTTTCCGGCGGGCCGTGCATCGATGGCGTCGGCGGGAAGTTGGAGCGCAACAGCCACAGCGGCGGGATTGGCCTGCCACGTTGATACGATGGATTCGGACAGGGAACGACGGTGCCAAGCCAGGCTTTCGGCCGGGCCGGGGAAAGTGGGCGGGGTGAGGGAGAGGCTACGGCGCAGGCTACGTTGGGCGGCGTGTTGTGCCGGAATGATTAAACTAACGCTCAGAGGCGAAAGGGACAGATCGGACATGGTGAAGTGCTCCGGGAAGAAGATGCGGCTCTTTTGCATCTCGTGGGGGTCACAGTGAGACCCCCTGAGATGCAGTTGAACCGAAAATGCAAGACCCTATGGAACCACAAAACACCCTGATCCCACAAAAAAACCGGGACCAAAATCCCGGTTAAGCCGTCATGTACTGATCTAGAGGAGAGTCTCAGTGGCCCTGACACCATCAAAAACCAAATCGACCACTTCATCCAGCCGATCGACCAATGACATTTTAAAGCTACCGCTGCACCAATTGACAACTTGCTGGAAATAAAGCATGTGTAGCGTGTCAGCGATAAAGGTGGCATCGGCGTTTAGCACCACTTCGCCATTCCGTTTGCCCTGATCGATGAGCAGAACCAACATGGCCCGGAAATCGAGCTTGGCCCGTTCGCTGCCAATCAGATCGGGCAGGCGCAGGCCACGATAGATCATCTCCCGCACCAACTCTTTATCGGCGTCCAGGCCAGCCGCCAGAGCATGAAACACGGATTTGATCTTGGTGCGCGTATTGGTCACTTGCACCCTCGGTGTGGCGGGGATCCGCCCCATGCGTCCCAGCATTTGCTCGCCTAATGTGAGCAAGACTTGTTCCTTTGTCGGGAAGTAGTTGAAAAAGGTGCCTTTGGCCACACCGGCGGCCCGCGCAATATCGGCGACCTTGGTCTGATCATAGCCGTTTTCGCGAAACAAACGCAATGATTCCGTCAACAGGCGTTGGCGCTTGTCTTGCTTTTTGACCGGGGGCGTGGGAGTCTGGTTTTGTTTTGGCATCGGGAAGGTGGCTAATTGTCCCATGGAATGTTGACCTCAATGGGGTATCAGGGGGAACCTGGTTTATGCGGGTTTAATATGCTCCGGTGATGAAGACGGCAGATAATCGCAAAAGTTATGGCTCAAAGATGTTCATGGTACGTGTTTGTTCCGCTTATGATGCACCACGCAATACGCATCACGCGCAGTATCCAGGGTCTGGCTGACAAGATACGAATGCGTCAAGGTTCTCTGGCGTGTCAGACGCATTCTTTTTCCTGTCACCTTTGTCACTCTACCAGAAATACTCTTTCCCAACCGATCGACGCTTGATACACGTTTAACAGAAGTGGTCACTACAAACACAGGCCACCAAGCCCGCGGCATCAGCCGGGGGGGGGCGCTGTAGATGGTGCAAAGTAAATAATCTTCGTATGGGAACCATTCGTGCTTGGCGAATAACGCTCCCTCCCCTATAATCACCCATCTAGTACCATTGATGCAAATTACAGACAGGCGAATTTTCGTGACACGTCCATTTCCTTCTTCCGCCGGCGCCAACCGGCCCCTCATTGGCGTCTCGGCCCAATATTTTTATCTTCATCCCCATAAGCTCATGCAGGGCATGCGCACTACTTATGTGCAGGCGCTGCATTTAGCCGGCGCGGCGCCGCTCCTGATCCCGGTGGCATTAGACGAAACAGCCTATCGGCGTATTTTCGAGCAGGTCGACGGCATTTTTCTGCCCGGTGGGCCGGATATCACTCCTGCCTATTACGGTGAACCAGAACATAAGCGGCTGGGTAGCATGGACAGCGCCCGCGATCGTATGGAAATGCTGCTGACGCGCTGGGCGATTGCCGAAGGCAAGCCCCTCTTTGGCGTTTGTCGCGGCCAGCAGGTGCTCAACGTGGCGCTGGGCGGCAGTCTGTATCAGGATGTGGAAGCGCTGGTGCCCGACGCCGACCGTCATGACTTCCGCGGCGATGGCTACCCCCGCGATCTACGCGCCCATGCGGTGTACCTGCACCCCGGCAGCCGCGTGGCTCACATTCTCGGACCATCGGTGATGGTGAATTCTTTGCACCATCAGGCCATACGCGACTTGGGCGCCGGCGTACGCGTGGTGGGCAGATCGCCGGGTGGGGTAGTGGAGGCCATCGAAATCGATCACCACCCTTATGCCATAGGAGTACAATGGCATCCCGAAGAATTGATCGATGACCCGGCCATGCTGGAACTCTTCCGCGCTTTCGTCCAGGCCTGCCAGCCTGCCTTGCACCCCGCCGACGCATGATGCCCCACCCCTCGCATCCCCAACAGCCAATCGGCGTGTTCGACTCCGGCGTGGGAGGCCTTTCGGTATGGAATGCATTACACGACTTGTTGCCAGAAGAGGCCATAGCGTATCTGGCCGATCAGCAACATGTCCCCTATGGCTCTCGTTCGCGTTCGGAGATCGAGGCTTTGACCCATGCCGCGGCAGAGTGGCTGTGGCAGCAGGGCGCCAAGCTGCTTGTCATCGCCTGCAACACGGCCTCGGCCGTCGCGCTCAACAGCCTGCGCCAACGCTGGCCCCAGGCCGCTATTGTGGGCATGGAGCCGGCAGTGAAGCCGGCCAGCGCCGCCACCCGCAGTGGCCGCGTGGGCGTGCTGGCCACGCCGGAGACGCTGCACGCCGAGCGTTTTCAGCGCCTGGTCGCACATTTCGCTGCGGGCGTGGAGGTGCATACGCAGATTTGCCCATATCTGGTAGAATGGGTGGAGGCAGGACAGTTGGATGGGCCCCAGATCGAGGCCTATCTCACAGATGTCCTGGCGCATCTCAAGCAAAAACAGGTCGACCAACTGGTGCTGGGATGCACCCATTATCCGTTTCTGAGTCCCGTCATTCAGCGTGTGATGGGCCCCGCAGTCACGCTTGTGGATCCTGCAGCGGCCGTAGCCAGACAGGTGCAGCGATTGCTGCGATCTTGCCAATTGCTGGGCCACCAGAGCTCTCCTGACTACGTCTTTTACACAACAGCCGCGGCGCCGCGGCTCAGCCGGCAGGTGTCGCAACTCACGCCCATCATCCATCCTCGCGTGCATCAGGCCGAACTCGTTCAGCTCACCCCGGGGAAAACCCTATGAACCAAAACCTTCGCCCTTCGCTGCATTCAGAATCATTCCCGCAAGATCGGTTGTTGCAGATCGGCCAAACGATGGGTCAGCGCCTGATGGATATGTTTGCCACAGGCATTCTGCTGCTGGACGGAGAGCGTATTTTGTGGGAGAACCAGGCAGCGCGTCGTCTCTTGCAGCCCGGGGATGGCATCCTGAGCGGACATTCTCTTTTTGAATTTGTGTCTGCCCCACAACATGCCACTATTCGTCATCTGCTCGCACGTAGCACCAACGATCCCCACGACACATTTTACCAGGATGTGATGATGCAGGGTGCAGGCGAGGCGTCCTTGCCTGTCCTGTTGACGATCTCGGCTTTAACACAGGAAGAGCGTCTTTTGCATTTGCTGCTGATACAGGATGACACACAGCGGAAAGAAATGGTAGCGGCCATGCAAGAGCACGATCAAAGATTCGAGCAACTACTGGCTTTGGTACCAGATGGCATTGCCGTACACAAAGACGGCAAAGTGGTCTATGTAAACGCCGAGGCCTTACGCATTCTGCAACTGGATTCCGATGAATCGCTCCTGGGACAAACCGCTCTGGGCTTCGTCCATCCCGACGATCAACCGCACATCATCAAACGTATCCAAAAGCTTATGCAGACAGGCCAACCAGTGCCTTTTGCCGAAGAACGTTTCCTGCGTCCGGATGGCAGCTATGTGGACCTCGAAGTAGCGGCCTTTCCCTTCACCGAAAGTGGCGAGCCCGCGGTGCAGGTCGTGTTTCGCGATATTACCGAGCGCAAACAGATGTTGGCCGCCCAGGAAAGAAGCGAACGGCTTTTCCGCACCCTGACCGAAACCACCCATGCCGCTATCTTCATCTTCGATGCCAACGACGTCCATTACACCAACCCGGCGGCATCGAAGATTACTGCCTATGCTCCGGACGAACTCAAACGTCTGTCCTTTTGGAAGATCGTCCATCCCGACTATCAGGAGGAGACGAAGAATTGGATTATGCAGTTGCTGGCCGGAGATACACCTGTGCAGAGTTTGCGGCTCAAGATACTCACCAAGGAGGGGCAAGAGCGTTGGTTAGAGTTCACTGGCAACATGATGATGATTGCTCAAGAACGGCTTGTGTTGGGCACAGGCTTCGACATCACAGCACTGTTGGAAACACAGGAGCAGTTACAGCAAAACAACCGTCGCCTTGAAGTTCTGCGGCAAATTGATGCTGCCGGCCTTACCACCAATAATCTGAATACGATTGCCGGTGTTGTTTTCCAACGCCTGCCAGAGATCATGCCGGCCGATCGCATCAGTATTTTCTTGCTGGATGCCAAAACCAAAATCGTGCAGATGATCGGCGAACAGGGGCTCGGCTCGGACCCACAGGCTCAGCGAAAAGTGGTCACCCTCCAGATACCCGAGGCCATGCGCGAGCAGATGGCCCTGGGCATACCGCTTCTTGTGGGTGATGTTGGCAGCATGTTGGACGTTTCCCCGCTTTTCAAAGTCCTCTACAGCCAAGGCATCCGCTCTTTTATCAGTGCTCCCTTACTTGTGCAAGGCCAACACATGGGTAGTCTCAGTATTGGGTCTAAATTCAAGCACACCTTTGAACCCGTTCATACGCAAATAGCCGGCGAGATCGCGGATCGATTGGCAATGGCCCTGCATAACGTATTACTGTACAATGAGCTGAAAGCGAGCCTGGCTCTTCAGGAAAACCTCGCTCGTCGCATGGTGCAAATCCAGGAAAAGGAGCGCCAAGGCATTGCCCGGGATTTACATGATGAATTAGGGAGCCAACTCACTGCGCTCAAGCTTACGCTCGATCGCATTCATATCGATGAAACCTCGCCCATGCGGGCAGATTGGCAATTGGCGCAGGACACAGTCGAGGGCCTGATTGGCCAGATACGCGAGCTCTTGCAGGGCTTACGGCCAACCATGCTCGATGAGCTTGGTTTATTGCCCACACTGATCTGGCAGATTAATCGCTTCACCCACCGCACACAGATTCCCGTTCATTTTTCTCACGACGGGCTCGATCAGCGCTTTGACGGCGAGGTGGAGATCACTGCCTATCGCGTCGTTCAGGAAGCACTCACCAATGTTGCTCGCCATGCACAGGCCCATGATGTGGATGTGATAGTTTGGGCCGAACCAGGTACCCTGGAGCTATGTATCAGGGATGACGGGATAGGCTTTGATGCGGCGCAGTTCAAAAGGCCGCAGCAAACCACAGGGTTGGCCAATCTCAGAGAACGTATCAGAATGTTGGGGGGCCAGTTGAAAATCGATACTCAACCCGGAGGGGGGGTTGAGATGGTGGCTCTGATCCCGCTGGATTCCCCACAACCTTCACTGGAGACATAAAATGCGCTTTACCAAAGTTTTTCTGGTCGACGATCACGATATCGTTGTCACCGGGCTCAAGACAACATTGAACCAGGTGCCTGGCATCGAGGTGATCGGTAGCACCTCCGACAGTCGGAACGCACTCAGCGAGATCAAACGCCTGCAGCCACACATTGTTATCCTCGATCTGAAGATGCCCGGTCTGCCAGGATTGATGATCTTGCGCCAAATACAGGAGGAAGGCCTGCAAACTCGCGTCCTGATTTATTCCATGCTTAGCGAGATATCCTATGTGGCTGAAGCCATGCGCTACGGCGCCGCTGGCTACGCATCCAAAGGGATGCCCGCCCCCAGTATCGTCGAGGCACTCTGGCAGATCATGGATGGTCGGACCTTCTTGCCACCGCCTTTGACCTCCGATGATATCGAAGAATATCAGCGTCAGACTAAATCCATCCATGAAAACTATGAGGAGCTCAGCCAACGAGAACGTGAGATTTTGGTGCTGGTGGCGCAAGGTGAAACCAATGGGGAGATCGCCAACCAACTAGGCATTAGTCTGCGCACGGTCGAAAATCATCGGCGTAATCTGATGAAGAAAATGAGGTTCCGTAACATCGCCGATATTGTCCGGTTTGCGGTCAAGCGAAAGCTCATCGTCTAGTTTGGTAAATGGGTAGGTTGGTGAATGACTCTCTCCCTCTGCGCCCTCTCGTCCATCCGCCTCCCGGCGTTAAAATCCGTCCACGTTTTCATCCCCTGCCCGCGTTCTGGCCGACCCCGCGCAGGGGCTTGCGCGTTTGATTCCATGTCGCTTAACATTGCCGGTATTGTTGGTCTGTTTTCATCGACTCAAGGAGCACTTATATGAAGCCGCACAAACGGCATCGCTGGGGTGTTTTCGCTATCTTTTTCATGTTCATGCTGCTGCATCAATCCGATAAATTGCTCATCGGGCCGCTGACCACTCCCATTATGGAGACATTCGGCATCGATGAGGCACGAATGGGCCTGGTGTTCAGTGGGGCATTGGTGGTGGGGGCGCTCATGTATCCCCTGTGGGGCTACTTGTACGATCGCTATGCCCGTGCCAAACTGCTGGCTCTGGCAGCCTTGATCTGGGGGTCTACCACCTGGCTGAGTGCTATTGCCCCCACTTTCTCCAGCTTCCTGGTCACCCGCGCCAGCACCGGCATCGACGATTCCAGCTATCCCGGCCTGTATAGCCTGATCTCCGATTACTTTGGGCCGCAGATGCGGGGCAAGATCTACGGCCTGTTGCAATTGACGCAGCCCCTGGGCTACATGGCAGGCTTGCTGGTAGCGACGCTACTGGGCAGCGCCATCGGTTGGCGCCGGGTATTTTACATTACCGGGTCCTTGGGACTGGTGATGGCGGTGTTGATTTTTTTCTTTGTCAAAGACGCGCCACGCGGCCAGGCCGAACCCGAACTGGCCGATCTGGAAGAAATGGGCGTGTATCGCTTCGACAAACGCATTGCCCTCGGCCTCTTCCGCAAACGCAGTTTCCGTCTGCTGATCGCCCAGGGCTTTGTGGGCGTTTTTCCCTGGCAGGTGATTACCTTCTGGTTCTTCCGCTATCTGGAAACGGAACGCCATTATAGCCCGGATGAAGTGCTGATGACCATGGCGCCAGCAGTATTGGTGCTGGCATTGGGGTACTTTGTGGGAGGCAGCATCGGAGACTGGATGTTCAAACGTACGCCGCGGGGGCGTATGTTGGTATCGATGGTATCCGTGCTCCTGGGGGCCGTATTCCTCAGCCTCACCATGAACGTGCCCATCGCCAATCAGGGCCTGTTTTTAGGGCTCCTCATGGTTTCGGCGCTGTTCATTCCCTTTGCCTCCCCCAATGTGGTCTCCACGGTTTACGATATCACCCTGCCCGAGGTGCGCAGCACGGCTCTGGCCATCGAAAGCTTCATCGAAAATATCGGTGCCGCTTTGGCACCGCTACTGGCCGGCGTGATTGCCACCCGAGCCTCGTTGTACCTGGCTATTCTGCTCATCTGCGTGGTGGCCTGGCTATTGGGTTCGGTATTGTTGGGCTTTACAGCCTATCTCGTGCCCACCGACATCCGCACATTGCGCCAACAAATGAGCGAACGCGCCGCTCTCGAACGCGCCCGGCAGCAACCGGCGACATAAATTTCCACCACATGTCTGTCCCCACCTTATTTGATATCTCCCTCGACCGTCATGGCGAGTCCCCCCTCTACCAGCAGATCAAACGCCACATCATCACGCTGATCGAGGACGGGGCGTTGCCGCCACTCACGCGGCTGCCGGCAACCCGCCAACTGGCCCGACACCTGGGCGTCAACCGCATCACCGTGGTGACGGCCTATGCCGAGCTCAATGCCGAGGACTACATCAGTTCGCAGGTGGGACGGGGGAGCTTTGTGCTGGACCGGGCAGCGCAACGAAGTGCGCAGAGTCCGCCTCCGCCCAGCTTACGTGATCCTGCAGATTGGAGCGCGCATCAATTCAACCGTGAAATGATGCGCCTGGCCCGCCGGGCCGACATCCTCTCGTTTGCCCCGGGCATGCCCGCCACCGATCTGTTGCCGGTGGAAGCGTACCGTCGGGCACTGAACCAGGTGTTGCGGGCTGCCGGCTCGCAGGTGCTGCAATACGGGCCGGTGGAAGGGGACCCGGCGCTGTTGCAGGCCATCACTGCCGAGCTGCGTCGCTTCGAGATACAGGCCCGGCCCCAGAGACTGCTCGTGACCAGTGGCGCCGAGCAGGCCCTGGCGCTGGTATTGCGCACCATCTTGCGTCGCGGCGATCACGTGCTGCTGGAAAACCCTACGTATCTGCACGTCATCGATCTGCTGGCCAGCTCGGGGATTGTGGTGCATCTGGTGCGCAGCGATGCGGGCGGGATTTGCCTGGATCATGTCGCCCGGCTCATTCAGATGCATCGGCCCCGCCTGTTGTATCTCACCCCCACCTTTCAAAACCCCACCGGCGTGTGTATGCCCCTGGCCCGCCGTCAGCAGTTGGTGGAGCTGGCAGCCCGACACAACCTGCTCATCCTGGAGGATGATGTCTACCGACATCTGTGGCTGGGAACGCCGCCGCCACCGCCGCTACGCGCCCTCAGCCCGGCCGACAACGTTATTTACGTCAATGGCTATTCTAAATGCCTGCTACCCGGTGCGCGTATCGGCTATTTGCTGGCGCCGACAGCGTTGTATGCCAACCTTAGTGCCGCCCATCAAACGCTGGACATTGCTGCCGGTGAGTTGCAGCAACGGGCACTGGCTACGTATTTACATGAAGGGCAATTTGCCCGGCACTTGCAGCACGTACGAGCGGCGCATCGCCAACGGTTGCAGGCCATGAACGAAGCTTTGTTGGCCCATATGCCCGCGGACACAAAGTGGTCGTTGCCGACAGGGGGGGTATTCACCTGGGTGCAACTGCCGTCCACAGGCCCCAGCGCCACCACGGTGTATGTGCATGCCCTGGAGCTTGGCGTCACCTTCGCCCCGGGGCATCTGTTTTATGCCGCGGGCAGCAGCGACAGCCATCATCTACGCCTGAATTTTGCTCTGCACCCGCCCGCGGCCATTCACGACGGCATCCGTCGCCTGGCTCGTGCCTGGGCGAACGCCCGGGGGTAGAAGGAAGAGGGAAAAAAGGGGTTGGTAGATTGGGGGGCGCGGGCAGAGACTCGGCACCAATCTGCCGATCTACAAGAGGATGGTGCAGGCTCTATGAATGGCCACGATGCGCAGGAGATGGGGGATCAGATGGTCGGGGATAGGTTCGTCGGTGTTGAGTACCATGATTGTGTCTTCGCGTGGCGAGCGTCGACCCACATGCATAAAGGCGATGTTGATATCGTTTTGGCCCAGCACGGTGCCGATTTTGCCGATCACACCGGGGTGATCGATGTGCCACGAAAGAAAGAAATGCCCGCGGGCCACAAAATCGACCCATAGATCGTCGATGGCGACGATATACGGCTCGTCCCCCAAAATACTCCCCCGCACGCTGGCGGATTGCTCACCGGCGGCAATACGTAACGTGACCATGTTTTCGAAGCGTTCGTAATGATGACGCTGGCGCAGTTCGCTGATAATGATGCCGCGACGCTGGGCGATGATGTCGGCATTGACCTCGTTGACGCGTTCTTCGGTGACCTGGGCCAGCAGACCCCGCAAAGCCGCGGCCTGCAAAATCTGGGTGTTGTGATCGGCCAGTGGCCCGTGTATTGTGAGCTCGACGCTCTCCACTTGCATGGGTTGGTACTGATACAGAAATCGCCCCAGTGTTTCCACCAGGCTTACGAAAGGCATGACCCATTCGATATCGCTGCTGGGGATGAGCGGGGCATTGACCGCATACCGGGCGCTGCGCCCGTTCAGCACATCGATGACCTGATTGGCGACATCCATGGCCACCTGATATTGGGCTTCGGTGGTCGACCCGCCGATATGGGGGGTGAGAATGAGACGGGGGTGACGGCGCAGGGGGGAATCAGACGGCAAAGGCTCGGTCGTAAAGACATCCAGAGCGACGCCTGCCAGGTGATCGGCGTCGAGCGTTGCCAGTAGGGCTTGTTCGTCGATGACACCGCCGCGCGAGGTGTTAATCAAGTACGCACCGGACTTGCACAGCCGCAGGCGTTCGGCATTCAGCATGTGGTGGGTGCTGTCGTTCAGGGGCAAATGCACGCTGATGAAATCGCTTTCGCACAATAATGTCTCCAGGGATACCAGTTGCACCCCCAGATTGGCGGCATAATCGCTGCCCACGAAGGGATCGTAAGCCATGATCTTCATCCCCAAACCCACCGCCCGGCGCACCACCTGGCTGGCTACCCGTCCCAGGCCGATGGTGCCCAGGGTTTTATCCCGTACTTCGGTGCCCATAAAGGCTTTGCGATTCCACTCGCCCCGGCGCATGGAATCATAAGCATGGGGAATGTGCCGCGCCAGGGCCAGTAGCAGGGCCACGGTGTGTTCGGCGGCGGCCCCCACATTGCCCGTGGGGGCGTTGACCACGATGATGCCGCGTTGCGTGGCGGCGTCCACGTCGATGTTGTCGATTCCCACACCGGCGCGGGCGATCACGCGCAGGTTATCGGCGGCCTGGATCACGTCCGCCGTGACCTGGGTGCCGCTGCGCACGATCAAAGCATCGTAATCGCCAATGCAACGGAGCAATGCCGCCGGTTCCATATCGGGTCGTACATCGACATGAAGGCCGGCAGTGGCCAAGCAATCGAGGCCGGGTTTAGCCAGAGGGTCGGAGACCAGAACGTGGGGATGGGCAAGTGATGCCATGAGATGACTCCTACATGCTTTCGGGTGCATTCATACCCATGAGTTCCAGGCTGTAGGCCAGGGCGATTTGCGTGGCCTGCACCAATTGCAGGCGGGCGCGACTCAGGGCGGCGTCGGTGGGATCGTTGGAGAGGACACGACAGGCGTCGTAGAATTTGGTGAAGGTGCGGGCGAGGTCGAGGGCGTAGTGGGGAAGCAGATGGGGCGAGAAACGCTCAATGGCTTCGGCGACCACTTCCGGTAATTGCAACATCTTGTGCAACAATGCCAGTTCAGTCTCATCCTGCAGCAGGCTGAGATCGGCTTCCCCCCAATCGATAGCCTGCTCCCGAGCTTTGCGCAAGATCGATGAGACCCGGGCGTGGGCGTATTGCACATAATACACCGGATTTTCGTTGTTTTGCGCCACAGCCAATTCGATATCGAAGTCGATGCGCGCCTCGTTGGAATGGCTGAGCAGGAGATAGCGGGCGGCATCGACGCCCACTTCTTCCAGCACCTCGCGCATGGTGATCAGCTCGCCGGAGCGTTTGGAGATTTTGATCTCCTGACCACCACGATGGAGGGTGACGAAATCGTAGAGGACGATGGTGAGACGTTCGGGGTCGATGTGCAGAGCCTTGAGCATGGCTGGCATGCGGGCGGCCTGATTTTGATGATCGACAGCCCAGACGTTGATCACCCAATCGAAGCCGCGGGTGATAAATTTGTTGTAGTGATAAGCGATGTCGCTGGCATAATAGCCGGGTTCGCCATTGGAACGGATGAAGACTTCGTCTCGATCACTTTTGGGCAAATAGCGGCTGGCCCGGAACCAGACGGCATCGTCTTTCATATACAAATCATCCTGTTCCCGCAACAGGGTGTTGATATGCTCGAAGGTGCCATCCTCGTACAGGCTTTGTTCGGAGAACCAGTTGTCGAAAAAGACGCGCATCATGGCCAGATCGTCCGCCAGCTCGGCGGTGACAGCGGCCAAACCCAATTCGCGAAAACGCGGGATCGCCTGCTCGTCACTGAGTGCCAGCAGCGAGTCACCCTGTGCGGCCTGGATTTGACGGGCATAATCGATCATGTAGGCGCCGGGGTAGCCGTCGTCGGGGATGTCAACTGACAGGCCAAAGAGCTGCTGGTACCGTCGCCACAGGGTTTCGGCGAAGATATTCATTTGTGTGCCGCGATCGTTGATGTAGTATTCTCGCTGCACGATGTAGCCGTTGTTCTCCAGCAGGCGGGCCAACGTGTCACCGATGGCAGCATTGCGAGCGCCACCGAAGTGCAGGGGGCCCGTGGGGTTGGCGCTGACAAATTCGACCTGCACGCGTTTGCCCTGGCCCAGGGGCAGCCGGAAGTAATCGGCGCCCGACTGGCAGATCTCACCGGCCTGCGCCGCCAACCAGGCGGGATTGAGAAACATGTTGATGAAGCCGGGTTTGGCCACTTCGGTGCGGGCCAGCAGGGGTGTTTCGGGCAGACGCTTGGCGATGATGTCGGCGATTTGCAGGGGGCTGCTGCGTTCGGCGCCACGTTCTTTGAGGGCGTTATTGACATCACGTATTATTTGCAGCGGCAACGCGCACGACCAGTCGCCTTGTTCGGCATGTTTGGGACGATTGACCGTCACGGGTGGCAAGGCGGTTTTGGGCAGATCGCCTTTCTTTTGGGCTTTGCGGGCGGCCTGGGTGATCAGTTCGATGATTTGATCTTGGAGCATCATAAGATTTCGTATCCGTAACATCCTGGGTTACGGGTTGACAGGTCTCAGGAGTATCCTGGAGGGGTGAACTAAGTTTTAATTCTGCAAAAACTGATTATAGGTGATGATGGGCGAGGTTGGAAATTACTAAGTTAATCTCCGTGAGCTGGTCAGAAATCCTGCCAGCACCGAAATATCGGTGACCACCTTCCGGAGGTCAAAAACAAGAACTCATTTTTGCACAATTCCCAAGCTCTCCCCCTAAAAAACCGCCAGCGTCCGCGCCAACACAAATTTCAGGTATCGCCCTTCGGGAAAAGACGGCAACACGGGATGGTCGAGCGCATGCCCGGCCTCGTGCAGGATGCGCAGCCGGCGCCCAGCCGCGGTGGCGGCTACGGCCAGCATGCCCTTGAATGCCTCGGGACCGAGCTGACTGCTGCAACTGCTGCTGGCCAGCAAGCCGTCAGGGGCCAGACATTGCATGGCCAGGGTATTGATGCGGTGATACGCGTGCAGAGCGGCGTCGAGTTGGGCCTTGCTGCGGGCGAAGCTGGGCGGGTCCACAATGATCAGATCAAAGCGCCGACCCGCCTGATAAAAATCTGCCAGCACAGCAAAACAATCGCCCACAATGAAGTCATGCTGTGCGGGGTCGATGCCGTTGAGCTGAAAATTGCGCCGAGCCGCCGCCATGGCCGGGCGGGCGCTATCGACCGACACCACCTGGCGTGCGCCCCCGCGGGCGGCGTACAGGCTGAAGCCGCCCGTATAGCTGAAGAGATTCAGCACCCTGAGCCCCTGGCTGGTTTGGCCGATGGTCTGGCGATTCTGGCGCTGATCGAGGAAAAAGCCGGTCTTCTGGCCCTGAATGATGTCGACTTCGAATCGCAGGTCGTTTTCGCGAATGATGATCGGCTGTGCGGGAGCCGTGCCGTGCCAGAGCGTGTATTCGCCGGGCGTGTGGCTGCGGGCGATGATGCCGGTGAGGGCAGTGGTGGATGTGAGGGCGGAGGTGAGCCAGGATTGCAGGTGTTGCACACTGGCGCTGTACAGGCGCACCACTGCCCACTGCTGGTCGTTGGCTTCGGCGCCATACAGATCCACGATCACGCCGGGCAACCCGTCGGCGGCGCCATAAATCCAGCGATAGGCGCTGGTGTGGGCCTGTGGCTGGCGCAAAGGCGAGCGCAATGTCCAGGCCTCACGCACACGAGCCTGCACCCAGGCTTGATTGGGGCGCTGTTTGCGGCTGAAAATACGCACGGCAATGGGACTTTCGGCATCCCACAAGCCATAGTACTGGTGTTTGCCGCATTGCACGCGCACCCAAGCGCCCGTCGGCAGCCCTGGCGGTGCCTGGGCGATAGCATCGCCATACACCCAGGGGTGCCCCTGTGCCAGCACCGCGCTCAGCCGGGCATCAGCCCGCACATAAGCCAGCTTTGCCTCCTGCCGAGCCATGCGGGTCAGCCCCAGATATCCGGTGGCGGTGGTTGGGGGTGATAGTTTTCGTAGCCGCGAAAAACATCCTCGTCATTCTGCTCAGGCGGATCATCCTGCAGCCAGTGCATGGCGGTGGCGGGCAAATCGGCCAGTGGCCCGCGGTGCATGGTGCAATGGGGGAGCGACTCCAAAAAAACGCTGCCATAGCGTTTGCTCAGCAGACGCCGGTCCAACAGCACACAGATGCCGCGATCCGTGCGCGAGCGAATCAGGCGTCCGAAGCCTTGCCGCAAATGCAGGATTGCTTCCGGCACCTGGTATTGGAAGAAGGGCGAATCGAAGGTTTCGGAGCGGGCGGCGATGATGGGATCGCTGGGGACGGCAAAGGGGAGCTTGACGATGACCAGGGCGCTGAGGGCTTCGCCCTGTACATCCACACCTTCCCAAAAGCTGCGGGTGCCCATGAGCACTGCCCGCTGCGATTGGCGGAAATCGGCGAGGATTTGCTGACGGGAGCCCCCCATGCCCTGCACCAGCAGGTTGAAGTCCTGTTCTTCCAGCCGTGTGCGCAGGGCAGCGGCGGTTTTTTGCAGTTGGGCATACGAGGTGAACAGAGCCAGCAGGCGCCCCTGGGTGGCCAGGCTGAGTTCGAAGATGGCCTGTTCCACTTTGCTCTGGAAGGCGGGCTGGTTAGGTTCGGGCATGTCGGTGGGGAGATAGACCAGGACTGCTTGCTGGAAGTCGAAGGGGCTTTCCAGGGCCTGTTCTTTGGCGTCGATGGCGCTCAAGCGCTGCCGTAAATAGTCGAAACTGTTGGCGGTGCGTAATGTGGCCGAGGTGAGGATGACGGTGTCTTTTTTGAGGAAGATGTGCTGTTCGAGCAGGCTGCCCACGTGCAAGGGAGCGCTGTGCAACGACAGGGCCTTGGTGCGATTGGAGCGCCGAATCCAGTAGATGGCGTTGGCGTCGGGATCGAAGGTGGCCGCATGGATGGTTTTCTGCGTCTCGATCAGGACACGTTGGATGGATTTGAGATCGGCGGTCAGGTCTTCGGCATTGGCCCCCAGGCAGTTGCTGAGATCGGCCACAGCGCCCAGCAGGTATTCCAGCTTGTCGTTGAGTTGTTTGAATTCGAGCAGCAGATTATCGGCCAGAATCTCCACATTTACCCAGGCAGGCTGCACGCGTTCTTTGTTCGTGATTCGCAGGCGCAGATCGTAGCTGGTGTTGTCGTATTGGCGACCGGTGGTCTGGGCCAAAAAACGGTCGATCGCATCAAAATAGTCGTACATGCGCACGTCGAGCAGGGGGATTATGTCGGCGAGCTCGCGGGTAAGATCCACGATGGCGTCGGTTTTATCCTGCGGGCAGGATGCTTTGCGTACCAGGGTGGCAGTTTGGGCCAGGAGGCCGGCCGTGCTCTGTTCGTTGCTGGTGGGCGCCAGTTCGCGCATACGAGTGACGAAGCTGACATGGTCAACGATGATTGTGAGGGCGTGGGTGGTGGCGCTTTCGAGGTGGTGGGCTTCGTCGATGATGAGATGCTGATAGGGCGGGATGACGCGATTTTCGGTGGCGATGTCGGCCAAAAGCAGGGCGTGGTTGATGATGATGACGTGCGCCCCTTCGGCGCGATTGCGGGCCAGATAGAAGAAGTCGGGCCGCGTGGCGTGTTCGACACAGCGCTCTGGCGAGCAGGTGTTGCTATCCGAGCAGACGCGTTGCCAGACGGCGCGTTCCTGGGCGTTGACGAGGGTGATCTCACTCTGATCGCCGGTTTCGGTATGGGGTAGCCAGACCAAAATTCGGGCCAGGACGCTGATTTCGGTGGGGCTGAGGTCGTGGCGTCCCAACATCAGTTTGAGCCGCCGCGGGCACAGGTAGTTGCTGCGACCTTTGAGCACTGCGACCTGAAAATCGAAGGAGAGGATGTGTTGCAGGTCGGGCAGGTCTTTGTGATAAAGCTGCTCCTGCAGATTGATGGTATTGCTGGAGACGACGACCCGCTGCCCGTTTTGCACCGCCCAGGCCAGGGCCGGGATGAGATAGGCGACGGACTTGCCGGTGCCTGTGCCGGCTTCGATCATGATGTGGTCGCTGTGGTTGAAGGCCTGGGCCACAGAGCGCAGCATTTCTACCTGGGGCTGGCGATGCTCATAGGCGGGGAAAATCTGTGCGAAACCTCCGCCTGGCTCCAGCAATGCCGCGAGGGCATCGACGTCGAGGGGCCGGGGATGGGGAGCGGGCTCGAGACCCTGACGCTTTGCGAACAGGGGGCCGAGATCGAGGTCTTTGCTTTTGGCGGCGCTGCGGCCCCAGCGTTGGGCGACGGCGGCTTCGGCATCGGCAAAGACGGTACGCAAGGACCATTCGGATTGGCTGGCGATGCGATTGATGTCTTGCAGGGTGTCCAGCGGCAAGGCTTCGGCCCGCTGGCGCAAGGCCTCGAAGATGTGCATGGTGGCTTCGGCGTCGGCAAAGGCGCGATGGGCATCTACCAGATCTATGCCCAAATGCTCGGCGACACGCCCCAATTTATAACTGGGCAATCCCGACAGTAAAATGACCGCCAGCTCCCATGTGTCGATTTGATCGTTGAAGCGGTACAGGTTGTGCGAGCGCAAAAAAGAGGTATCGAAGCCGATATTGTGCCCCACCAGCGGATGATCGCCGATAAAGCGGCGAAAGGCGGCGGCCACGTCGGCCAACGGCGGGGCCAGCTCCGCTTCTTGCTGGCTGATGCCTGTCAGTTGTTGAATAAAGCGTGATACGGGGCGGTCAGGGTTGACGACCTGCGAGAAGGTTTCGAGAACCTGACCATCGCTAAAGCGGGCGGCGCCCAACTCGAGAATGGTGTCGGTGTTGGGGTCCAGCCCGGTGGTTTCGAGATCAACGGCAACGTAAATACGGCCCATAAGGATGTGCGGGGGGAGTGAAGGGATGGAAGATCAAGGGAGAGTATAGCACAGATGGTCGGCAGGCGGGAATGTTTGCTCTGCCAGGGATGTGTTTCATATTTAAGGAGGCAGTTATTCACCGGATATTGGGGAGGCGGGCACGGGATTTCTGTTTGCAGACAAGCGATATGATCGCGTACAATAGGGGTCAACGCATTATCTTTGTTCACACTCATTGACATAAAGGTGGCCCATGACGGATCATCAGCTTGCCAAACTTCAACGACTGAAAGAGGAAGCACTGCAGGGCGGGGGAGAGGCGCGGGTGGCCAGGCAACATGAGCTGGGCAAGTGGACGGCGCGGGAGCGCATCGATCATTTGCTGGATGCGGGGTCGTTCCAGGAACTGGGGATGTTCGTCAAGCATCAAATAGCTGATTTCGGCATGGATAAAAAGCGCTATGCCGGCGATGCCGTGATCACCGGTTTGGGCGCCATCGCTGGCCGACAAGTGGCGGTGTATGCGCAAGATTTTACCGTGCTGGGCGGTTCCTTTTCGCAGATGCACGCCCGCAAAATTGTGACCTTGCAGGATATGGCCCTGGAGGCCGGCGTGCCCATCATCGGCCTGATGGATTCGGGCGGCGCCCGTATTCAGGAGGGCATCCGCGGGCTGGCAGGCTACGGCGCCATGTTCAGCCGCAACGTGCTGTCTTCGGGCGTGATCCCCCAGATTTCGCTGATGATGGGACCTTCGGCCGGGGGCTCGGTGTATGCGCCGGCGCTGACCGATTTTGTGATCATGGTCAAGGATACCAGCACCATGTTCCTCACCGGGCCGGATGTGGTGGAAGCCGTGACCGGCGAGCAGGTGAGCACGGAAGAGCTGGGGGGCGCCATGGTGCACAACACGCGCAGCGGGGTGGCCCATTTTCTGGCCGCAGACGAGGCCGGGGCGCTGGCAATGGTGCGTCTGCTGCTCGACTATCTGCCGCAGAACAATACCGACGATCCGCCGCTGGCGTCGGCGAACGATCCGGCCACCCGCCAGGAACCGGCCCTGCTGCACATGGTGCCGGCGACCGACGATCAGCCTTACGACGTCAAGCAGGTGCTGCAGGCGGTGGTGGATCAGGGCAGCTTTTTGCAGGTGCAGCCCTATTTTGCCCGCAATGCCGTGGTGGGCTTTGCCCGCATGGCGGGCCACGTGGTGGGGTTGATCGCCAATCAGCCGGCTTTTCTGGCCGGCGTGCTCGACATCGACGCCAGCGACAAGATCGCCCATTTTATCCGCATCTGCGACGCCTTCAACATCCCCCTGCTCACTTTTGTGGATACGCCCGGCTTCCTGCCCGGTGTCAATCAGGAGCATTCCGGCGTGATTCGCCACGGGGCCAAGATCATCTATGCCTATGTGGAAGCCACTGTGCCCAAGATTTCTGTGATCCTGCGCAAGGCTATGGGCGGGGCGTACATTGCCATGAGCTCCCGTGAGATGCGCAGCGACCTGGCGCTGGCCTGGCCCAGCGCCCAGATTGCCGTGATGGGGGCCGAGGGTGCTGTGCGTATTTTGCATCGCCGGGATCTGGCCCAGGCCGAGGACCCGGCCCGGCTGGAAGCGGACTTTGTGCAAGCGTATCGGGAAAAGTTTTTTAATCCTTATGTGGCGGCCGAATTGGGCTTTATCGACGATGTGATCGATCCCCGGGAGACGCGGCCGCGTTTGATCAAAGCGCTGGCCTTTTTGCGTAGCAAAGTGCAACAAAATCCACCCAAAAAGCACGGCCTGATGCCGGTGTAAGGAGCAAAGTGCTCTATGTCCACTGATCTGCAATTTGGCCTGTTACTGATGTTCTATGGCATGGGCCTGGTGTTCATTATCCTGGCCCTGCTGTGGGGCGTGATCGCCCTGTTCCAGCAGATTGACCGGCGTCTGAGCCCAGACGAGCGCCCTCAGCCCCAGCCGAGGGCGGCGGCGGACGACGCGGCTGCGCCCACACCCGATGTGTTGGCGGCGATCATGGTGGCAGTGCATCGTTATCGCCAGGAATCGCAGCAACCGGCGTCCGAGCCTCCGCCCGCCCCCCAGCTCACTCAGTCCCCCGGCCGCTGGGTGGCCGTGGGCAGGGCCCGGCAACTAAGTCCCCACGTTTTTGCCCGCAGGAGAGGCCAATCATGAAGCGTTACACGGTTGTCATTGGCGACACCACCCACGTTGTCGACCTGGAAGCGCTGGCGCCGCCGGATCACTTTCGGGTGTGGGTAGGCGGTCAGGTCTATGAACTGCGCCTGAGCGAGGAAGCATCCGCCGAGGCCCACGCCGCCGCAGCCGCGCCCACGCCCACACACCCTGCGGTGGCCCGGCCTTCACCTGCCCCCCATCCCGATGCCGGGGAAGCGGCACCGCCCCTGCTGCGGGCGCCCATGCCGGGCGTGATCCTGGAAGTGAATGTACAGCCCGGGGCGCAGGTGCAGCGCGGCGATCAGCTTTTGGTGTTGGAAGCCATGAAGATGAAGAATCTCCTGCGCTCGCCGCGCCACGGCGTTGTGGACGAGATCTTTGTGCATGCCGGTCAAAACGTGAACTTCGACGATCCTCTGTTGCGCTACCGGCAAGGATAATGCCATGAATCTCTTCGCCACGTTGTTCGCCGGACTCATGAGCCTGACCTGGGGGCAGGTGTTGATGCTGAGCATTGGCGGGTTGCTGATTTATCTGGCCGTTGTCAAGGAATATGAGCCGGTGTTGCTGCTGCCCATCGGCGCCGGGGCCATTCTGGCCAATCTGCCCCTGTCGCCGCTGGTCGGCGATGGGGGTTTGCTGACGATTTTGTATCATGCAGGCGTGGGCAATGAGATGTTCCCGCTGTTGATTTTTGTGGGCATTGGCGCTATGACCGATTTTGGCCCCCTTTTAGAACGTCCGTACATGCTACTTTTGGGGGCGGCCGGGCAGTTTGGTATTTTTGGCACGTTGTTTCTGGCCCTGTTGCTGGGTTTCGATATCAACGAAGCCGCGTCCATTGGCATTATCGGCGCCATCGACGGGCCCACATCGATTTACGTCAGCAATCTGCTGGCCCCGCATCTGTTGGGGCCCATTGCTGTGGTGGCCTATAGCTACATGTCGCTGGTGCCAGTGATCCAGCCGCCCATCATGCGGGCGCTGATCACCCGTAAAGAACGTCGCATCCGTATGCCTTACAGCGAAAATCCTGTCAGCCGCCGTACCCGCATTCTGTTTCCCCTCATCGTCACGGTGGTGGTGGGGCTGCTGGTGCCCATGGCAATCCCGCTTATCGGCATGTTGATGCTGGGGAATTTGATGAAGGAGTCGGGCGTTGTGGAACGACTGGTGGGCGCCTCGTCCAACGAGATCGCCAATGTGGTGACGTTGTTCCTGGGGCTGGCCATTGGCGCCACCATGCAGGCCGAGACATTTTTGCGAAGGGAAACCTTGCTGATTTTGATCCTGGGCATTTTTGCTTTTGGCCTGGATACAGCCGCCGGCCTGTTGTTCGCCAAGTTTTTGCGCTGGTTTGTCCGGGGCCCGCTGAATCCACTGATCGGCGCTGCCGGCATCAGTGCCTTTCCCATGGCCGCCCGCGTGGTGCAAAAGGTGGCGCAGGAGGAGGATTTCGAGAATTTCCTGCTGATGCACGCCATGGGCGCCAATACCGCCGGCCAGATCGCCAGTGTGGTGGCGGGCGGGGTGGTGCTGGCGTTGTTTGCAGCGCGTTAGATGAACGTCCTTCAATGACTTTTCGTTTTGCACTCGCTGACTGAAGTCAGGCTCTTCAGGCCTGCGGCCAGGAGTCGGCCTTCGCCGACTCTCCCTGTGGCGAAGATCGGACGATGGCCCATTCCCGGCGCAAAGCGTCCAAAGAGCCCCAGCCTGCCCTCGAATGCAGTGAAGTGGTCCCTCGGCCAGCGTCAGCCCCAAAAAGGAATGTTATTCCTGGACGCTACCTAAGTCACGCGGGCGTTTTTTCCGGCCCCCCGACTGATTCTTGCAGGGGGGTTATCCCGGGGGCATCCTCAAGATTTTGGCAAGGCGGTGAACCGTCGTGATTTGAGGAGACATTTGCCAACATGAAACCGGAAAACCAGACGGTTCAGATCGGTGTAGTTTGTCCCAGTCTCCCCTTCTCCCAGTCACCCCATCTCCCCCTCTCCCTATCTCCCAATCTCCCGCTCTCCCAAGCAGACGACAGTGCTCCCTGATGTTGCTATGTGCGTCTTCCATCACGCCCCCAACCCCATCTGGCGGCCACGCGGACGTCCGGATCCCTTGAGATGACATAATAAACACACCGATTCATCTTTCAGGCGCGCGGCCAGGCGCGCATCCGCATGTTCCAGCGCTTTCAGGTCTCCGTCGGGCGAGCTGATGGTGAAGACGGTGGGTTTGCGGGTGAGATAGCGATAGTCGATCAGTTGGAAGAGCTTTTCGGTGGCCCACGGCGAGCTGCTCTGGCCGTGCAGATCGTCCAGTACCAGCAGGGGGGCCTGTTTGATCTGTTCAAAGCGGATGTCGTAGCGGACTTCGCTGCGGGAAGAGAACGCAGCCCGCAGATGATCGAGCAGGCGGGGGATGCTGACGAAGATGACCTGGGGCTGCGATAGGCGCACCTGATTGGCGATGGCGGCGGCGAGATGCGTTTTACCTACGCCAGAGCGGCCCAAAAAAGCAATCCATCCATCATGTTTTGTCGTGTAGTCCCAGGCGGCATTGCGCACGTTGGTGAGGTTTTGGCGTAGTTCATCGCGGCCGCTGGCGGGAACCTTGAAGCTGTCGAAGGTTTGCTTGCTATGCAGGTGCAATTCGCTGAGCTCGACCAGGGAATCCACATAGCCCCCCCCCCGGTAGTCGGTGGCGAGGATGCGCATATGCACGACCATGTCCATGTCGAGCAAGCGGCTGCGCAGCCGCGGATCGAAGGCGATGATGTCGCGGTTGCTGGTGATGACGGTGGGCAGGCGCCGCAGATAGCGGTGGTTGAGCAGTTGGAATAATTTTTCCTGGGCCCACGGGGTCGAGCTTTCGGAGCCGAGGTCGTCGAGGATGAGCAGGGGGATGTTTTTGAGCCGGGTGAAGAGTTCGTCGTAGGTTTCTTCGCTGGTGGGAGCAAAGCTGGCGCGCAGGTGATCGAGCAGGTCGGGCGCCAGGACGAAGATGACTTTGTCGCCTCGTAGGGTGACCTCATTGCCGATGGCGGCCGCAAGATGGGTTTTGCCCACGCCGAAACCACCGGTCAGCAACAACCAGCCCTGCGGTTGTTGGGCAAAGGCGTAGGCGGTTTCGTAGGCGGCGCTCAGGGTGCGCTGGCGCTCGACACTGAGGGCGATGCCTTCAGGGTGGAAGCACTCGAAGGTCATATCGGCCAGTGCTTCCATGGTGCCGAGGGCGTTCATCTGCCGGCGGCGATTGGCCACCAGCGCCGGTTGGGCACAGATGCAGGGTTGGGCGCGGCCAAAATCGGGATGTCCGATAGAGACATCTTTGATGTAAAAGCCTATGCCGTGGCAGATCTGGCAATCGGGATCGCCGAGATTATTCGAGGATGAAGAGGACATCGTCGTCTTCGCTGTGGGGATTTTGGACAAGGTTTTGGGCAGGAGATCTGCCAGCTTTTGGGGTGGATTCTTTGCCATGTTCGGCCCATTTCCTGAGAATGGTTTCGATATAAGCCCAGTTGCGGGCATTGTGCGTGACGGCGGTGTCAAAGGCGTCCTGCAGCCAGTTTTCGGGGTAGATGCGCTCGGCCAGGCGCAGCTTTTCGGCAATCATGGGCGTAATCATGCCGATGTTCTGCTCGTAGAGTAAGAAGAGGTTGGGGCGTTCTTTTTCCAGACCAATGACCACATCATCGATGTCGTGCAGCAGATGGCCGAAATCGCCCTGGCGCAATTTGGCAACGGCCTGCCGGCCTTTGAGCGAGTTGAGAAAATACCATTGTTCGCTGGCGCCGCTGCGTTTGACCTCAATCTCGATGAAGACGCCGCGTTGAGCAGCGCGGGCAAAGGCTTGCTGCGCCCGCTGGCCGCGTTCGTCGGGGGCGTCTCCCAGACCATCCAGAAAAATCAGGTCAACCAGGATTTCGGGCAGCCGTAAGTAGCGGGTATCGCCTTTTTGTTGCCCCAGGCGCCAGAATCCGTACAGGATGGCTTTGAGCTCGTCGAGATTGTCGATGATGGGCAGGAGATCGCTGAATACCTGATTAGGGATGGAGGTGAAACGGGTGCGGCTGGCGTCGAAACCGGCATAGCCTTGTAAGATGTCTGTCATGGTGCGGGAGAGGATCAGGCGGTGACGTGGAGATCTTCTTTGATCATTGCCAGATTGGCGAAGCGGGTGAGCGTACGTTCGAAGTAGAGATTGATCGAATTGGTGGGGCCATGCCGGTGTTTGGCCACTATAATCTCGGCCACGTTTTTGTATTCGGTGTTTTCGTTGTAGACTTCGTCGCGGTACACGAACATGACCACATCGGCGTCTTGCTCGATGCTGCCGCTATCGCGCAAATCGCTGAGTTGGGGATGTTTGTCCTGGCGGTTTTCAACCTGGCGGCTGAGCTGCGAGAGGGCCATGACGGGGACATTCAGTTCACGGGCCAGTTGTTTGAGCGAACGCGAGATGTAGCTGATTTCTTGCACACGATTTTCGGAGCGGGTGCCTGAGTTCATGAGCTGCATGTAGTCCACGATCAACAGGTCAAGTTCGACTTCGGCGTGCAACCGGCGGGCCTTGGTGCGGAGTTCGAAGGGACTGAGGGCGGCGCTGTCGTCGATGTAGATGGGGCATTCGCTGAGGATGGCGGCGGCCGCGGCCAGGCGCCCCCATTCAGCGTCGTCGATTTTTCCCAGGCGCAGGCGTTGGTTGTCGATGCCTGCCTCCTGCGACAGCAGACGTTGCACTAACTGCTCGTTGCTCATTTCCAGGCTGAAGACGGCCACGCGGCGCCCATGATTTTTGGCCGCGTTGAGGGCAACGGTGAGGGCGAGGCTGGTCTTGCCCATGCCGGGGCGGGCGGCCACGATGATCAGGTCGGACTTCTGCAGCCCCCCCAGCAGTTTATCGAGCTCGCGAAAATCACAGGGCACGCCCAGAATCTCGTCTCCCCGCCGGGCCAACATCTCGATCTCATCGATGACCCCATGCACGACACTGCGCACGGGGACGAGGTCGCGGCCCTGATGGCGGGCTGCTACTTTGAAGATGAGTTGTTCGGCCTTGTCGACCACAACCTGTTCATCCTGGGTGTCGTCGTAGGCAATGCGGGCGATTTCGCCGGCCGCGGTGATGAGCTGGCGCATGATGGCCGTGCGCCGCACGATTTCGGCGTACTGGAAAGCATGCACGGCCGAGGGCACCGAGTTGATGAGGGTGCTGATCTGGGCAGGCCCTCCCACGTCTGCCAACTGATTGCGCCGTTCCAGTTCGTCGGTCACGGTCAGGAAGTCGACCGGTTGGCGCTGATCGTGCAGGGAGCGAATGACGTCGTAAATCCAGCCGTGCCGTTTGACATAAAAGTCGGCTGGCTCGATAAGGGAGGCCACCTGCAAGATCACGTCGGGATCGATCAACAAGGAACCGAGCAGAGCTTCTTCGGCCTTGGTGTTGTTGGGGATGGTTTTATCGGGGCTGGTAGTCATGGCTGGGGGAGAAACATGTGTGTGGATGTAGCTGTGAGACGAACAGACGCCTGCGAACAGGCGTCATGGGAGAAGCAGTGGGGTCACCGGAGGGCTGAGTCGAAAAAGTGGCTCTTTTGCATCTCGGGAGGTGGCATTGGCAACTGTGCCAAACGGGGCTGAATGTGAGCTAAAGAGGTCATTCTCCGCCCAGATCGTCAAGGTCCAGCTCTTCGATGAAGTCGGCAAACACCCCCAGATCTTCTGGTTCTTCTTCGGAGACGGGTTCGATGTTGTGCTGGGCGCCCTTGAGCGAGGGCAGGATGTCTTCGTCGGGCAGGCGCCCGGCGGTCTCCATGACTTTGTCGGCGGCGAAAATGGGTGTTTCCACGCGCACAGCTACGGCAATGGCATCGCTGGGCCGGGCGTCGATGCGCAGCTCGCGGTGGTTGACTTCGAGGACGATTTCGGCATAGAAAACATCTGAGCGCAAATCATTGATGAGTACGAATTGGACTTCGGCACCGAGTGCTTCGATGCTCTTGACCAGGAGGTCGTGGGTGAGAGGGCGTTCAACTTGCACCCCCTGCAGGCGTAGGGTGATGGCATCGGCTTCCGGCGCCCCAATCCAGATGGGTAGATAACGGGCTGAGTTTTGCTCGCGCAAGACAATGACACGGTGTTGCGTCATCAAACTGATCCGTACGCTATCGATATGAACTTCAATCATGGGATTTCTCCATAGAGTTGAGCTGTTGCGGAGGCTGCACGCATCACCAGCCAGGGTAATGGCAAAGTGCGTCGCTGCAAAGTGAGATGGAGTAACAACGATTCGATTATAGTGCGGTTGGCGGCTGGCGTCAAACCACTTTCAGGGGGTGCGTCCCCCTTTTTCGGGGGCTATTGACAAGCTGCCCACAAGCAAGTAAGATTGTTTTCACCATGAGCACTTCTGTTTCGGGTAAATTTCATGCGGATTTTTTAAGGTACTTGCGCCGGCATCCGCGGACGCAGGTGGCAGCAATCATACGCTGTCAGGAGATGCGACCCGAATATGATCATGCCATCGGGCAGGCCAACGTGCAGGTTGTGCGAACTTTACGCCTGATCCGGGCCTATGCCGTGCAAGGCCGGGCGGATGCCCTCCTTGCTTTGGCTGCCAAGCCCTGGGTGCTGGCGATCGAGCCCGATCAACCCGTGCATACCACATCATAAGGAGCAGAGGCTATGAACGGAGCCATCCATCCCGATCTGAAACGCATTCTGGACACAGCCGCGCCCGATGAGCAAATTCCCATCATTGTGCGCTTTCGGCGCCAGAGCGGCCGCGGCCCCACCGAGCACGGTATCGCCGAGTTGGCCGAACGGGCGGTGTTCACACTCATGCCAGCAGTCCCGGCCGAAGGCACGCCTGCCCATATTCGCGAGTTGGCGCAACACGCCAATGTGGAACGCATCTGGTTTGATCTGCCGGTGCATACCATGCTCGACCGCTCGGTGCCGCTGATTCGGGCGCCGCAGGTATGGGAGGGGAGCGGGCAGGGGGCGGGGGTGAAGGTGGCCATTCTGGACACCGGCTGTGATCTGCAACACTCTGATTTGCAAGATCGCATCAAAGCCCATCAGGATTTTTCGGGCAAGGGGGACGTGCAGGATGGGAACGGGCACGGCACCCATGTGGCCAGCATCATTGCTGGATCGGGCGCTGCCAGTGGGGGCCGTTATCGTGGGGTGGCGCCCCAGGTTGATCTTTTCATCGCTAAGGTACTGGATGATCGCGGTGGCGGACGCATGAGCAATGTCATCGCCGGACTGGAATGGGCGCTGCACAGTGGGGTGCGTGTGGTGAATATGAGTTTGGGGAGTGATGTCAGTTGCGATGGTACAGATGCCCTGTCGGAGGCCTGTGATGCTGTGGTTGCCCGGGGGGTTGTCGTGGCGGCGGCGGCCGGCAACAGCGGCCCCGGCGCCCACAGCGTGGGCTCGCCGGGCTGTGCCCGCAGTGTGATCACGGTGGGCGCTACGGATGATTTCGATGCCATCGCTCGTTTTTCCTCGCGCGGGCCCACCGCCGATGGCCGTGTCAAACCCGACATTGTGTTTCCGGGGGTGGATATTGTAGCGGCGCGGGCAGCCGGTACGGCGTTGGGGCGTATCGTCGACAATCATTACGTGCAACTGTCGGGCACCAGCATGGCCACACCCCATGCCACGGGAGCTGTGGCTCTGTTGCTGCAGGCCGAAGCGCAATTGACGCCCTCACAGGTCAAAGAACGGCTGTTGGCGACCGCGATTGACCTGGGTCAGGACGCCAACAGTCAGGGCAAAGGCCGGGGCGATGTCTTCGCTGCCTGGCAAG
>JAADGC010000091.1 GCA_013152585.1 Chloroflexota bacterium
AAGAACGGCTAGAATGGGGGGGAACATGCAGGGCGCCGCCGGGCGGCGAAAGGCGTGTACGTCATTCACAAATCATAAATGATTCCCAAAGGAGTTCATCGTGGAACGAGTTGCTCTCTATTTACAAGACGCACATCCCATCCGTCAGGGCATGGAATTAGCGCAATATGCCGAATCACGCGGCTTTGAGGCAGTGTGGCAGGCAGAGTCGCGCCTGGTACGCGATGCCATTGTGCCCATGGCGGCTTTTGCGGCGGTGACCGAAAAAATCAAAATCGGCAGCGGGGTCATCAATAACTGGACTCGCAATATCGGCCTGCTGGCAGCGACCTATCTCACCCTGGACGATCTGGCACCCAACCGCGTGATCTGCGGTATCGGCGCCTGGTGGGATCCGCTGGCCCGTAATGTGGGCATCGAGCGTCGCAAACCGCTCACAGCCATGCGGGAGACGGTCACCGTCATGAAAAAGCTGCTGAAACTGGAACGCGTGACCTTCCATGGGCAGTTCATTCATGTGGATGGTATCGAGCTGGATGTGGTGCATGGCCGTCGCGAAGCTCGCAATGTTCCCATCTACATTGGCGCCACTGGCGCCAAGATGATGGAGATGACGGGGGAAATCGCCGATGGCGTGGTGCTCAATTACTGTGTGCCACCGGAATACAACAAGTCGGCAATGGCGCGTCTTGAAGCCGGGGCCAGGAAAGCGGGACGCAGCCTGGATGAGATCGATCGGCCACAGTTGATCGTCTGTTCGGTCGACTATGATCGCCATAAGGCGCTGGATGGTGCGCGCGGTTTGCTGACGCAGTATCTGGCGCAGCAGCCACACATCGCCAAAGCCAGCGGCGTGAGCGCAGAAGTCGTGCACGAGATTCAGTCGATTCTAGGCTGGCCGGCCACCAAAGAGCAAATTCAGAAGGCAATGCCCCTGGTGCCGGACGATCTGGTGCAGCATATTACGGCCAGCGGTTCTCCTGAGGAAGTGAAGGCCAAGGTGCAGGAATATATCGATAATGGCGCCACCTGCCCCATTTTGTATCCATTAGGGGACCCCAAACTGATGATCGATATTTTTGCTATCCAGTAGGGGAGCTGCAAAGAGTATGCTAAGCCCAGGCCTCGCGGGTCTGGGCTTAGGCACTATCAAGAAATAAACGATCCGGTATCTGTTAAAGGAATATCGATAGTTTGGCGCCGGACGGCGAAGGCCGCCCTCTGGCCGCAGGCCTGAAGAGCCCGACTTCCAGTCGGCTAGTGGCGGCAAGTGCGGGCTTAGCCGACTGGAAGTCGGGCTTTATAGGCGTAACCATTTCGCCTGGTGACGCAGGATCATTCTTTTTCTGAATTGGTCTTATAGTGGGAATGTTCTGCCCTGGTTACTGCCCGCTGTGTGGGGATCGCTATCACAGCGCCGGCTGTAAGTGTTGGCCCCAACCTAGCCGGGTAACTTCGCTGAACAATTGCCGGATCACGCTATGGGGATCGAGCGACACGCCCCGAGATAGCGCCGCCTCGATGCGCGCCGGCTCCAGGGCCGCCAGAGACGGGGGAAGCAGGCGCTCGCTCCATTCGTGATAAGCGGGCGTATCGGTCAGGGGAAAATGGTGCCGCTGCATACCGATGAGTTCGAACACGCGCTCCTTTTCGCTTTCGGTGCAGGCATGGCGGCCCATGAGTATCGCCACAAGGTTGAGCGCTGTGAGCATGGTCGCCCCGCCCTGTTTCACCCCGTCTCGCAGCAGTGTGTAGGCTTGCTGCTCGGCGTCATGAAAGTTGCCTAGAGCCATGTTGGCTGCGCACAGGGCTGTTTGCGCCAAGGTCACGAGGTTGTGTGAGCCCCTTGGTTGGAGGTAGTCTGCTGCCTTCTGCGCCAGATGCTTTGCCGCCGTGTAATCCCGCTCATGAAAAGCAATGTGACTCAAACTAATGGATGCCGCGTGCTTCATCTGCTCATGTTCCACGGTCTGTGAGGGGAGATCGAGCGTGTGCCTGGCATAGAATCGGGCCGCTTCGTAATTCCCGCCGAGCGCATTTCGATAGGCCAGGGCTTTGCAAATATCCATCAACCAGGTTCGATCACCCAGATCGATACAAATGCGCAGGGACTTGTGGAGGCACTCAACTGTCCTGTCGATCTGCCCGGTCAGCAAATAGACCCATGCCAAAGCGTCACGGCTCTGCTCGGTCTTGATGGCGCCCAAGGGTCGGCTCAGATTCAAGCCCTCTTGAGCGTAGGCAAAGGCTTCCCGGTATTGGCGTAGAAACGATGTGATGATCGTCAGGGATGCCAGGCTATCCACCATTCCGGCCAGATCGTTGATCTCACGCCGCAGGGCCAGGCTTCTCTCAGCCAGCCGCCGCGCCCCCAGATAATCCCCTTCCATCCAGATCAATAATTCAGACAACGCCGTCAAAGCTCGCGCCTGCTCCCATTTTGCCTCTGCGTCTTCGGCGAGGCGCAGACTCTGCAGGTAGGATCGTTTCCCCGCTTCCGAGTCGCCCCGGACTTCCTGCAGATAGTCGCCCAGCGCCTGAGCCGCAGCGGCCTGATCGAGATGGGTTTCTTCCGCAGTCAAAGCACCGGCGTCAAGATAGGCGCTGCTGGCATCAAGCAAGTCTTTGACCTGCGATTTCTGGGCGAAACGGCTCTGCCAGTAGGCGATGCGCGCCAGGGCCAGCGCGCTTTGGCTGCCACCGTCACCCTTCCCCAACCGTGATGCTGCGCCCGCGAACAACATCCGACCTTCCTGGACGCGGCCACGTTCGCTGAGGAAATGACCCAAGCTGAAGGCGGCACTGGCCAGTTGCCGGTAATGCGCCTGTCGGCCCGCCCATTCCCAGGCCGCAGTAGCGTTGCCAAAGTCGTTTTCGATCTCCGCCGCAGCCTCGACCTGCCGCTTGCCTTTGAGGTCGTTTTCTCGTTGAGCAAGAAAGTCGCAGTAGAAGGCGCTGTGGCGATCGCGTGTGGCTGTCTCCAGGTCGCCTTTGGCCCCCAGCTTCTCCAGGGCGAACTGGCGGATCAGCGCATGCATTTGGTAGCGACTCGGCGGCAGATTTTGTAGTAAGGATTTATCTATCAGGTGGGAAAGGCTAAAAAAGGAGGCGCCAGCAATCTCCGCGGCGGCAGCGCGATCAAAATGGCCCTGAAACACGGCCAGTTGTCTCAGCAACTCGCGTTCATCCCGGCGCAGCAATCGCCACGAGTGCTCAAAAGTCGCCCGCAGGCTGGCGTGGCGGTCGGGTGCGGTGGACGAGGGCGAGGCCAGGAAACCCATATCTGCGGTGATGGCTTGCTTAATCTCAGCGCAACTGAGTTGTCTGGCCCAGGCCGCGGCCAGTTCGATGGCAAGAGGCATGCCCTGAACCAGGTGGCAGATGCAAGCCACGGCCGTTAATTCGTCTGTGGTGACGGTGGCAGGCTCATAGCTGGCCTGAAGTTGGGCGGCGCGCTGTAAAAAGAGTTGCACCGCCCCGGAGTTCAGCAGATCGGCCCGGGACAGGGAGGCGTTCGTCGGGTAGCACAATCCTTGCAGGTCGAGGAGCCATTCTTCCTGCAAATTGAGTCGTTGGCGAGATGTGACCAGTATTTTCACTGCCGGTGCGATCAGCAGTAGATCGGACAGAAATTCAGCGGCCGCCGGCCACCCCTCGTCGTTGAGCAGGTGCTCGAAGTTGTCGAGCAGCAGGAGAAGCGAGCGCTCCCGCAAATAATCCTGAAGTTGAGTTAGCGGCGGTTTGAGGCCACGGACCGGTAGGTCGAGATGACTGGCCAGGGCGGGAAGGAAGGAGTCGGCTGAGTCGATCTGGGCCAGAGGAACGAGAAAAACACCGTGCTCGAAGCTGCTACGAAGTTTGGCCGCCGTTTGCAGGGCCAGCCGGGATTTGCCGATGCCGCCTGGCCCCAGCAACGTCAGCAAACGGCAGTGCGGATTAGCCATGCGCTCCGCGATCACGCGCATTTCCGCTTTCCGTCCCACGAAACTGGACGTCGGCATCGGCAGATTGCTGGGCGGAGGCAGGTCGGTGGCTGGTGGTTGGGTGATGGCCAGGGTGGGGGCGCGGACTCGCTGGTGGGGAGGAATCCCGCCGTTGGGATGCTGGCCGGCGCGGATGGTCTCGGCCAGGGCCTGGGTTCTGGCGCTGGGGGACATGCCCAGTTCATCGCCCAGGATTTGCCGACAGAGTTCGTACTGAGCCAGGGCCGCCTCGCGTTTGCCCAAGCGGGCGTAGGCCCGCATGGCCGCCCGGTGCCACGCCTCGCGCAGATTGTCCAACTGGATGAGCGTCTGGGCGATGTCGAGTGCGTCCTTGTGATCATTCCCCTGCTCGTTTCGTTCCAGTTGGCTGACCAAGCCCTGCTGGTACACATCCCGCCAGTGCTCTCGCTCGAAATACAGCCAATTCATGAAACGGCGTCCATCTCGCAGTTCCAATCCTTCCAAAAACGCCCCTCGATAAACAGACGTTGTCCCTGTCTGTAAGACCTCGAGATCACACCAATAATCACTGTCGAAGTCGAAGGCCACCTGATAACGATCAGCCAGCAGGTACTCATCTCCAACATGTTTGCGGAGCTGGCAGAGAATCCATCGCAAGCTACCTCGCGGGTCGGCAGCTTTATCGAATAACAGATCGACCAGGTGCTGGCGACTGTGTGTCTTGTGGGTATTGATCAGGTAGGCCAGCAGGGCCAACGGTTTGTGCCCGCGTAAATTCAGCTCAACTTCATCGATGCTGAGCGTAGGCAGACCAAGGAGCCTGACGGACAGTGTCATATGAAAACAGCTATCCTAAAAATGAAACACAAGAACAGGACACGGGCTAGTGCGGCTGATGGGGTACGTACTTGCTTTTTAGCTGCCGTGGTGGAGCATTTGCCAGATGATTATCACCCCTGAAAGAGAGACCCCATCGTCGGTCGCCATGTGTCTTGTTTCCGGCCGTGCAGAGCTGTTTGGGCCTGAAAGTCTCTCTTGAGATTGCATCCAACACAGTTGTATCGAATAAAGCATCCTATTCTTGATTATCATAGCAGATTGTATCATATTTTTCAATGATCGTGCGGACGCACACGATTTGGCACACGATCTCGCACACGGTCGGCTACTATACTGGAGGTAAGCACTTCAAATCTTTCTGTGATTGCGGAAAGGAGGGAAACATGTTATTCACAAAGCATAGAAAGGTCACGGTCATCCTGACCTTGACCATTTTGTCTCTCACATTGTTGCTTGTGGCTTGCCAACCGGTACTGGTTAGCGTGCCTCAGCAGCCAGCACCGCCGACTCGCACTGTACAAGAAGTCTTCGACCATCACAAGGCTGCCTTCCAGGCCAAGGACATGGCCATGTTAATGGAGGACTACGCCGATGATGCCGCCCTGGTGTTGATGGATGGCCCGGCAATGGGCAAGGAAGCTATCCAGGCCACCTTCGAGGGTTTCTTCACGGCTTTCCCCGGCCTGGAGATCACCCTGTGGGAGACGATAGCATACGATAATGTGCTGATGTTACACTGGACAGCCAAGTCCGATATGAGCACTTTCCCCACCGGAGTCGATACCTTTGTCATCGAGGACGGCAAGATCCAGCGCCAGACCGTGTGGTTCGAGAAAGTTGACGAGCCACAGGTCATAGAACGCACACCCACCTGGGAGACCAGCATCCTCGCCCAGGGTTCACCACTCCATGGTGCCAACGGTCTCTATTTCAGCCCGGACCGCAACTTGTACATTGGCAGTATCCTCGGCGGCGAGATCATTGTCATGGATCCGGAGACCGGCCAGATTCTCAGTCGCTATGGCCGTGACGAGGGCGTGATCGGCCCCGACGACATTGCTATCGCCCCCGATGGTTCGGTGTATTGGGGATCATTCTTCACCGGCGAGGTGGGACGGCTATCGCCAGACGGCGAGAAGACCACCATTGCCCAGTTGCAGCCCGGCCTAAATCCCATTACCCTCTCCGATGATGGTCGTCTTTTCCTCGCCCAATGCTTGATAGGGAACAAGCTCTGGGAAGTCGATCCTAATGGTCTGGATGAACCTCGTCTCATACTCGAGGATCCGAACGGGGGCGTACCCTGCGTGGTTAATGGCATGGACATCGGCCCCGACGGCTTCCTCTATGGCCCGCGCTTCCTTTTACCTGGCCTCCTCAGAATCAACGTCGATACCGGAGAGTTCACTGTCCTGGCCGAGTCGTATTTCGGATCAGCAGTGAAGTTCGATTCCCTGGGGCACCTCTACATGGCGGCGGGCCAGCAAGTCTTGCGACTGGATATCGAGACGGGGGACACGGAGGTGGTGGCAGAAGTGCCATTCGCAAGGCTCGATAATCTGGCTTTCAACGCCCAGGGTAGGCTCTTCATCTCGGGTAGAAACACGGGCGACATCGCTGAAGTTCTCCCGGACGGTACGCTACGTAAGATCAGCCCGGGCGGCATGATTCTGCCCGGAGGTATTGCCGTGGTGGACCGCCTCGATGGCGAAGCAGTACTCGTTGCAGACATGTGGGCTGTGCGAGAGTTCGACGGAGCTAGTGGCGCGGAAGAAAACGTGATAGCTCAGCCGATGTTCGTGGACTTTACGATTGCTACTGATGGAGATGAGTTCATAGCGACCTCGTGGTTCGACAACGCCGTGGCGGTTTGGAACCCGCAGGACGGCTCGGAACCGGAGGTTTACAAGGACTTCGCCGTGCCATTGAATGCTATTCGTTTCCAGGGAGATCTCATCGTCGCTGAATTGGGTACGCACAGTGTGGTCAGGGCAAGCGCTGCCGACCCGGCAGACCGGGTCGCACTGGCTGAGGGCCTGGCCGTGCCGGCTGGCCTGGCGGCCAGCGACGACGACTTGTGGGTCAGCGACTGGGCCACGGGCATCGTCTGGCAGATCGTGGCTGACGGGCAGCCGCTGTCCGAACCTGTGCCTGTCGCGACAGACCTAGCCTTCCCGGAAGGCCTGGCTGCGACAGCGGACGGCAATTTGGTGGTTGTGGAGA
>JAADGC010000005.1 GCA_013152585.1 Chloroflexota bacterium
GCTTGACTGCGGCCGCGGTGGCTTTAGCCAGGCGATCCAGTGCTGCATTCTGATTGACTGTGTGCGCCGCCATATCCGTAAACAAGCCCAGCAATCCCCCAATGATATAAAGTTGGAAGAAATTGCTGACGCCGAAGCCCAGAAGCACGACCAAGGCTACACCCAGCCGGGCGCCACCGCCCATGTTTGGCAGCAGGTTACCCAAGGTTGAATAGGCGGTGATGGCGGCGATCACGCCCAGAACCAATGCAATCCAGGACAGAACCTGCAATATCTTGCCGATGGAACGTAATCCGTTGTAGTTATTATTCATTATGCAGCCTCCAGATTAAGGATTAGGAAGGGGGATTTCCTCAGCGCCTTCGGCCAAGGGGAAGCGCAGTACAACTTCACCATCGATGTTGTTGAGAACGGGTAACAGCATGGTGACCGCCTCACGCGAAAGTTGGTATGCGGGCGTGTCATAAAGCTGGCCGTACAAATCGGCACCATTCTTGAGGTAGGCATCGCTCCAGGCCACGTGTGGCAACGCCTTGCCATTCACAAACAACAACACACCCGTCGTGGTGGTTCGCACCAGGATGTGTTGGATGTTCGCACCCTGCATCATCTTGATTGTCTGAGGGGCGAGTTGCATCTGGCGCAGGCTGGTTCCCAACGCTTCTTCGAGATCTTTGGTGGAAACCGAAAGCACCGAAGGCACGCCTTCTGCATCATAACGGATATGCACACGCACCTTGGCAATACTGGACTCCTCTGCCTGGGCCGAAAGCATGGCCATAGCATCACCAGGATCGCTCAGAGGGATCTCTTCGGCATTGCTGGCAATGGGGAAGCGAACAGCAATGTCAATACCGATGCGCTGGATAAAGGGCGTGAGCATCGTCACGACTTTGGCCACGCGTGGATCCAACATGCCGGAGTCACTGGCCAGTTGACCGGTGGATTGAAGAGCCTCGCCATCCCAGGCGATGTGTGGTAAGGGATCGTTATTAGCAAAAATAAATAGCCCATCATTTTTGTGAACCACTTCCACATGCTGCAAATTCGTGCGCGTAAACCATTTGATGTACGCCGGGTCCATACGCATGCCGGTCAGATCGAGTTGGCCAAACGTCAGACGCTTGATCGTCTCCGGCGTAATGCCTGTTATGGATGGAACACCATCGCTGTTGATATCAACAACAATGCGTGGCAGAGCCAGCAGGAACTCGCCACCTTGTTCAGCGACTTCGGTAGGTTTGTCGCCGCAACCTGTCAGTACCAGGGCAAGCAGCAATACCGGCACTAACCAGAGAAAACGATAAGACTTCAACACGATCGATACCTCCTTGAAGAGTCGCCCAGGATATGGGACGACGAAAAAAATGAAAAAAAGACACTCTTGTTAAGGATGTGAAGTCGAGACAGGATGTGCAGGCAATGTTTGCAAGGGCCAGAAATGGCTCCCCAGGCAAATTTTTAGCTTTAACACTGCACTATATTTTGTGCGGGAACACTGTATGTAATTATACGACGTTCTCGACATGATGCAAGTTACGGTTTAAGGGGTCATCGTAGGGGATTCGTCAGCTTGATAAGCTTTGTCCACACACGCTCAGACGTAATCGGCAGATCGTTGATGCGCACCGCCACAGCGTTGTAGATGGCATTGGCAATGGCGGGCGCAACCATCACGGGCACGTCGGCGCCCAGGCTGCGAGCGCCATAGGGCCCGCCATCCTGGGGCACCTCAACGATATGCGTGTATAATTGCGCCGGCAGGTCTGCAAAGGTGGCAATGCTGTAGTGATGCAGATTCGGGTTCAAGGGCATCCCCTCCCGGTAGATCAGAGCCTCCCATAGGGCCGAACCCAATCCCTGCATGGTGCCGCCCTTGATCTGTGATAATACCAGGTCCGGGTTGATCGCATGACCCACATCCAGGGCAGCCGCCAGTTGCAATACACGTATCTCCCCCGAAATGCGGTCCACCTCCACCTCGGCAGCCACAGCGCCCGCACAAAAATGCAAGATAGCCGACAACGAGTCGTCGTGGCGCGGGAAGAGCGGGGACGGCGTCGACTGACCGCGCGTCTCCAGCATGGGGGCGGGGCGTCTGCCGGCATCCGTGTCGATTCCCGTGCTTAGCACTTCATCCAGAGCCTGCTGACGCTCCGTGGCATGTGAGATCACCACACCATCGATGACATCGATGTGATTGGCTGATTCCTGCCAGGCCTCGGCCACAAAAGCCAGCAGTTGCTGTTTGAGCTGGCGCACCGCCGCCAACACAGCATTGCCAATGCTACATAGCTCTGCAGTGGCTTTTGGTTGGGGATGATACAAAGCAGATGCTGTATCGACCGCATCAATATGCACCCACGACAGAGGCACTCCCAGTTCCGTGGCAGCCAGTTGCGCTACAAAAGTATGCAGACCGGTGCCCGCGTCTTCGGCATCGATAGCAATGCTGCAACCGCCAGGGTCGAGTCGGGCACTGGCTTCGACGCTGTGTTTCGGCGCCAGCGTGGTGGGGCTCCAAAAGATGGCCAGGCCCTTGCCCCGGGCCGATGTCGTACGGGATAAGGGTTTTTCTTGCCAATCCACCGCCTCAACGACGCTCTGCAGGCATTGATCCAGCCCCGTGGCGTGCATGGCTTCCCCCAGCGCCAACATATCCCCCCCTTTGACGATGTTTTGCAGCCGAAACATGACAGGATCCATCTTGATGGCGGCAGCCATCTGATCGATGTGCTGCTCGATGGCCCAATGAATCTCGGCGACATCGTTCCCGCGCATGGGGCTGGCAGGTGTGTGGTTCGTATAAATGCCGGCGCTGCGAATATCGACGTGGGGGATGCGATAAGGTCCGGTGCCGGTATACGCGCTGGCCCACACCGTTTCCAGGCAGGCATCAGCACTGGCGCCTACATCCCACTGGTAACTCGCCTGCAGGGCCGTGATCTCGCCCTCGCGACTGACCCCCATTTTCAGGCGGGCCACCAACGCCGGCCGCACAAAGGTGGAGGTGAATTCCTGCTTCTGATCCAGCGACAACATGATGAAATGCTCTGGCTGGTGCATGGCCGCGGCCACGACCAACACCTCGATGCAGGTATGATTTTTGGCCCCGGCTCCGCCCCCCACGCACAGGCCCCTGACCCGGAGCCGGTCGGGCGGGATGTTCAGAGCCTGGGCGATCTCAGAACGCAAGGTGTAGGGGGCATTGGTGGAACACCACAACATGATCGAACCATCGCCATTCTGGCGGGCAATAGCGCCATGTGGCTCCAGCGCCGCATGATGGCGCACCGAGCTGCGATAGGTCTGTTCCAGGATCACATCTGCCCGCGCCCAACCCGTTTGCATATCCCCCGCTTTCATCTCAAAGCGCGCCGCCACATTGGCCGAGTCCGGCGGGCTGAGCACATCTGCGCCGGGATAGTGTGCAAGATCGGGATGCAGTATGGGGGCCTCGGCGGCCAGGCTATCAGCAATCGATGCCACCACCGGCAGGTCTTTATAACGTACGCGCACGCGGGACGCGGCGCTGCGAGCCATCGCCGGTGATTGCGCCACCACCACGGCCACCGGCTCTCCCACATAGCGCACCCGTTCCCCGGCCAATATCGGCCGGTCCTGTAGAGACATACCCAACGTGCCCGGCAGCTCATGGGCTGTGAGCACAGTTTCAACCCCTTCTTGCTGCAATGCCTCCTCCGTTTCGATGGACAGGAGGCGCGCATGAGGCTGTGTACTTGTCACCAGGCCGGCATAGAGCATGTCGGCCGTGGCGGGCATATCGAGCAAGTAATGACATTGCCCGGTTACCTTTACTGCGCCTTCGATGCGGGGAAAGGCTTTGCCGACGAGGAGCGTCTTGCGTGTCACGGGAGTGTCTTCCTAGCGGCGGGCGCGTGAGGCCACCTGGATGGCTTTGATAATATCGGCATAGCCGGTGCACCGGCACAAATTGCCGGCCAGGGCTTCACGGATCTGCGTCTTATTGGGACGGGAATTATGCGCAAGCAATGCCTGCGCTGTGACGAGCATGCCGGAGGAGCAATAGCCACATTGCAGGCCCTGTTGATCTATCATGGCTTTTTGCAGGGGATGCAGTTCTTCTGATTCCATGTCCTCTACGGTTTCTACGGCGGCGCCATCGACCTCGACCGCCAGTACCATGCAGGCATAAACCGGCAGCGAGTCGAGCAACACCGTGCAGGCGCCGCAATTGCCTTCATTGCACGCCTCTTTGGCGCCGGTCAGCCCCAGCCGGTGGCGCAGGACATCCAGCAGAGATTCCTGGGCTGTGACCTGCACTGCTATTAGTTTGCCGTTAAGATGAAACGACACGGGATAGTTCATCTGCCCGTTCCCCCAAGCTGCTTACGCAGGGTGCTGGTACAATGTGACAAAAGATAAGCCGCCATGGTGCGTTGGTACGCAGCACTGGCCTGCAGGGTATCGACTGGCTGTATTTCTTGATCGAGCGCAGCCAACGCCTGATCGAGGGTCGGCGCCCCGGCAGCACCAGCCATCAGTGCTTGCTCGATGCCCGGAAAGCGGTGAAGATAGGGGCTCACGCCGCTGATCACCACACATACGTTCTGGAATGCGTTACCGTTGATGCTGCCGGTTACACACACGCCCACAAGGGGATGGCGTTGCCCCGGCTTCTGGTAGATGCCCCGAAAGATGGCGCCAAACCGGCGCTGCCGGGGTGCCAAGGTAATATGACTGATGAGCTTTGCTTTGCTGAGTGCTGCATTTTCGTAGTGTTCTCTGAGAAAATCACCCAGGAGCATGACACGCTCACCCCCACCATCCTGCAACAGCACCGAGGCATCGTAGCATAACAGTGCTGCCAGCACCACCGACTGTCGGCATCCCACACAGATGATTCCGCCCAACGTTGTGCGATTACGCACCTGCCACGAAGGCTCGGCGGCACAGGCTTCGGCGAGAAGAGGGTATTGTTTTTGCACCCCCGGATAAGCGGCTAACTCTGCCAAGGTTTTGGCAGCGCCAATACGCCCCCCACTGCGCGCATCGATGCGTATCTCCCGCAGTTCCGGGATATGTTTGATGTCGACCAGCAGCGATGCCTGTACGCGTTCTTGCCGCAGTTGACGAATGAGGGTGGTTCCTCCTGCCAACACTAGGGCGCCATGCTCTTCGTTCTGCAAGGCCATAATCGCTTCGGGCAATTGCCGGGGACGCATGTACTGATAAGAAAGCAAGCTCCTCACCTCATTGCAATGCGGGTAGTCCGTTGGCCAGACTGAATTCATATTGGACAATAGCTTACAACAGAATAAGTTTTTTTGCCAACACACCCTAAACGAGGCCTCAAAACACCTTGGTTCAATCGTATCTCAGGCTGTCTCACTGTGATCTCCGGCAGGTGGCCGGGACCTTTTTACCCAAACAGAGTGTTTTTGACCGCCTCCCCGGGGGGAAAATGACGACCCCCACGAAGCCCAAAAGAGCCACCAAGTTCTACTGATGAATCGGCCTCAGGGAACGTCTAAAAACTACTTTTCGTTTTGCACTCGCTGACTGAAGTCAGGCTCTTCAGGCCTGCGGCCAGGAGTCGGCCTTCGCCGACTCTCCATGTGGCGAAGATGGGA
>JAADGC010000078.1 GCA_013152585.1 Chloroflexota bacterium
GCTGCGCCTCAAACCGACAAGCTATAGGTCGCGGACCAGCGCCGAAAACGCGGACAGATAACGCGGTCAGATTTGGTTCAACCGCATCTCAAGGGGGCATCACAGTGACCTCCGGGAGGTGGCCTGGATATTTTTGCCTCAACAGAGTGTTTTTGGCCACCTCCCGGAGGTACGAATCTTGTTGACAGCGGCCCGCCGTTTCGGCGACCTGCCCCCGCAAGGAATTGATGTGGTTAAGCGGGAGCTGAAATCCCTGCGGGGATTTCGAATGTTGAGACGGCGAATTCGCAATCCGGCGCACTGGCAGCCAAAACAAAAGCTTGACGCACACCCAACGCCTGCACGATCATTGCTCTTTCCCGATCCATCTTGGTAGAATAGCGAGTATTGTCGGCATGGTACCTTCTCTGTCCCCCTGTTTACTCCCGGTTGTGCCCACACCATGAATACTCCCACCACTTTGCGTCGCTTGCTGATCCCCGGCTGCATCTATCTTCTCTCACTGGTACTTTACCTCACCCTGGGAGAAAGCATGTGGGTGCGCCTGCTGTGGGTGCTGGGAATCGTGTGGTTGTTGGCCGGACTGACGCCAAAGCTGACGCTGCCGGTGCTCAGCGCTGAGGACGGCCGGGACCTGACGCTGCTGGGGGTGATCACGGGCGTGGGCTGGGCGTTACGTTTCTGGCATCTGCCCGTGCTCCCTGATTTTTTCCACGGTGACATCGCCTCACAGGGGCTGCAAGCGCTGGATATTCTGCGGGGGGCAGCGCCGGGATGGTTCACGATAGGCTGGTCCAATATCCCCATGTTTGATTACGTGATGATGGCTGCCACCATGCGCCTGTGGGGCAGCGATCTGCTGGGACTGTCGCTGACCGCGGTGTGGCAGGGCGTGCTCACCCTGCCGTTGCTGTATTTGCTGGGCCGAGAAATCGGCGGACGGCGTGTGGGCCTGCTGGCGGCGGCGTTTCTGGCCCTCAATTATACGCACATTCATTTCAGCCGCATTGTTACCACCGCTTCGCCCCTCTTGTTTATGGTGGCCACGTTTTACGTCCTCTTTCGCAGCCGTCGCCGGCATAGCCTGGGAGGCTTCGCCCTGGCGGGCGTGCTGCTGGGCATGGGATTGCTGGTGTATTTTCCGGTGCGTGTGAGTGTGGTGATCGTGGTATTGCTGTTTTTGTGGCTGCTGCTGTGGCAACGTCGCCAGCTTCGGACTGAGTGGCAGCATTGGCTGAGCTTCGCAGTGGGCTCGTTGCTGGGTTTTGGGCCCATGATGGGGGTTGTGCTACAGAATTTTTCGGCCTTTGTGGGCCGTGGCAATGTGGTCACGCTGGCCAATCCTCAGGTGGTCGCTCATTTGCAGGACAAATATGGGGTCAGTTCGATGTCGGCGCTGTGGCTGGAGCAGATCAAACGCACGTTTCTCACTTTTTTTAGTGTTGGCGATGCCAGCACGCATTTTGGCTTTCCCGGCCCCATGGTGAGCGCGGGGGTGGCCGTGCTGATGGTGGTGGGCGTGCTGCTTTGTTTGCGTAGCCTGCGGGATGAACGCCATTGGGTACTGCTCGTGTGGCTGCTGGCCACGCTGGTGCTGGGAGGCGTGATCACGAATGATCCACCTTTTTGGCCGCATCTGGTGGTGGCTTTACCAGCCGTGATGGTGTTGGCCGCAATCGGAACTGTGTGGCTGTGGGATGAAGCCGCCCGACGCCTGGGCGCACCCTGGCGCCCTCGCTTCGATCTGGCAGCAGCCGTGGTGATCGCCCTCGCCCTGGTGCTGACTGGCGTGCATAACTGGCAGGCCTATCGACAGGTGGTGGGACACAATGCCGATACCCGGGTGCAGATGGCCCGCTATGTAGCCGACCTGCCTGCTGATCGACATGTGTGGCTGATTGCAGAACCCTACCACGCCCAGGAACGCGAGTTTCAATTCATGGATCAGCATCTCATGCTGACGGATGTGAGCGCTAAGGCGTTGACAACGGGCGCCGTACAAGCCCCAAGCGTGCCCACGGTTTTTTTGCTGACCCCCAACCATCAGGATATTATTCCCTGGCTGCAAAGCCATTTCCGGGACGGGACCTTGGTCGAGCATCACGATGCCCGCGGACAGGTGGCCTTTAGCAGCTATACCCTCACTCCGCCCAGCTACGTCCCCCCGGCCGAGCTTGCAGACCCGATCACCAGCCGCCAGCGGCGCATGAGGTTTGGCTGGATTATGGGCATCGTGCTGTTGGGGATCATGACGGGCGTGGGGGTGTGGGTATGGCGTCGTCCTGTCCCTGCCTCGGCACTGGCTCCGATTCCCACCGGCTCCCCGCCTCCGGCGGCGCCTGCGCCCCAGCCATCGGCAGAACCCGCTGCCGCTATTCCGCACAGAGGCCTGGCGTTCGTAACGATGGCCCTGGCGGTGCTGTTGGCCTATGGGGGCCAACAATTCTACGACGCCAACACGTCGGGAACGCTCATGCAGGCGCTGACACGGCTGCTGCCCGCCACCATCAGCACCAATGGCCTTTGGGCCGGTTCGCTGCTGTATGCACTGGCCATGCTGCTATTTGCCTTGTCAGCACCAGCCCTGCCAAAGCCACGTCCCCTACAGACATGGATACGCCGGCGCCGCCCTTATCCCGGCCAGCGTCCGCCCGACGCTCGCATCGTGCGCGCGGATCAGCCGCGCCGCGCCACGTGGCAGGCGGCGAGCCGCGGCGAACGTTTGCCCATTTGGCGCCACCACTGGCGCTGGCTGGCCGTGGCCCTGCTCCCTTACGGGGCCAGCATGTTCCTCTTTGTGTGGAAGGGCGAAAATGGCCTCGTGCGGGCCTTGTGGTTGGCCGGGTTGCTGCTCTTTGTGGGGGCGCAGGTGCTATGGCCGTGGTGGCGTCGCCAGGCCGGGCCCCAAAGCGAAGCCTCGCCTGCCTGGCGCTGGTATCATGTGGCCTTTTTGCTGCTGGTGTTGATCGGCGGTTTCTGGCTGCGATTCTATCACCTGGCGCTGATCCCCCATGATTTCCACGGCGACATGGCATCGCATGGCCTGCAAGCCCGCGATATCCTGGCCGGTGGCAGCAGTGGCTGGTTCCATGAAGGCTGGGCCAACATCCCCATGCTGGCATTCATGCCCGCCACACTCACACTCAAATTCTTCGGCAATGATATCTTCGGCCTGCGTATGGCCTCAGTGATCGGGGGCATGATCGTGCTCCTGGGCCTGTACTTGCTCACCTGGCGCCTGTTTGATCGCCATCGCCTCGCCCTGCTGGCCACAGCCATCCTGGCTGTCAACATCCCCCACATCCACTTTTCGCGCATTGCCGAATACATGGATCCGTGGTCCTTTTTGGTCGTGGCTCTGTTCTTTGTGGTGGATGGACTCAAAGCCCGTCGTCCGGCGGCGCTGGCCGCCGCCGGCGTGTTGCTGGGGCTGGGCCTGCAGATGTACTATTCCAGCCGTGTCATCGTTTTCATCCTGGCCATCAGCCTGCTGTATATGTGGCTATTCCGGCGCCAGTGGCTGACACAAAATCGTAAGGCCCTCTTCCTGCTGGCAGCCGGGGGACTGGTGGCGCTAGGCCCCTCGCTGATTTATTTTGCCACCCACAGCGAAGCCCTTTTGGAACGCAGTCGCTCCGTGTTCCTGTTTTACGAACCGGTGATGACGCATTTGCAGGGCAAATATGGGCTTTCGTCGCAATGGGCAGTGCTGGGGGAACAGATCAAGCGCTCGTTGCTGATGTTCCACCATAGCATCGATTCCAGCACCCAATTTGGCTACCCCCATCCCATGTTCAGCTCGCTGCTGGCGCCCTGGGTGGCGTTGGGGGTTGGCTTCAGTTTGCGGCACTGGCGCAAACCGGGGCCGGGGCTGGTTTTAATCTGGATGACAACTATCCTGGTTTTGGGCAGTATTCTCACCAACAATGCCCCTTTCTGGCCGCGTTTAGTGGGGATTCTGCCGGTCGCAGCATTGCTGGCCGGTCTGGCAATTGATCGGGGCCTGATCCTGCTGCAAGGGCTGGTGGCCCCGAATGCCCGTCAGGCGCCCTGGCTGCTGGCCGTGATCGCCTTGGGCGGCATCGGCGTAGCCGGCTGGGGCAACTGGCAGCTCTATGACAATACGGTATCGTTCAACGCCCGCGGCCAGGCGCGGGTCGGGCGCTACATTGCCACCTTGCCCGCCGACATGGCCGTGTGCAACTTCAGCGATCCTTTCCAACTGGCGGTACGCGAGACCTATTTCCTGGCCTGGCCGCGTCCGCTTTTGGATTTGCCTGCCGCCGCGCCCGAGGGACTCATTGCCCGCTGCCCGGGACCGCCCCTGGTGTGGATTCTCACCCCCAATCATATGGATCGCCTGCCGGCGCTGCAAGCCCGATGGCCCGATGGGTTGCTGGAGGATCATTATTATGGCAATGGCGTACTGGCATTTAGCAGCTACATGGTAGCGAACACCCCCATTCACGAAGCCCAACCCGTCGGGGCAGCCCCCAGCATAGTTCCCACCCCCAGCGCTATCCCGCCCCAGAATCCTTCCTCCAGCGCCTATCTGCCCGATGGCAGTGAATTCGTGCCCCAGCAGGTGTTCATGGGCAATACCAGCAGCAGCCCCTGGCAGATCGATGCTGGAGAAATTGATGTGCGTGGGGGAAAGGTGATTCTGTGGGTCGGGCCCATCTCCGGCTTTGATGCCGTTTACGACGACGTCCGACTCACCGATGCTGCTGGCCGGGTGTTTCTGTTCGAGGCCGAAGACCCCGGGATCACAGTGGGTGACACGTATGCCGGGCGAGAAGGCGTCGACGATCATTGGTGGTTGCAGAACTACGATGCTTTTAGCCACGGCCAGGGGCTTGTCGCCCAAAAGCAAGAAATCGTACCGGCACTGCAAAGCACGCTGTCGCTGCCAGCGGGGCACTATCATGCTACGATCGGGTCCTTTAGCGGCGATCCCGATAACGGCGTGTTTGCCTTGGGCATTGCCTGGCAGAGTCCGTAAAGGGGGCGTCCCATGTTTTTAGTGGCGTGTGTTGGCCGCATCATCATGGATGCGGCCAACACACGAAAAAAGGAAGCGCTCGGCGCATCCGTGATGCGCCGCAGCGTCACCTCCAACCTTACGCCCAATTTACTGAAACGCACCCCCAAAAAGCCCTGTTGCGTATTTTTTCTATCCCCTGTACAATAATCTCTCCCTTCATTCCTGCCAACTGAAAATAGCGACATCCCTCCTTTGGTGATAAGCGCGTTGTGAACCGTGGCATCGTTTTGAGCATCCATCGCCACCTCTGTGCCAAAGCACAACTCGCTTCTTAATTATCCCCCCTTCCCACCCTTCTGGCCCTCACTGCAGGGCCCAACATGTTCCCCGTCGTTCGTTTTCCCCCCAGTTTTCGGCCAACATGCCAGCGTGCCGTAGTACGTATTTCGTGTGCGCCGTGGCGTTTGCCGTGCTTATCTCGAGGGAGAATTGCACTCGTGTTGGCTGGTGTCGCCATTCTGTTTCTACTCATCACACCGGCTGTTTACGCCGACAAACTGCACGACGGGGGATATGTTTGGTATCGGGTACGGGCAGGTGACACTTTGTCGGCACTGGCACAACGGTACCACACCAGTGTGCGGGCCATTCGTAGGGCTAATAACCTCAAGAGCTCCCTGATTCGTAGCGGGCGAAGGCTGAAAATACCTGTGAGCTCGAATAGCCCCGTTGCCAACTCCTTTTGTGGCAACAGCGTTCGTGTCCGCCGCGGCGACACCCTGCGCCGGATTGCCAGTCGCTGCCATGTCAGTGTCCGGCAGATCAAGCAATGGAATCGACTCAAGAACAACAAACTCCGCGCCGGACAAAAGCTCAAATTAGGGGCGGCCCCACAGATGACACCGTCCCTGGAAGCGGTGCAGTTGCCTCTCTATCAGCGTGCCTTACCTCCCCCCATCTTCCCCCCAGACCAGCTCGGCGTAAGTCCATAGATGGTGGGCGGGGGAATTCCTTTTGCGTCAGGCGCATCCGTGATGCGCCTGGTTAGCGCCTGAACCAGGCCTCTTCGGGCTGCCACCGCGAACGCCAGCCGCTGCCAAAGATCAAACCATAAACGCAGGCCAGTAGAACAATCAGATGTTCGGGGCCTGCAACCGAAGTCAGGGCGGTGAAGCCGACGGGGAGTAGCAGCAGCAGCGCCACCCATCGCCCGGCCACCCCCAACACCAACAGCGGCAGGCCCACCACCTCCAGCAGCAAAAACAGGGCCAGCAACCATGTGGCTGCCGGATAACCGAAATCGCTGAAGGCAGCGACACTTTCCCTAAACTGAGTCATCCCCTGCCAAAGGACTGCCACCAGCGCCAGCCCGCCGATCAGGCGCAGGCCCAACGGCAACCAGCCCATGAAGACCTTTTGCGCCCTCGCCTGCCAGCGTTCATAAGTCGGCGATGACACGTCCAGACGGGTGCTCACCACCAGCCAATCCCGCAGAAAGATCGCCAGAAAGGGAACAGCGAACACCGCCCCCGTCAGGGTCATGACCTGTAGATTGACAATGGGCCAGAGAGTCACGGTCAGAAAGCCCATCAGCATCCCCGCCAACATCCGGCGCATGACGCTGGGACTCAGAGGATGGCTGGGGCGATGCAGGCGCTGTCGCCAGGACAACGCCGTCGTAAACACATAGCGGGCCAGGCCGATGATCAGAAACCACAGGGGCAGGTGGCCGAGATGGATGGCAACGCTGACCACAACGAGTATGCCCAAGGCGTCCAGCTCAGCATCCAGGAAATCTCCCAAAGCCGAGGCATAGCCGGACACGCGGGCGGCATAGCCATCGAAGGTACCGCTGAGGGTGGCCAGCGTGACCAATAATGCCGGCAGCCAGGCCCAGATTCCCGGTGGCCACGGCGTGAGGACGAATCCGGCCAGACAGGCCAGCAGCCAGGCGCGAAACAGGCTCAGGAGATTGCCCGGCCCCAACGCCGGCAAATATGCGGTGCCGTCGGCGCTGCGATGGCTGGGCAATTGTCGCCATGTCAGCGACCAGATGTGTAGAAAAGCCACCATGGTCACCAGCGCCCAGCGCATCACCACCGGCTGCGGCCAGAACGAGGACAACAGATGCGCCAGGGCCAGGGCGCCGGCAATCTGCACCAACACCACGACGATGGCCTGCCGCTTCAGGCGTTGCAGCGCCTGCGTGGGATCGGAATCTTGCTTTGCTGTATCAAATCTTGACATATCGTTCACTTTCTCATAACCTCAGGGGGAACAAGTTTGATCCATTACTGAACACCGGCATTTTCTACTTTATCCACAGATTTACACAGCTTTTCACAGAAGCAAAAGGAAAGAAACCTAAAAATCTGTGATATCTGTGCCCTCTGTGATTAAAAAATGCCTTGTCCAACGACAAAAGCACTTTTCGCCAGGCTCCAGTCCATTATAATGGGTCAGGTCGACATTGTGCATACTTGTTGTCGAGTGTGTACGATGCCGTCCCCCTCAACAACCTTTACGAAGGAAAATTAAAAAAATGAAAGACCAATTAGCCGTATTTATTGATTTTGAAAACATCGCCCGCTGGGCCGAGGAAGTCTTTCTCGACTTCGAACTGACGCCTGTGATCGAATATCTGCAAAGCCGGGGGGTGGTGGTGACCAAGCGTGCGTATGGGGACTGGGGCCGTTTTGCGCATTATCGCGACGAATTGATGGAAAACGCCATCGACCTGATCCAGATGTACAGCGTACGCGCTGGCAAAAACCGTGCCGATATCCACATGGCGGTGGATGCCATCGAGATCGCCATGACCCGCCCCCATATCAAGACCTTCGTGATAGTCTCGGGCGATAGCGACTTTGGGGCTCTGGTAAGCAAGTTACGGGAATTTGGCAAGTACACCCTGGGCATTGGCCCCCGCAACATCACCCATCGTCTGCTGGTCAAATCGTGCGATGAGTTCATCTATCTGGAAACCCTGCTCGGTGACACGTCGCCCAGCTCGGAACAACTGCGCACCGATCTGGAAAACGCACACACTCTGTTGCTCAAAGCCCTGCGCTCGCACGGCCAGCGCGGCGAGGTGCCGGTGCCTGCCACCGAACTCAAGCGCACGATGATCTCCATGGATTCCACTTTTAATGAGATCAACCTGGGCTACACCCAGTTTAAGGATTGGTTGGCCGAAAATGCCGCCTTCATCAATCTGTATCTCAAAGACCTGAAACTGTACGTGGCGCCTAAAAACTTTGCCGTGGGTTCGGATCAAGGATTATCGGAATACTCGGTGCAAATGACCGGAACCAAGGCGACCGAAACCACCGAGAACATCCTGGCCGAGCACTATCGCCAGATATTCGAGCGGCTGAAGATGACCTCGGCCGATTTTGCCACCCGGCGCGATGTTTTGCGCGATATCTATCGCCAGCTCAATGAGCACCCCGGAGCCCACACCACCGACGACCTGTTGGAGCTGTTGCGGGAACGCTACGAAGGCCAGGGCTTGGGCCGCAGCAAGACCATGTTGCGTCACATCTGGCAGATGGGCTTCCGCCAACACACATTTTCGTACGGCGACCAATCCGCCTCGGTACGCGTCCCCGTGTGGCTGAGCCCGGACATCGACAGTGAGGCCGCCTTTGTGAGCCGGGCAGAAGCGGGTTTTGTGTTTGCTATTCTGCACGCCGGTCTTGATATCAATGAAAGTGAATTAGCCGCCATTCTGCTCAACGATGCCGATCAAACAGATTATATTCAGAGCTTGCTGGTCGATCTCGAAAGCCGCAAGCTGATTGTGCACCAGGGCGAACGCTACCGGCTGCCGGGCCACGCCACCATCCCCTTCTGCGATCATCCGGTGCTCAAGAGCATTTGCCGCGAGATCGAACAAATCCAACTGCCCGACACCATTCATGTGGGGCCCGAAAAAGCCAGCACGCTGGCCAAACGCGCCATGATTCAACGTTCACAAGACTTCACGGCCTCGGCGCGCAGCTATCTCTATGCCTGCCGGATGCAATGGGATGCCATCGAAAAACAGATGTCGGGAGCCACTCTGGAAGATCTGCGCTGGTACATGGCCTCGTATGCCTCTGTGCGGGCCGGCGAACTCTCGCAAGTCCAGCGCGATTACAGCGGCTCCCAGCGGTACTATCTGGCCTTTTTTGCCCTGGTGCAGGAAGACGACTCGCTGTGGGCGCGTATGCGGGGGTTGATCAACCCCATGCTGGTTTATTACTGGGCCAACGCCGCCCGCGAGTTGGGTATGAACGTCTCCAGTTGGAATCTGGGCGCAGCCTTACCCGCCCAGATAGCCGTGGTCGCGGCCAATCACGAAAACGAGCAGTTACGCAAGCGCTGGCTGGAACGCACCCGGGCATTGGCCGATGTCAACGAAGGCGTGCTGCGCCGGGTTGTGGCGCAGATCCATCACAACTATGCCGATCAGCCCCCCTATCTCGATGTGGCAGATACCATCCTGGAACTCATCGAGGATGTCAACACGCAGCGTATGAGTCCGCCCCCCTCCGAAAATGGGTCGCGTCCCAACGGCCATCACGAGGCCTGAGCCGCCAGCTTGCGCTGCAATCGCTGCTGACGATGCTCCAGTGCAGCCAGGATTTGGCTGCGTTCAGTGCTCGGGCGCCAGTTCTGCGCCCGGGCCAGGGCTTGCTCCGTCCACTGCAGGGCGACGTGCAACTGGCCACTCTCCCATTCATGATATTTCGCCAGCTCTATGTGGGCGGTGACGGTGGCACATGTTTCATCCGCGGCGATCATCTGCCACCACGAGACTGCCGCTGTCCGGCCACGCCTGCGTTTGAGCATGGAAGCCAGTTCCAGCATGAGCTGACTCCGCTGCGAGGGGGATTGCGAGCCGGCTAGCGCTTGTTGATAGGCTGCTTCGGCGCCGGCGGTGTCGCCTGTGCGCGACCAATGCCGGGCCAGCGCCGCCAGATCATGCGGGTGCGGCGGCAGTTGCCCGCATAAGGTGCCGCCCAGCACGTGCGCCAGTGGGGCCATGCTGACGATGTCTTCCTGATTATGGGAGAGCACGCTCGCTATCTGATCATTGTTATTCTCACCATTGGCATAGCGAAACCAGATGTCGGGAATCTGCCAGGAAGGAACGTCGGCAGATGAGCGTTGATGCTGGAGAATGTGCGTTTCGAGCTGTTGCAGCGTGCATGATCCCAGGCGCTGTCGCCACAAGCGGCGGGCGGGATGCAGGAGATCGAGATGAGGGAGCCGGACAAAGCCGGGATCGAGTCCGGCCAGGATAAAACGTGTGCGCAGCAAAGGAATATCGAACGCCTTGCCGTTAAAGCTGACGAGGCCGCTGGCTGTGTCCAGCAAAGCGGCCAAATGCGCCAGATAAGCCGGTTCTTCGGCCGGATTGCGGGCGAAATACTGGCGCACCACATAGGCATCTGCTTCGAATCGGCCCACCCCGGTTAAAAACACAATGGTGCCGGTGCCGCCCGCCAGCCCGGTGGTTTCGGTATCGATGAACACGGCATGCCGAAAGTCGAAGTCTGGAAGCGCGTCTTTGCCGCTGAGATGGGTGGCTGCGGCCGCTGATACCTGTAGCAGATCTTGCAGGGGCACCCGTCCTTGCTGATACGAGAGTTCGTAGCGGATGGTGCGCAGCAAGAAGCGCCCGTTGCTTCCCGCTATTTCCTCTACCCCCGGCAGCGTCAGGAGGTCGTGGCCGCCTGTTTCGGGTAGCGTGGGAGGGGTCGGGGAGCGCAAAGGGGAGGCCCACGACGAACGGCGTTTGAGCCGGCCGGCTTTGCGCAGGCGTTCCAGGCGATCATGGACGTCAGACATGGCGAATTACATGGCAGGGGGGGTTTCGTGAGCAGCGATTCGAATTGCTGCCCAGGCGGCGCGCAGGTGCTCGAGTTCGACTTCCGAGGTGGCGGCATGCCCGTATTCGACGGCGTTGTAGGCGCGGGTGAGCTGTGCCAGGGCTGTTTCTTGCCCGGGGAAGGCCTGCTGCAGTTGGGGAAGATAGTCGTTTGGGGTTTGGGCGCCGGCGCGGGGATAGCCCCGCTGCGCCGCCAAGTGCTGCAGATTGGCGTAGAGATGTCGCACCGAAAGCGCGGCATAAAATCGCCGCCCCACCCCGTAGCGCCCCACCAGATCGGCCCAATTACGCAGCCGCTGCCAGCCTTGCTGTAGCACCTCGCCCAGGCCCCGACGCTCTTCTTTGGCGATGGTTTGTCGGTTTTCGGTGGCGGTCAGCGGGCGTCGCCTCGTGCGATGCCGTTCCAGCCACAGCACCAGTACGAACAATACCAGCACAATGAGGAGGATGGGCAGGATATAGCGAAACAGGATGATCAACCACGGCGGAACCTGCGATCCGGGCAATTCGCCATTGCCATTCTGGCCAAACATTTCGGCGGCACTGGGCGGCATGGTGATGAGAGGAGCGGTTTCGGCGTCGGGCCCCATGCGGGATTGGATGAAATGAATGAGCCACTGGAAAATCGGCTCAAGTAAGCTGAGCAAAAAGAGAAGAATGGGTTCGAGTACCCGCGTCAGGCCGGCGGTGAGTGGCGTCAGAATGCGCCCCAGCCAGACGAAATTACGCAGGCTCCACAGCCAGTGCAGGCCTGCAGCCAGCAGCAATACCCCCCCGCTGGCTGTCCCCAACACCAGCAACCAGCTCGCAGACAGGCCGGGGCCGGCATCGCCGCGGGCACGCATTTTATCTTCGATGCGGCCCAGGGCCACCGCCATCAAACTAAAAAAGAAGAAGGCGTAGATAAACAGGGTGGGGGATTGGCCGACCAGTTTGGAAAAAACCACTACCCCGACGATCAGCCCCAGCACGCCTTTGCGAAAGTCAAGGCCAATGACAAAAAAGCCCACTTGGCGCTGTAAGAAGCTTATCCCGCGCCACCACAAATAAGCCATGACGCCCAGCACCCAAAACACCTCGATGCGCCGGGGGTCGTCGGCCGCAAATAACACCGTCAGCCAGTGCATACTGAAGACCGGCTCGCCCCAAAACACGTACAGGCGCAAAACCAGCAGGCCCATGAGGACGATGGCGGCCAGCACTGCCAGCTCGAAGGCCGGAGAATCGACCTGGCGCAAGGACAGGTAGTTGGCGACCAGCATCATGATCACCAGAATCGTCCCCAGCCCCAGCATGAATAACAGCCCCGGCGTTTGCCAACTACGCTTGTTCAGGCTGATAACGATGGGCGTCAACCACGCCATTTCCATGCCGGCCAGTGCCAGAAACAGGGCATTGTGCAGCCAGTTCCCCTGGCGCCAGAAGAAAAAAACGTCAGACAACATAGTCAGGATTGAGGAGGTCGTAAGGCTACCCCCGCCTGGTGGATGGTTTGCTGTTGGCGCTGCTGCGGGCTGAGCACCGATTCCAGGCCGCTGATGGGTTGACTGAGATCGAGTTCGGGCATATCGCCCAGCGGCACCCGATATGCAAGCATATGGCGCAGCGCCGGTGGCAGCGGAGCCGGATCCAGGCTGATGAGGGCAAGGCGGCGGCCCATGCGTTTGAGATCGAGCAGAGCGGCGGCGATGTCATCGGTGATGATGGGGGTGACCAAAACGAGGGTGCTGCCCCAGGGCAAGTGCGGGCTTTCGGTCAGCAGCAGTCTTTCGATGGGGGCGGTGGCAAAGGGGGTGACCGCGGCCAGCATTTCCAGAATGGCGGTCATCTGGCCGGGGGCGCGGCCCGGCGGAACTTTGATGGACTGGTCGGAGCGCGGCAGGGCGCCATTGGCCAGGAGGCCGGTGGACCAGCGTTGTTGCACGCTGTAATAGGCCACCGATGCCGCCACGCTGATGGCCTGTTCCAGCACTTGGGGGATGACGCCACGCCAGTGTTGGGCCAGGGTGGCGACATTAAGGGCCACGATCAGATTGTGCGAGGTGGCCGGTTCCAGTACACGGGTTTGTAGCTTTTGGCGACGGGCCGTGGCCTTCCAGTGCAGGCGCCGGAAGTCGTCTTCGGGATGGTAATCACGCACGCCGACCGTGCGGATGGGGTCTGCGAACATGAACTGTGCAGATTTGAGGTCCCCAAACGGCTCTTTGGCGGGCAATCCCAAATCCACAAGGGGGACGATCTGGGGGTAGACGATGAGGATATCTTCTTGTGGCCACACGTGCGTGGTGCGAAACAAGCCGAAGAGATCGCCGGTTTCGATTTGAGCGGGGCCAAAGCGGAAAAAGCCGCGTTCTGCTGCCTGTAATTGATAGCTGCGACTGAGGCGCTGGAACCATTTCAATGACCAAAAGGTGGAAAACTCGCCCTGATTGGTGTCGCCGCGTTTGGCCACGTTGCGATCAATAAGCGGCAGTTGCAGGGGGAAGATGTCGGCCACCCGTAGCCAGCTCACGGGTAAGAATTTTCGGTTGGACACGGTCAGCTTCAGCTCGACGGTTTCGCCCACAAATGCCCGCCGTAGCGAAAAATGGCGTTCGTAATCCAGGCCGAACGTGGCGAGCTGGTTCCAGGCCCAACTGGCGATGATGATGGCAACCAGCAACGCGGCCATCAACAGCAGACCATCCAGTTTCCAGATCAGCCCGCCCAGGGTGAAGAGCAGCGCCATGGCGAACCAGGCTTCGCTAAACTGTTCCTGCACCTGCATGTCGCGGGTGCGCCTGCCGTAGCCAAAAAAGCCGGGCAGTTGCCCGATTTGTTGGCGGATGCCGGATTTTTCCTGGCGTCCCGAAGCCTGCATGGCCGACCGGGCCTCGTGGGCATCGGGGCCGCGCATCTGGCGACGGATGCGGCGCATTTCATCCGACATCCTGATCTCCTGCCTGGGCGAAGTAGGCCCGGTGTTGCATCCCGATCATTGGAACACCGGCACTTCAACCTCGTTGATCACTTCGGCGATGACCTCTGAAGGTGTGCGGCCGCGCAGGCGGGTTTGGGGACTGATATGAATGCGGTGGGTGAGCACGTAGGGGGTCATGGCCTTGACATCGTCGGGCAGGACGTAGTCGCGGCCGCGAATGGCGGCGTAGGCTTGGGCCGTGCGATAGAGGGCCAACGAGCCGCGGGGGCTGACGCCCAAATCGACGGCGGGGTGCTCGCGCGTGGCCCGCACGACCTGCACCATGTAGCCGCGTAGCACATCTTCGACCCGCACCTGGCGCACAAGCTGCTGCATGGCCAGGATGTCGGCGGCGTCCACGACCGGTTCCAGGTCGATCAGTGGATCCTGACGGGCGTAGCGCAAAAGCAGTTGATCTTCCTCCACCGCAGTGGGATACCCGAGGGATGTTTTGATCAGAAAGCGGTCTACCTGGGCCTCGGGCAGAGGAAAGGTGCCTTCGAGTTCGATGGGGTTTTGGGTCGCCATCACTAAAAAGGGCTGGGGCAGGGCAAAGGTGTCGCGATCGACGGTAATCTGGCGCTCTTGCATGGCTTCGAGCAGGGCTGACTGGGTGCGCGGGGTGGCGCGGTTGATTTCATCGGCCAGCACCATCTGGCCCATGATGGGGCCGGGTCGAAACTCGAAGCTTTGGGTTTTCTGGTTGTACCAAAAAATGCCGGTGACATCCGACGGCAGGAGGTCGGGTGTGAATTGGATACGGGCGAAATCACACCCCAACGACCGAGCCAGTGTTTTGGCGAGGGTCGTTTTACCGATGCCGGGGACATCTTCGAAGAGGATATGCCCTTCGCACAGGAGGGCGATGAGCGCCAGTTCGGTGATGTTTTTTTTGCCAATCACCACCTGGCCAACATTGGCGACAATTTTTTGGGCGAATTCTTGGACGGTCATAAAGGGAAGGGGGCGAGTGCGAACAGGGGAGGAAAACGGGTACCGGCGTGAAACTAAAAAAACCACAGATTGCACGGATTACCCAGATGGAAACATAACATCCGAGCAGTCCGCGCCACCTGTGGTTGTTTTTCGGCTCCAGCTTGACCGCAGCAGGAAAATCAGACGGGGAGTTGGAAGGCCCAGATGGTGGCGGCGCCATAAACGAAGGCGACGACGCCAATGACTGCCGCGGCCCAGGCCAGGCCTTTGCGATAATCAAACGCCCGATCGACATCGGTGATAACCTGATACGCTCCGGTGAGGGCGTGCACCAGCACCGAGAGCAGGAAAAGGATGTCGATCACTTTCCACACTGGATTTTCGAGACGGACAAGGATATTATCAAAGTTGATGTGGAAGGGCGGGTAGTGCACCACAATCATGTGGATGGTGAGGAAGAAAAGCAGGGCGATGGCGCTCCAGCGTTGTAATTGAAAAACTCTCATCACAAGTTCTCCAGGTTGAGTGAGAAACAGAGATTGAGGTCAGAACTGGGTGGGGAGATTTCCGATCAACCAGCTCCCTCTAACATGAACAGAAACAAGGGAATGCCGCCCGCCACGGTCAAAATGGCCGCCACGACAAAGGCAGCATAAAACAGGCTTTTGCGGTAGTCGGTGACGTCGAAATAATGCACGATCAGCAGGCGGATACCATCGAAGGCATGGTAGACCACGGCTGCCAGCAGCGCAATCTCCAGCAGCTTGAAAATAGGGGTCTGCACAGCATTGAGCCGGGCATTGAATACTTCGGGGCCCCCTGTAGCCGAGCCGATCACCCAAAGGTGCATGAAAAGATAGAGCACAAGAGCGATGCCAGTGAGACGGCGCAGGAAGAAGCTAATAAAACCAGTGGTTTTGTACATGAGAATCACTCCTAAGGAACAGCCAGGAGGCTATCGGACCAGCAAGCCAGTCGAACCGGGAAGGGCTGCCTGCTGGCGGCCTGGCTGAGGTGCTACTTGGCGGGAATCGGTTCGTGCAGATGTTGTTGGCGTTTGCGCCGGGTCGTTTCGAACTTCTTTCTTTTCTGCGCCAGTTTGCGCAGCGTTTCGATGGCCTGGGTGGGATTGAGCCCCTTGGGGCAGGCATCGATGCAATTGAAGACGGTATGGCATCGATAGACGCCATCGGCGCCATCCAGATCTGCCAGACGCTGCCCCGGTGCCTCATCGCGAGGGTCCATCACCCGCATAAACGCTTTGAGCAGGGCATGAGGACCGACGTAATGTTTGTTGAGGCCAATCACGGTGCAAGAGGAGTAACAGGCGCCGCACATGATGCAGCTTTCGGCGTCATGCAAGGCGTTGACCTCTTCCTTGCTCATGCGAAATTCTTTTTCGGGGATGTCATCAGGAGGAATCAGCCATGGTTTCACACGTAGATATTGCTCCCAAAAAGTCGTGCGGTCTACAACCATGTCTTTGATGATGGGGAGGTAGGGCAAGGGGCCAAGCGTTACCCGATTTTTATGGCCGACCTCATCGATAAGCGGCGTTTTGCATGCCAGTGTGTTGCGGCCGTTGATGAGCATCGCACAACTGCCACAAATGCCATGACGACAAGAACGGCGATAGGTGACCGAGCCGTCCTGGTGGGTTTTTATTTCATGCAACGCATCCAATATCGTCATCCCCTTCGTCATTTCCACCTGATAGTCCTGCATATGCGGCTTTTTATCTACATCAGGATCGAAGCGTTGGATACTGACTGTAACGGTGCGTTGAGTGTTATCGTTGGACATGTTTTCATTACTCCTCAAGTATGAAACCGTAAAACGTGCTGGTTATGAAAGACGGGATGAACACGATCTACACATGACTTTTTACATTAATACTTGCGTTCTTGCGGGGGGAAGCGATCCCAATAAAGGGTGACGTCTTTATAGCTGAGCTGGGGTCGGCCATCTTCGCCTTTATGGGCCATTGTGTGTTTCAGCCAGCTCTCATCATCACGTTTGGGATGATCTGTGCGGGAATGGGCTCCCCGGCTCTCTGTACGATTCAACGCACCCTGCACAATCACTTCGCTAAAGGTAAGGAGATGTTTGGCCTCCAATGTCATCGACAGATTGGTGTTGAAGCGGCTGCTCTTATCCATCACCCGGATATTTTTGAAGCGCTGTTGTAGTCTGTGGATGGTATCCAGGGCCGATTTGAGGTCTTCTTCGTTCCTGTAGATGCCCGCTTTATTGGTCATTGTCGTCTTGAGCTCCTGAACAATATCTTCGACCAATTCCGGGCCGTCATTGTCAAAAAGCTGCTGCACTTGTTGATGATTCCGTTTGACGGGATCGCTGGTGACAGGATAAAGCTTGGCTCCGCCCTTGACGAAGTCAGCGATGGCGTGGCCCGCCCGTCGGCCAAATACCGAGGCTTCCAGCAAGCTGTTGGTGCCCAGGCGATTGGCGCCATGCACGCTTACGCAGGCAACCTCGCCAGCAGCAAAAAAGCCTGTCACGAGATCTCCCTTGGCATTGGCCAGTACTTCGCCGTCAGCAGTGGTGGGGATGCCGCCCATGCTGTAGTGAGCCGTAGGCTGAATGGGAACCGGCTCGTCAATCGCATCGACGTGCGCAAAGGCAATCGCCAAATCCCGCACTTCCGGTAATCGCTCCATAATTTTTTCGCGTCCTAAATGGCGCATGTCCAGGAAAAGCCCCTGGCCATCCTCCATGACGCCGCGGCCCTCATTGATCTCGGTCTGTTCAGAACGGCTGACCAGATCGCGGGGGGCCAATTCCATTTTTTCGGGCGCATACTTGGACATGAAGCGATCCCCATCTTTATTGATCAAGTATCCGCCTTCGCCACGGCATGCCTCGGTCATCAAGAAGCCGTGACGATACAGTCCGGTGGGATGGAACTGGACAAATTCCATATCCATTAAGGGGGCGCCGGCATCATAAGCCATGGCGACGCCATCCCCCGTATTGGCATAGGCATTCGATGTCACTTTGTAGGCTTGTCCATAGCCGCCGGTGCCAAACATCACTGCTTTGGCCCGAATCATCTGAATTTTCCCTGTCAGCACGTTGATAGCCACCACCCCGCGTGCGATGTTATCTTCGATAATGAGGTCCATCACGTACCATTCAGAATAAAACTTGACGTTATGGTATAATGCCTGTTCGTGGATGGTGTGCAAGAGCACGAGGCCTGTACGATCGGCGGAGAAGTTGGCGCGGGGGGCACTGTGGCCGCCGAAACGACGTTGGGCAATGCGTCCGTCGGGCGTTCGGCTGAACACACACCCCATGTGTTCATACTGAACCACAACGTCCGGAGCGTCTTTGACCAGAATTTCGATAGCATCTTGATCGCCCAACCAGTCCGACCCTTTGATGGTGTCGAACATATGAAGGTCAAAACTATCGACGGGATCTTCTCCCGGCGGAATTTGTTCCAGAGGGCCGCGCGGCCCTGTTCCCGCTACGGGGCGCACATTATTGAGAACCGCGGCAATACCACCTTGAGCTGCACCACTGTGGGAGCGTAAAGGATGGATTTTGGATAAAATTGCCACATCCTTCACACCATTTTCGGCGGCGGTCATTGCTGCCCAAGTACCGGCCAGACCGGCACCGACAACAACGACATCATGTATGATTACATCATTGGTCATAGTGTTCCTTCCTTTGGAACGATATAGGGTTGATGTGATTAGCTAGCAAACTGTACAAACTCTACTCTATTATAATACCATCTGTGCAGACACTGACATAAATCAGTTTGCGTATAAACAAAGTATAAACGTTCACTATCTCACACCCAAATCTCATGTCCCCGTCCCCACCACACACCAACCTGAACCAGATCATCATCGTTTTAGTCGAGCCCCAAAACCCCGCCAATATCGGGGGAGTGGTGCGTGCTATGATGAACATGGGGCTCAGCCAGCTACGTCTGGTCAGGCCCAAGCGCTATGATCCCGCCATGATCAGCGCCGCCGCCCACCGCAGCGAGGCCTTTCAGAAAACAATTCGCTTCTACGAGACCCTGCCCAGCGCCCTGAAGGATGTCAATCTCACGGTGGCTGCCAGTAATCGCATTCGCCGCTTGGGCTCCGAAGCCCTCACGCCCAAAACATTGGCCCCCCTCTTACTGGCCCACACGCAGGTCGGGTCCCCGGCCATCCTCTTCGGGCGTGAAGACTGGGGCCTGCCCAATGAAGTCGTTCAGCGTTGCCACTATCAAGTCAGCATTCCCACCCACTCCGACTACCAATCCCTAAACCTGGCCCAGGCTGTGCTTCTCATTGCTTACGATATTTGGCAGGCCGCCACCGCAGATCAAGCATTTCTCCCGCACACCATCGATCCCAAAGACCCCCCTGCCACCGAAACCGAATTCAACGACGCCCTGGAATCGATCCTCAACGTTCTGGAGCGCACCGGCTTCTTCAAGCCCGGGCAAGAGGCTGCCAAGCGTATCAAGGTGGAACGCTTACTGCGGCGCACGCGCCCCACTGCGGGCGAAGCCGGGTTGCTGCGTGCCATGGGCTATGTGCTGGAAAGACAGACCCAAGAGTTCCACAAGCGCTGATCGGCCCCGGCAACAGCCTCTCCTCAGCTCATGAGGACAGACGGCGCACCGACAAATGATTTCCCTGCCTGCCCACCACCACGACCGCTTCCCCCGATGCAATCGTCTCATCAACCGCAGTCGCTCCCCACAATTCCCCCATCACATAAACCATGCCCTCTGGATCCAGGTCGCTGTGCGCCTGCCCCTGGCGCCCGGTCAGCGATTCGCCGCCCCACACGGGCGGTTTTTTTTGCGTGCGCAACACCGCAGTCAGCCCCAGCGCCACGAATAAGCCCATCGCCAGAGCCAAGCCAATGATCGTCGCCCAAGGCACGGCAAAAAAGGGCGTATTGAACAAAATAGCAGAGCCCAACACAAAGGCTCCCACCCCCGCCGCCGTCAAAATCCCTCCCGTGTGCGCCTTCAACTCGACGATAAACAAGATAAAGGCCACAGCAATAAACGCCAAACCGGCATAATTGGCTTCAAGCGTCCCCAGCGAATAAAATGCCAGGATGAGCGAGATCACCCCCACGCCGCCAGCCACATAGCCACCCGGAGCGCTCAGTTCATACAAGATTGCGTTCAAGCCCAGCGTCAACAAAATTGCTGCCACCGCTGGATTGCTCAAAACCCTCAACATTTTCTCGATCCAGTTCACAGAAAAGGTCTCCACCCCGGCATCGGCCAGATGCAACGTCCTGGTCTGCCCCTGTACCACGACCACCGCTTGATCCAACTGCGACAACAAATCCGGGACATCCCTGGCAATCACATCAATTGCGCCCACGGCCAGTGCTTCTTCTGCCGTAGAGGCTTGGGCCGAGAGCACCGTCTCGGCTGCCCACGCCACAGCCGCCGCACCTCGCCGTTCTGCCAACGAGCGCGCCAAAGCGGCCAAGGCCTCCTCCTCTTTATGCTTGGCCGTATCGGGCAAGTCCGCACCACTGGAGCTCACCGGCGAAGCAGCGCCGATAAACGTCTCGGGCGCCATGGCAGCCAGATTCCCCGACAGCGTGATAATGGTCCCGGCCGAAGCCGCCCAGGCCCGAGCCGGATACACATACACGATCACGGGCACCGTCGATTGCTGCATCGCCTGCGATATCTGCCGGGTGATATCCACCGAGCCCCCGGGCGTATCAATGGCAAAGATCACCGCTTCCGCCTGCATACCCTCTGCAAACACCAACCCCCGTTGCAGATAAGTCAGCATCGCCGGCGTGACAGCCCCCTCATATTGCATGAACACCACCTTTTGGCCAGACTGCGCCTGCACGGTCCCTGATGAGACGAGCAACAGCATAGCCAGCAACAGCCATAACAAACGTTTTTGCAATCGAACCAACAGAGTTATCATCTTGGGCCTCGGGGAAGAGCAACATGCAACCGGCTGGATGCAACAAAATTCACATCTCCATCTTACCCCAACTTCATACCGTATGCTAACTGGCGTCAAAGCTCGGGGGCGTCAGGGTTTTGGCAAGTGACTCGCCCTCCATGCCTGTTATTCTGTGCATAACACTGTGGGAAACTACACGAAAACGTGCATAAACCTTGCTGAGAACCTGGGGAGATGTGTGGAAAGCTGCCGGGGGCACAATATCCATTGTCACCGACGACTTTTCCTCCCTCACAACAACATCTAGTAGGAGCCCCCCAGCCCACCCCTAAACCTGGCAAACCTGTTCTTCAACGCCTTTTTTCCGTGTGGATAAGTGCTCCTTTTTCCCAAAAAGGGTCCCAAATTCTTTCCACGGCACCGCATCCCACCATTAGGGGACGCTGGGGCAGGCGACCACTAGATAGAGTAGCCCCAGGCCCCTCCTCAGCGAACTTTCCACATTTCCCCAACGCCTACTACGACGACTATTAATATACTTATAAAAGATATCTAAAATAGATCATTCGTATAATCAACCCCGCCTAAAAAGCGCCTCTGTCAAAAACAACGCCCTTTGCTGGCGAAGCGGTCTGTGTGGCGCTTTTAGGCCTGTGTGCGGGGACGGGCCACCAAGCCGTCAGTCGCCACCGTCTATGCGCAAACCCGTTCGGGGCATCCGCCAAAGCCAGTAAATTTAATGCGCTTATGACAACTATCTATTGACAAAGGACGGTCAAGTCGCTATACTAAAAATAGTTACGCATTCTAAGGAATTGACCGTTCGTCGCAACTCGATTCCGCAATGACCAGTCAGCCATGTCGCTGCTGCAACGTGTCCCTCACCTGTAACAGAAGACTGTGCGGGGTGCTGTGTCCAGCGGCTAGAGTGAAGCGAAGAAACAGTTCCGCAGTACATGCCCAATTCATTTGTACGCAGAATCTGAGGCTAAAGGCCCCCCAATGCTTTCAGTGATGATGGAAGGTTCCTCGGAATCGTAGCCGGTAAAACGCCCGACATCTTCGGGCGTTTTATTTTTGTCTGCTTGACGGCCTCTCTGCCAGGGCCTTCCCCAAAAACGCGTTCGTCGCGGCTTACTTGCGTTGGAGGACGGCGGTTTTCAGCAGGCCGATATAGGGCAGATTTCGGTACTGCTCGCGGTAATCTAGACCATAGCCCACCACAAACAGGTCGGGGAGCCGGAAGCCGAGATAGCGGGGTTTGATATTCAGCAAGCGCCGGCTGGGCTTGTCGAACAACACCGCCACTTCCAGGCTGGCGGGCTCTCTGGCGCTCAGCAGCTTGAGCAGGTAGCCCAGCGTCAGCCCGGTATCGATCATGTCTTCGATAAAAAGGACATGGCGGTCTTTGAGGGATGTCTCCAGGTCTTTGGTGATACGCACCAGCCCGTGCTCCCTCGTTTCGGGGCTATAGCTGGTGATCGCCATAAAATCGACCTCCAGCGGCACGGTGACCGTGCGCAACAGATCGGCCAGGAAGAACAACACCCCCTTGAGTACCCCTACAAATAACGGGCGCTTGCCCGCATAATCGTTGCTGATGGCCGCCCCCATTTCGCTGATGCGTGCTTGTAAGGTATCGGATTCGATGAGAACGCGTTCGATGTCGGGATGGATGGGATCAGACATGGTTTCGAGGATGATCGGCGGCTTCGTTTATGTTTGCGGGATCGGGATAATCATATTTGAGAGCCAGGCCGCGTAAATCCCGCCGGTTGAGGAGTTTGATGTTGATCTCGGGATACAACTGGCGTAATTGGCGCAGCTTACGATTTTTGATGTTGTTGAGTCGGGCGGACTGCGTTGTCAACTCGATATAGATGTCCTGTTCGGGGAGATAAAAATCCGGCGAAAAGGCGCGCCGCACACTGCCATCTTCATTCCGTTCCAGAGTGAAGGTACGTGGCTCGTATTCCCAGGAGATTCCGTAAAAATCAAGAAGTTGCGCAAATTCCCGCTCACTGGGATGCTGAAATTTTACCTGGTTGCTATCAGTCATAGTGGGGTAAAGAACCTTTGCCAAGGGCACCTGAGGCCTCCAAAGGAGATTATTCTATCACAAGGGACAGATTTGCTCACATCTGACGGGTGCGGGGGCTGTGCGTCAAGAGTTTGCATAAGCGTTGGTTTTGGTTGCACCGAAGCAAATTCGGGGCTGACTGTGCGTTCCGCCGCCTGCCCCTCGGGCGGGGGCCAGCTCGCCGAAATTGTGGGCCGCTGTCAACACGTTCGGTCGGCGAAGGCCGACCGGCGGCCGCAGGCCCCCTAGCCCCGATTTCAATCGGCGGGACGGCGCCGACCGCCCGGCGATGAATCGCAGGGCACCAAAACAGCGCCGGGTGAACCCGGCTTGGTCGTGGGCGCGATTTGTTTGTTAAATGCCGCGGACGCGCCGCCTGGAGCAGGGCTTTTCGTGCGCCAAGAGAGGGCGAGCAATTTCGGCCAGATGGCGCTGTGGCAAAGGTGCCTTTGCGATGTACCCGCTTTTTGACGCCACCTTGTGGCCAGGAAATTGTTCGCCCCTACAATGGGGCCATGGTTGAAGACGTAGGGGCGATATTGGCCATGATGGGGGGTGTAGGGGCGAAGAATTCCTTCCAATCGCCCCCTGGAGCAGGCCTGTTGTTGCGCCAAGATCACCTTATCGGCAACGTTGGTGCGGGGGAATTGCTCGCCCGGCTCGCTTGGGACGCTTTGCGCCGGGAATCGGCCATCGCCGTCCCATCTTCACCCCACGGAGAGTCGGCGAAGGCCGACTCCTGGCCGCAGGCCTGAAGAGCCTGACTTTCAGTCAGCGAGAGCAAAACGGAAGGTCATTTCTAGGCGTTCGCTTAGCGTCTGCCCCAGAGGTGAAAACGCCCCCTTACAATGCCTCTTTGCTTGGGCCGGAGATGGGTTTCGTGCTATGATAGGAGCGCGTTATGACGCAGCGTTAGCATAAGCATTCATTCGTATCCACTCAGTGAGGAGCTCATGTTTGCATCACCTCGATCTCCATTGATGCTGGCCATGCACATTCCGGATGGTTTTCTTAGTTTGGGCGTGGCTTTGGTGTTTTGGGCGCTGGCCATGGTAATCGTTAGCATTGCCACGCGGCGCACGCAGCAGGATTTGGCTGACAGGCAAATCCCCCTGATGGGCGTGATGGCCGCGTTCATCTTTGCCGCCCAGATGCTCAACTTTCCCGTGGCTGGAGGCACATCAGGCCATTTGCTGGGGGGGGCGTTGGCCGCCATGGTGCTGGGGCCCTGGGGAGGCATTTTGGTCATGACAGCCGTGATTGCCGTGCAGGCACTGCTGTTTCAAGATGGGGGACTGCTGGCGATGGGAGCTAACATTATCAATATGGGCGTGGTCCCGGCCCTGATCGGTTATGGTCTGTATCGATCTGTGGCCGCAGCGCCCCCGAAACTGCGGGCGGTTGGTATAGGTGCGGCGGCGTGGCTGTCGGTGGAGGCCGCAGCGCTTTTGGCGTCGTTGCAACTGTGGCTGAGTGGCACCGTGGCCCTGGCCGTGGTGCTGCCGGCTATGCTGGGCGTGCATGCCCTGATCGGCGTGGGCGAAGCCTTGATTACGGTGGCTGCCCTGGCTGCCATTGCCCGAATTCGCCCCGACCTCAGTGGCGTCGCCGCAGTGCGCGGCAGAGGCAGTCGGGCCTGGGTATGGGGGGGGATGCTGATGTCGTTGGGGGTCGTGCTGCTCTCACCCTGGGCATCATCCCATCCTGACGGCCTGGAACGCGTCGCCGCCGATCTTGGCTTTTTGGGTAACGAACAAGACGCAGCGCTTCATGGTCTCTCTGGATACACGCTGCCTTATTTCTCGAATTCTGGCGTGGCGACCATTGGCGCCGGGATCATTGGCATTGTCGTGGTGGCTGCCGTGGTGAGTGCATTCGTTTTTGTGTTGCGCCGCAGATACAGAACAGCCTGATATGCATGTCGACCCCTTTGATTCCTATCGGGCAGGCAACAGCCTCATCCACGAGTTAGATCCGCGCCCCAAGCTACTCTTCACCCTGGCATTCATTATCTCTACGACGTTGTTGCCCGATGGCGCCTGGTTGAGTCTGGCACTGGCATTCATGACAGTGCTGGGGATCAGTCTGATAGCGCGGCTGCCCCTGGGCTATGCCATCAAACGTTCGTTGCTGGCGCTGCCTTTCACCCTGGCCGCTCTCACCGTGATTTTTGTTGTTCCCGGTCAGCCCCTGCTCACGATGAGCATCGGCCCGTGGACACTTCGCCCCACCGATGCCGGTCTCATACGTTTTGCGAGCATTGTTAGCCGCAGCCTGATTTCGGTACAGATGGCGATCCTGCTCACTGCCACGACCCCTTTCCCCGACCTCCTCCACGCCATGCGGCACATCCATGTACCGCGGTCGTTGGTAGCCATTATTTCATTCATGCTCCGCTATCTTTTTGTTTTGGTAGATGAAGCCTTGCGTCTGCTGCGGGCGCGTTCGGCTCGTAGTGCCGGTGAGCGCCCGACCAGGGGGATTCTCTGGCAGGCGCAGATTGCCGGCCACATGGCGGGGCAGCTTTTCGTGCGCAGCTTTGAACGCAGCGATCGCATCTACGACGCCATGCTGGCCCGGGGCTACACCGGCTATCTTTACACCCTACACACGCACATTATCCAGCGCCGTGACTGGCTGGCCGCCGCCGGCGCTGTCATCATTCTTAGCGTCATCCAACTGGCTGCCCATCTCCCCTGATCCATCTTCATGCCCGTCTACCACCCACGTCCGTCCTCTGCGGCTTTGCCCCCGCTGACTGAAGCCAGGCACACGCCTGTGATCGAGGTCAGCCACCTGCATTTCAGTTATGCCGATGGTCACAAGGCTCTACACGATATCACATTTAGCATCCATGCCGGCGAAAAAGTGGCACTGGTAGGCCCTAATGGCGCCGGTAAAAGCACCTTGATGCTGCATCTCAACGGCATCTTGGGGGGTGATGACCATGTCCGGGTGTATGACTTGCCCACGATCAAAGCCAATCTGCCGCGCATCCGGGCGCTGGTGGGTCTCGTATTTCAAAATCCTGATGATCAACTGTTCTCGCCCACGGTGCTCGAAGACGTGGCCTTCGGCCCTCTGCACATGGGGCTGCCCGAGGCCGATGTCCGCCAACGTGTGCAGGCGGCACTGGCGCAGGTGGGCATGAGCGCTTACGCCCAGCGGCTCTCGCATCATCTCAGTGTGGGCGAAAAGAAACGCATTACCATCGCCACCGTCCTCAGCATGCAACCCGAATTGCTGGCGTTAGACGAACCCAGCGCCGGGCTCGACCCGCGCGCCCGGCGTCAGCTCATCGAACTGCTGCGCCAGCTCCCTCAGACCATGCTCATCTCTACGCATGATCTGCTGATGGTGGGCGAACTATGCCCACGCGCCCTCATCATCGACACCGGGCGCCTGGTCGCCGACGGCAATACCGCCGAGATTCTCAGCGATGCGCAGCTCCTGCACTCGCACGGGCTCGAACTCCCTCATATCCCTGCCACCCTGCGGTTCCCAGGCCCGGTCACCGTGAGCGGCAGCTCATAACGATGAAAATGGGCGCACCGTGATCAACGCTGTATCCAACTGAGGAAGATATGCAGGAGCGAGGGGGGGTGAACCTGAATCTCGAACAGCTTGGGCCACAACTTGCCCGTGACAAAGAGCCGGTCTTCGTCTTTGAGATAGGCGATGCCGTTGAGAACATCGACGGGGGGCGTGCGATCTTCGGCGCTGAGTAAACCGCTGAGATCGATCCAGGCCTTCACCCGACCATTTTGCGGATCGATCACTGCTACTCGATCCGTCTGCCAGACATTGGCCAGCACCGCGCCCTTGACATATTCCAGCTCGTTCAGGCGCCACACCGCACCTCCGTCATCCGTGACATGCACCTGCCCGGTTTCCTGTAGCGTGTCGGGGGCGAGGAAGTGCAGGACGTCGGAGCCATCACTCATGATCAGGGACTGGCCATCGTATGTCAGCCCCCAGCCTTCGCTGGGGTATGAGAAACTGGCCAGGGGGGTGAAGGTGGTTTTGTCGTAGATGAAGCCGGTGTGCGCCTGCCAGGTGAGCTGATACAGGCGCTCGCCCACCACGACGATGCCTTCGCCAAAGTAGGTGTTTGGCAGGGGGCGAATCTGCTCGACGGCGCCGGTCTGTAAGACCACCCGGCGGATACTGGAGCGTCCCCACAGGCCTGTGCCTTCATACAAGACGCCCTCATCATCGAAATCCAGCCCCTGTGTGAAGGCGGTGCGGTCGTGGGGATACACGTTGACCACCGTGTATGCGTACTGGAAAGGATGGGCCGCGGCATGCACTGCCAGCAGTCGAACTGGCAGTGCTACCGCTATCAGCAGGGCTATGAAAAGGAAGATACGGAAGGGACGTTTCATGATCGGTGGGGTACTTCGTGGCAGGCACGGCAGCGAGCTTCGTAGGCTTCGCTGGCGCCGATCATGACGACGGGGTCTTCGTAAAAAGCGGGACGGCCATCGATCAGGCGCTGTGTGCGGCTGGCTTCGCCTCCGCATGTCATGCAGATGGCATGCAATTTATCGACGCTCTCGGCCTGGGCTATGAGCGTGGGCATGGGGCCAAAGGGTTCGCCCCGGAAGTCGAGATCGAGACCGGCGACGATCACGCGCAGGCCGCGATGAGCCAGATCGGCGCATATCTGGGTGATGTCACCGGCGAGGAATTGGACTTCGTCGATGGCCACCACAGTGGTGTCATCCGCGAGCTGGGTCAGGAGTTCGTGCGCATCCTGGATGACCAGGCCTTCCATTTTCATGCCATCATGTGAGGCAATGGTGTGTGCACCATAGCGGTTATCGATGGCGGGTTTGAAAAGCTGAACGCGTTGGCGGGCAATGGTGGCGCGGCGCAGACGCCGCAAGAGTTCTTCGGTCTTGCCGCTGAACATTGATCCACAAATGACTTCTATCCAGCCGCTGCTGGGGCGAAGATGGCGGGCGGGCATAGTGCTGGCACTCCTGGGGGACGAGGGTGGTGACTGAGCTATGAAATGCTGCAGAGCGAGATATCACTTTGGGCATAATTGTAACACAAAAAAAGGCAGGAACCCGAGTGGGTCCCTGCCTGATTTGCGTGGTAAACGTGTCTTTATTCGGCGGTTTCTTCGCCACGAGCGCGAGCCTTGCGGGCTTCTTCTTCTTCGCTGCGGCGGGTTTCGGCTTCGGCCCGCACTTTGGCCCGAATTTGATCTTTGGTGCGCAAGCGCTTCATGAAGCGGTCGACTTGGCCGGCAGAGTCGACAATGCGCTGTTCACCGGTGTAGAAGGGATGGCAGGCCGAACAAACGTCGGTGTGTATTTCGGGTTGGGTGCAACCGGCGGTCCAAGAATTGCCACAAGAGCAAATGATCTTGGCGTCCGGATAGTATTTGGGATGAATCCCGGGTTTCATTGCAGGTACCTCATCAGTGGGCGGGGCTGAACGTTACAGTCCCCTGTCATGCGGAATGCGTCAGGATACGCGTTCGGAGTAGACGCTTACGCGTTTTTTGTCGCGGGAAACGTGTTCGAATTTGACATAACCTTCGATTGTGGCGAAAAGTGTGTGATCTCGGCCCAGGCCGACGTTGGTGCCCGGATTGATGCGAGTGCCGCGCTGCCGCACGATAATCGCGCCGGCGCGCACCAGTTCGCCATCGTAGCGTTTCACGCCCAGACGTTGGGAATTGCTATCGCGACCGTTGCGGCTGGAACCGCCACCTTTTTTGTGTGCCATGAGATGCTCTCCTTGTGTCTGTCCGCCCCGGAGTGCTGACTCCGAGCGAACGAGTTATTCTTACGAATCAGGCTAAAATACTATCGATGTGCAGGCGGGTATATTTTTGGCGATGCCCGGTTTTGCGACGTAGGGTGGTGCGGCCACTGTGCTTGAAGATGAGTACCTTGGGGCCTTTTTTGAGCCCCAGAACCGTGGCTTTGACTTCAGCGCCTGCGACCAGGGGCTGTCCGACTTTGACTTCGTCACCGTTGCCGACGAGCAGCACTTCATCGAAAGTCACTTGTTCACCTTGGGGGATTTTCAGCAATTCGACGTCGAGGGTTTCGCCTTCTTCGACGCGGTACTGTTTGCCGCCCGTTTTAATCACTGCGTACATGGTTGTCTTCCTTTCCGTACGGCGCTCATCAGGATGGGTCTTTGGGAGCCGTAACAGCAGAGGGGTTAGAGAATAGTTTGGGACTGGACGTATAAAACGTGGGCCAGTTGACCCACGACGTTTGAGTATAGCGCAGAGACAGACGCTTTGTCAAATTATTATTCTCTTTCGGGTGCGTCCCAGGAAATTGGGCGTAAGGTTGGAGGTGGCGCTGCGGCGCATCACGGATGCGCCGAGCGCTTCATTTTTTCGTGTGTTGGATATCCGGTGTGTGTTTATTTACGGAATAGAAAGCCCGTGCGTTGCATGTAATCGACGTAGGCCGGGCCGAAGCGCAGCACCAGGTCCTTCTCCTCGGCCCGGCACATCCGGTAATAGATGGGCAGCCAGATCAGGGAGTAGAGAGCCAGGAAGGGAGAGTGCAGCAGAAAGGCAATGCCCAGCCAGGTGACGCTTTCGCCTACGGCCTGGGGGTGGCGCATCTTTTCGTAAATGCCGCCGTACATTTCGTGCTCGGGGCGGGGTTTCAGCGACTCTATACCCGCATCCTTGCTGCCCCGCACCAGCAAATAGAGAGCAGGCACCAGGATGACGAGAGCGATCACGAGCGAAACCGGCCAGGGCCAGGGAAACTGGCGGGCAATGGGCAGTGGCAAGGGATAGAAGTAGACGATGATGTAATTGATGACCGTGATCGTCATGAAAACGATGGAGAAAAGGCGATAGCGTTCGCAGGTCCGCCACGCCGTTTCTCCTATGTTGCGGGCCAGGGCCACCGGCTGGACGCTCTTGATGTAGAAATAACCGGTGAGAAAGGTGGCAATGACGAGAATGAGAAAGTTGATCCAAGCAATCATGATATGCCTCCAGGCAAAGAACTATGCCGAGTAGATTATCGATCTTTATGCCGGAATGATCAAACTGTTTGTGTACCTGGGTGCGTTTCAATTGAGGGCTGCCTTTCTTTTTTGCATCCGGCGCCCACGGCGCCCCCTCGTGGTCGCCCCGGCGCAG
>JAADGC010000012.1 GCA_013152585.1 Chloroflexota bacterium
TTATCCATGAGCTGAATGTCAGCTTTGATGCCGATGTCTGCCAGCATCTTTCGCGTTACCTCAGCCAGCCGTCTGTACTCATCCTGCTGGTAAGTCCAGTAAGTCACCTCGAATTTGGTGCCAGGATCGACGCCTTCGACATTTTCGGCCACCAGGATGTCATCATCGCCCATGACCCAGCCCACTTCGGCCAACAGGGCCTTGGATTTCTCGGGATCATAGCTTGGAGCGATTTCGGCCACGCCCTTGTCTCCACCCAACTCGGCGGGCAGATAAGTAGTTCTGACATTGCCGATGTTCTGATAGACTGTTTCGAGAATCAGGTCTCGGTCGATGGCGTAACCAATCGCCTGCCGCGTTCGCAGATCGGCCAGGAGAGGAAATGTCACCTTCATGCCGATGAACTGCACCGAAGGATTAGGCCCCTGTACCACGAAATAGTCGGGATTGTCCTGGTATTTAGGTAACTCCCGCGGTGTGGGCGGATCAATCAAGAACTGGACATTGCCCGCTTCCAATTCAATCGTGCGCGTGGCATCCTCGGGAATGATGCGGTAGATGACCTTGTCTACATTGGCCGGACCTTGATGTCCAGTCCATTCGGGGGCCCAGTTATAGTCGGGGTTCTTGACCAGGGTGAGATGATCATTCTGCACCCATTCTTTGAGGATGAAGGGTCCCGTGCCGGCGGTGTACTCAGGCATGGTACCGTATTTGTCGCCGTACTTCTCATAAGCGGCCATGCTGGGAATGCCGGCGAACGAGGATGCAATGTTAAAGAGCAGATTGGGATAGGGGCCTTTGAAAGTCATTTCGATGGTGTAATCGTCAATGACCTTCACGCCGGTGAGTGGTTCGAAGACATAGTCGTTGGAGCCAGTCTGCATCTTCTTCACCCACCATTCCACGACCTGGGCATTGAAATCGCTACCGTCATGGAACTTGACACCTTTCCGCAGGTGGAAAGTCCAGGTCTTGCCATCTTCTGAGATATCCCAGCTCTTCGCCAGACCGGGGCCAAATTTGTAATCATAATTGATCGTAACCAATTGTTCATAAACCATGTAATGAGGCTCCATGGTTTGTGATACGTTGATGATATCAAAACTTTCGCCCGATTGGATGGCAGCAGCAACGACCAAGACCTTTTCCGGTTTTTCTTCAGGCGCTTGCGTGGGGGCAGGCGCTTGTGTGGCGGCAGGCGCTTGTGTGGCAGCAGGCGCTTGTGTGGCAGCGGCGGGCGCACTGGTTGGCTGTGCGGGTGCGGCCGGGGCGCATCCGCTGACTGCCAGGGCAAGAAATGCCAGCGAAAGAATCGCTACCAGTAACACACGTGGCTTCATCTTGATGTTCATTTTCTTACTCCTTCTGAGATGAGAAAGTGATCTGAAAGGTTGATAGAGCCGACAAAGGATAAACATAGATCAGAGTACCACCTCCTTTTCGAAATGGTTGTGTAGAAACTACGGCAAAATCCTCAAGCTTGATCCGCTTGTATCGTTTTTTCAGGTGCACTCCTCTCGCTGACGAGATGAAGCACCCGACAGAACGTCTCAGAATCAATCTTGAGTGTGCATACGCATTGATGAAGAAAAACACCGTTTACAACACGCTTCCAGCGAGAACACCTGTATGCTGACCTCGCTCGATCACTATTCGACCATTGACGATCACGTAAGATATCCCTGTCGGATAGGTGTGTGGAGAGGTGTATGTGGCTATGTCGTTTACAGTGTTGGCATCGAATAGCACCAAATCCGCCCAGGCGCCCTCACGAATAACGCCTCGACCTGTGAGGCCGAATCGGTTGGCGCTCATCGATGTCATCTTTTTGATTGCTTGTTCTAACGTGAGTGTCTTCTCTTCACGCACATAGCGCCCTAACACCCGCGGAAAGGTGCCATAATTGCGGGGGTGCGCCTTACGTTGCCCCAGCACGCCATCTGGCTTGAGCGACGAACCGTCACTGCCTGTGGCAACCAGGGGGTGTTGCATAAGGGTTCGCACGATCTCTTCGCTCTGCGTAAACAATATACAATCCGCCAGACCCTTACTGGCGATTATCAGGTCGAAAACAGTCTCCAATGGATCTTTCCCTTCGCTTTGTGCGATCTCGGCAATGCTTTTTCCCAATAAGTCAGGTCGCTTGGGAAAATCGGAAATGATAGCATCGTTCCAATCGCGTACACCGATGCGGTTGTCCCACTCGAGGCGGTTCTGCTGCCAATCTCGCTGCAATTCAGCCCGCAGTTGGGCATCGTTCATCCGTTCGACGAGCGCCTCGGCTCCGCCCACGCGCGTCCAATGGGGTAGCGCCGTTGATAGCCAGGTGGCGGCGGCGGTGTAGGGGTATTGATCGAATCCAACCGGCAGTTCTTTCGCCTGAGCCTCATCCATCATCGCCAGCAGTCGATCTACTTTGTCGTAGTTGTGATGGCCCTCTATTTTGACATGAGAAACTTCGACTGGAACAGCGGCCTTTTCGCCGATTTCAAGCGCTTCGGCGATAGCTTCCAATACCAAATCACTCTCGCTGCGCACGTGGCTGGCATAGATGCCGCCATATTCCCCCACAACTCGCGCCAAGCCGATCACTTCCTCTGTTGTGGCGTAGTAGCCGGGGGGATAAAAAAGGCCGGTCGAGAGCCCGCGCCCGCCTTGCTCCATAGCCTCTCTCACCAGGCGCTCCATCGCCACCTGCTGCTCTGGCGTGGGCTGGACGTCATCGTAGCCCAAGACCCCACCCCTGATGATGTTGTGCCCTATCAACGGCACCACATTGACAGCGATGCCGGGCTTGCGGAGAATGTCGAGGTATTCCCCCATACTGCGCCAGGTGACTTCCACCCCTATCTTTGCCATTCTGATCCTACCCTCTGCCACCGCTTCCCCCACCAGGGGCGCCGGCGAAAAGCCGCAGTTACCGACAACCTCTGTGGTCACGCCCTGGCGGATTTTGCTTTCGGCATAGCGATTCACCAGAAGGGGATAATCCGAATGTGCGTGCGGATCGATGAAGCCGGGGGCCACATGCAAACCCTGCGCATCGATGCTGTGCACCGCCTTCTGCCCAGCATGTTGGGAAATGACGGCGATGTGCCCCTCGGCCACGCCTACATCCGCCTGGAAAGCTTGCTGACCGATGCCATCGATGACCATTCCCCCTTTGATGAGAATATCCAACATAGCTCAGACTCCGATCGGTTTGAGAATATGGGTGACGCTATGACTGGCCATCCCTGTTGCCAGGGCAGCATAATTGGGGGCAAACTGCAGCTCGTCCCCCAATTGCACAGGAGGTTGAGCATCTGTCACATCCACCACCAGGTGGTCGGAACTGGCGCCTATGATGTTGACACCCGAACGCTTGGGAGTAAGACCGGAGACGTACAGGTCTTGCTCGCCGAGATCGAGGACAGCCCTTTGCCGGATACCCAAATCCTGCCAATGAGGTTTGCGGCCAAATGCATCGAACAGAATCGGGCCTTCGGGTAAAGAGGGTTTTTCTTCGAGTTCGATAACTTCGGCAATAACGCTAAAAGCATCCTGATAGGGCGTGGGCAATTTCCAGCGGCCATTGGGATCGGCGCCACGGAGAATGCCCTCACCAATACGGAGCTGATTGACCCGCGCCGGCATCTCATCATTGGCCAGAAGAAAAAGGCTCGAGGTATTGCCTCCCGAGATAATCGGCAAGGGAATACCCAGATTATGCTCGATCTCTTCCGCCACATCGACAAGCAATTGCGTATTCTCATGTGTCGGCTGCACCCCACCAATACAACTGACATTGGCACCTACGCCGACAAAGGCAATGCCCGGCAGCCGGGCCATCTGTTTCGCCACGCTTACAGCCTTTGCCGGCATCACCCCCTCTCGCCGGTCGCCTACATCGATCATGAGAATGACCTGATGGGTGACGCCCTGCGCCTGGGCAGCGTCTGAAAGCGCTCGTACCGTTTTCACCTGCGAATTGAGGCTACCTTGCGTCAAGCGCACGACATCATCCACCTCGCTGAGGGCGGGCAGCCGCAACATCATGATATCGACATCGATGCCCGCCTCTCGCAGCCGCCGTACATGCTTGAGCCGTGATTCTCCCAAGCGCTTCACCCCGCCAGCCAACATAGCGCGAACGACTTCTGGATGACCGCAGACGCCCTTGGTCACTGCCACAACTTCGATATTCTGAGCCGCGCAGAAGGCAACGATGCTTTCGGCATTACCGCGAATGCGTTCACAGTTCACCTCAATTTTCACCTATGTATCCTCCAAAGTGATTTACTGGCGTCATTGCTCATCATGATTCGATGGTGTATTCGAGTGGAGAATGGGACGGATAGAGTTCCCCGAGAGGCTTGACGACTTCTTCGGGAATGCCGAGAATTTCAGTTAACTCTTGGGATAAATTCTGAATATGCCGGCGCACTTCCCTCTCGGCCCGTTGTGCATTTCTCTGCTCCAGCGCGTGCAGGATCGCCCGATGCTCTTGATCTTCTCGTTCTGAACGAATGGAGAGAAGCTCTTTCTGTCGCAACATGCCTTCATATAACATCACACTGGGAAACCACTTCCATAATGCTTCAATCAAACGCACGAGGTAACGGCGCCTGCTGGCCTTACAAATGAGAAGATGAAATTCATTATTCAAAACCCGGCGGCGAGATATCTCTTCTTCATTTGCACACCTTTCTGATTCTTTTAATATCTCCCTTAGCCCCTCCAATTCTTCATCTGTGATCAAAGGTGCTGCCAGACGAACGGCCAAACTTTCCAAGACCAGACGATTGGTGCTGATGTCTACAACATCTTCCGGTGTGAATTCGACGGCCTTGACGCCCTTGTAGGCTATGCGTTCAGCCAAGCCTTCTGCTACCAAACGTTTGAGCGCCTCCCGCACCGGCATTTGACTCACGCCTAGCTCCTCAGCCAACGGTGCCTGCCGCAGCCAAGCCCCCGGTTGCAGACTGCCCTGGATGATAGCATCACGCAGACTGTCAAAAACCAAGTCAGCGAGGGGAAGATGATCTTGGGACAAGCGTAGGGAGACAGAGTCTCGTTTCATTTTGCACCATCTGTATGATCGTGTTTGATGAAGGATAAGATATTATATATTATATCTAATGTTTCCTTGTTGTCAAATCCCAGTTTACTGAAATTGGGAGACTGGGAAACCAGCCCAGCGAGGCGTAAGTCCCTGGATGGTCGGGGTTTTTCTTCTGCGTTAGCCGCATCACGGATGCGCCGGGCGCTCGACAACCCTCCTGGTATTTAGGCCGTCGTGTACTTGTGAGGAGGTATTTGCCAGCATGACGTCAAGAAGGTGACGTTTCGTGATGTTGGCAAGCCGGGTTCACCCGGCGCTGTTTTGTAGCCCTGCGGTTCACCGCCGGGCGGTCGGCGCCAGCGGAACCGATACATGATTAGCGCCGCCGCACACTAGGGGCGCGGCGACGGGCACATCCGCGAGGCGACAACCGGTAGGGCCGAGGCTTGCCCTCCCCCTCTTACACCCCCCCGCACGCCCTCGCCACCCGCTGCCACGGCCGCCGAGGGATGATGGGCCACTCTTTCCCGGAGCCCATCGCTATAACTGAACCC
>JAADGC010000180.1 GCA_013152585.1 Chloroflexota bacterium
AGGCGACGGCGCGAAGATCGAACGCAAGGGTCGCCCCTACGAAACACATCCGCAGGGGCCGCCGGATTGCGAATCCGGCGATGGGCAAGGGTGAAGCCGGCTTGAGCCGGCGCTGTTTCGTAGCCCCGCGGTTCACCGCCGGGCGGTCCGCACTGACGCCCCAGGTACATCCCTTGCAGCTCAACCGCGCTCATCGCATCCGTGATGCGATGAAAAACAGAGAGCGACGGCAAGGGTGCATTGTGTTGCGCCGCATCACGGCTGCGGCCAACACACGAAAAAAGGAAGCGTTCGGCGCATCCGTGATGCGCCGCAGCGCCACCTCCAACCTTACGCCCAAATTCCTGGGACACACCCCTCGCCAAATCTATTGACGCATTCTGGTTTTCACACTATAATGGATGCGTGTAGCGTATTTTGTGAAAAAATTACATCATATGGCGCCTGCCACTTGGGTAACAGTTCAACAGTTCACATCCATCTGATTCATGGCTTCACGGAGGACGGTCATGGCAATACCTGGAAGAAAGGATCGTGTGTCCGGGCAACGGTGGCGAAAATGGTCGCTCTTTGAATGGGGTGCGGCGCTATTCTTTGTGCTGCTGCTGACGCTGGAGCTTTTTTCGATAGCCTGCGGTGGTTACTCGCCGAATATGGTCCCTATGTCGGCTTCTTCTCCGCCATTGGAGAACAAAATCAAGGGTCCATCAACGGTGCAAGCGGGCCAAAATGTCGATCGGGAGTTATCCGTTCAGGCCACTGATCCTACCAACAGTGGGGATATTGATGTGGGATGGTACCCTCCGATCGGCGCCTCAAAGTTTAATTTCGATCCGCACCACCCCCCCACGAATCCTGATACTGGCCCTCCCTTCACATGGAATGGTGTGCCCCCGGGGACGAAGATGAATGTATCGTACACAAGTCCTGAAATAAATTCGGAGTACTCAGATCATACGAAAGATGAGTTCCTTAGTTCTCGGCCATCTGGTACTTCAGACTGGACGACTTGGAGTGCTAAAAAGCTGCATATCACACCCGGAGGACTGCAACGTTCTCAGGCAGCCGATACCCAAAGCACCTCCCCCGATTCCCCGGAGCAAGTGCGAGGCGCCTCCAGCCCAGATCAAACATATCATACATGGGATGTCTCTTTGTGGATTGACGCTGCCCCCGGGCAGCCCCTGACCACCGAACTCTGCCAGACCTGGGTAGATTTCTTGCAGCAAGGTAGCACCTTTCTCGCCCTACGCTTTCCCCTGGTGGGTCAGAACCAGCCCGCTGCTCCCTACACCATTTTACCCGTGGTCTTCTACGGCGATACCCGGCCCAGCTTTCGTGTGGCACCCTGGGGAGATGCGGATGCTTTGGTTGTACCGCTGGAGTACAAAACGCAGTATTTCGACTTTTCAGAAAACAGGTTGCCCGCAACACCCGACAGCCAATGGCTGGTGCTGGGGCTGGCCGCACCGGCACAGACATGCCCCGAAGGACTGGCCGCCGACGCCTGGTCAGGCATCTTTTCGTTCCAGCTTGAGTTTGGCGGAGACCCTGACACCTGCCTGGGATGCGTCCTCGAGCACTACTTCTGTTATGAGGGGGACCAGGCGCCACCCTTCTTCTCTGCATCTTCACTCCACCTGGGCGCCAGCAGCTTTCACCCTGATTACCAGGGCCATGGTATCACTTGCATGGGGCCACTCGCCCTGTCGGTGCAAAATGGCAACACCCCGGCTTTGCAACTGATAGCAAGCCACATGGGACAGGCCAACCCCGGTGAGCAAGTCGTCTTTACCCATTTTCTCCGTAATCGCAGTAGCACCGACCTCACCGTCACCCTGGCCCATAGCTCCACCCTGGGCCTCCCCTGGTCGTTTTATCAGATGCTCGGCTGGGACCAACCCGATCTGTCGAAACCGGTCACAGACACGGTAACGCTGCCGGCAATGGGAGAATTTTGGTTCACGGCGGTTGTCGACTTGCCGGCGGAGGCAGAGGGGGTAGAAAGCCTGTCTCTGGACGCCAGTACGATGCTATCTCCCACACTCAGCGCCCATACCAGCGACGCATTGTGGATTGGCGGTTGGCTGACGCCACCACCCCCTCCCCCCACCGTTACGCCATCACCCACGCCGACCTCTCAGCCTACGCCAACACCCACGCCCACATCCACACCCCAGGCCCTGTACATGCCTGTGGTGCTGCGCTCCTGAGAGCTGCGGTTATGTATCCCACCATAGAAATAGGTTCTGTGCAGGTGGCCACCTACAGTCTGGCCGAGTTCCTGGCCGTATTTGTGCTCTTCGTGGGGGTGCACCAACGTCAGCGCCATCTGCCAAAGGCTGCCCGGGACGATCATTTTTTGATCGGCTTCATGTTGGTGGTGTCGGGCGCCTTGCTGGGCGCCTGGCTGGGAGCGAATCTGCCCCACCTTGTCGATCGTTTGCTGGGGCGGCAGGCCCCCCCGCTTTCGTGGTGGCAAGGCCGCCATTGGATGGGCGTTGTCAGTGGCGGCGCTCTGGCCGGCTATCTCTATTGCCGGAAATACGGTTTGCCCGTGGGACTCAGATTCGATCTCTTCGCCCCCATGCTGCCGTTGACGCTCGCCACAGTGCGCCTGGGCTGTCTGGCCGCCGGTTGCTGTTATGGCCTGCCCACCGACGCCTGGCCGGGCATGGTACTGCCCGACATCAACGGCCTCTGGGTCAGTCGCTATCCCACGCGCATCACCAGCATGATTGCTAACATCCTCATCGCCCTGATCCTGCTGGGATTCGAGCGCTACGCCCGCCAGCATCTACGCAAACCCCGCGGCTGGCCTTTCCCGGGCTTTCTCTTCCTGCTCTATCTGCAACTTTACGCCATCCAGCGCTTCTTTTTCGAATTTTGGCGAGCGGATATGCCGCATCTTGCGGGAGCATTCACCTGGACCCATCTATACAGCCTGCTCTGGATTGTCTTTGCCACTGCCGGGATGGCGCAGGGATTGAATCTGAAGCCATGGCGACATGTGAAGTCTGTCGGTGGTCTAGCTCCCTGAACGCCATTCTTGGGGCTGATGGCTTTGCCATTAATTTTACATTTTGTTTATATTAACTGGCGTCTGGCGAAAATCAAACTCACGGCTTAGCAACGCATTTTTTGACCCGAATTACCCGAATTATCCGAATTATTTGCCAAATTTTCGTGAAATTCGTGAAAATTCGGGTCAAAAAGGAAAAATGCCGAAGTCCGGTAATAAGTCGGTCATAAAGATGACTTTGTATGCAGGATGTGTTATAATAATTACATTGTTGAGTGCATTCAGCTCGCTGATACTGATGAAGTTATTCATTTTTTGCACTTCGCCTGATAATGTTCTGCGACACAGCGAATCGTCACGCTCTGTCACAGTACTGCCCTATGCCCCGAATGCCGTTGAGCTCTCTGCGCTCAACGGCGTTTTTTTTGATGACCGTTTACTTCTTTTGCCGACGGTGCTGTAATGCTTGACTGGCATTGCGCGCATAGATCGAGCTGGGCCAGGTATCCAGCACAGCGTTGAAAGCCTTGACGGCTTGCGCCTCCAACCCCTGACGCTGGTAGGCCACCCCCAAATTGTAATACGTGGCAGATTCATATTTGATGCTGAGATAGCCCTCTTTGGCCGCTGCCAACACCTCGTTGAGCAGGGCAATCGCCTGATCTAGTTGATTGCGTTGCAGAAGTGCCGTCGCCTGGTTGATTTTGACGATCAACTTCCCGGCCGCATCGGGCCATAAGTGCAGGGCCAGATCGTACAAACGGTCGGCTGCCGCAAAATTGGCTCGTTTGGCGAATAACGTGCCCACATCAGATAACAGCCGCACCCGCATCGTGATTACATATAATAGAATAAAGAAAATAACTGGTTGAATGGATATTGCCGTTAGTGCGCTCAGTGCACTGGCAATCAGCGTTAACCCAACTGCTTCGATGGCGAAGCGCAAGGAGAGTCCTTCCCGTCTCATCAGAGACAGGCCGCCAAAAATAACGATGTACGTACAACCCAGTAACAAAAGCAGGATTGGTAAACTCATGTGTCACCTGACCTGGAAGTAAGATTACTGGATAGTATACCGTACGCAGTCAGTCTGTCAATATCGATGAGCAGCGGTGGGCAAAGGAGGTGAATACCGACAAAACAAACGAACGACTTCTTTTTACGTCTGTGGGCAATGAAGTAAACCTTGGAGAATCTCCCCGCAATCATTGACATGTTGTCTCATGTCTTCATGGCGGCCTCGCCCGGCCCGTGAAGACCCCATTATTTGTTTGGAGTTGACATAGCTCCAGAGGAGTCAGCACAAATGAACGCTGTAATTACTCTCATCATTGGTTTTCTTGGTATCGCTGTCGGCTATGGGGTGTATGCTCGGTCGATCGACAAGAATATTATGCAGCCTGACGATAAGAAGGCAACTCCTGCCAAGATGTACATGGATGGCGTCGATTTCACGCCCGCCAATCGCAATGTGCTCTTTGGCTACCAATTCAAGTCGATTGCCGCCCTGGGCCCCATCGTCGGCCCCATTGTGGCAGTGCGGTGGGGTTGGTTGCCTGCCTTATTGTGGATCATCGTGGGCACCTTTTTCATCGGCTGGGTGCAAGACTACTCCAGCATCATGTTGGGCGTTCGCGAAGATGGACAATCCTTCGGCGCCCTCAGTTATCGTCTTGTGTCGCCGCGGGCGCGCACCATCTTGCTGACATTCATCTACTTCTATCTGCTGTTGATCATGGGGGCCTTCGGGAAGATCGTCGGCTATGACCTGATGTCGAATCCGGCGGTGCCGATAGGGGTACTGCTGGTGATACTCATCGGCCTGCTGGCCGGCCAGATGACCTACAAGTGGAAGATGGACATTATCCTCACAAGCCTCGTGACCGTCGTCCTGGCTTTTGTAGGCATCTGGATTGGTACGCTTTCCGGTGTGCAAAGCCTGCTCACCGCTATCAACGGCAGCCCCGACACCACCGTCTTCGGCTCCGTGACATGGGCCCAGTTCTTCTGGAGCCTGGTGGTATTGGTCATCTGTTACTTCGGCGCCGTCCTGCCCATCTGGCGCTGGGCGCAACCGATCAACTACGTCGCCTTCTGGATTGTGTTCCTGGGCATCCTGGGCGGCACGATTGGCCTCCTGATCTGGCACCCGGCCTTCCCCGCCGATTTCCCGGCCTTTACGAACTGGAACGGCGATCTGTGCGCTGCTACAGACTGTTCGGGGGTCGAAAAGACGGTCGGTGCCATGGGGCCTCTCTGGCCCCTGCTGTTCGTCACCATCGCCTGTGGCGCCATTTCGGGCTGGCATAGCCTGGTATCCTCTTCGGGGACAGCACGCCAGCTCGAGAAAGAGTCCGACGCCTTGTACGTCGGCGGCGGCGCCATGTTCCTGGAGATGTTCCTGGCCGTGCTGTCACTGCTGACTGCTGTGGTCGGCGTGGGCGTGACCAGGGGTTTCGCCGGCTATGTGAGCCTGGTGGCTGCTGGCAAGAACGCCGGCGTGTTTGCCGTGGGTCTGAGTGAGATGATGAGCCACATCGGCATCCCGGTCTCGTTCGGGCTGCCGTACGGCTCCGTCTTCCTGACCCTGATGGCGCTCACCATCATGTACCTCGTCGTACGCTTTATGCGCGTCGCCTCCGCCGAATTCCTGGGCGATAGCATCCCCCTCTTCAAGAACACCACCTTTGGCACGCTTGTGGCCCTGGCGCTTTCGGCCCTTTTCATCTGGACGGGCTTCTGGGCTCGCATCTGGATACTCTTTGGTGGTGCCAACCAGCTTATGGCCTCGCTGGCCTTGCTGTTGGTGACCCTGTGGCTCAAGAGTAACGGCAAGAAATACCTGTGGACGCTGATCCCCTTCGCCTTCATGTTCGTGACCACGATCTACGCCCTCTTGCTGACCGCCTACAAGGTGCTGAGCACCCTGAGCGGGCTGCCGGTCGACAAGTTCGTCGGTAACATACTTGCAGGCGTGATCGCTATCTACCTGGTGGCGGCTGCCCTGATTCTGGGCTGGGACGCTTTCAAGGCCTTCCGGCGCCCAGGTGCCGAGGCGAAAGTCGAGGCTTAATTCCCTACCGAGTCCCGGATGTGCGGCGTCGGCTCTGGCGCCGCACATCCTCACTTCCCCCGCTTTGGTTCCAGCCCGCATGCCCTGCAAGCGCGGGCTGGCGTAACCAGCTCGGGAAAAGGACGATGTCACCGAAACATGGAATCATCCCCACAGGCGATTGCTGACAAGACACTGCGGCAAAGAGCCGTACAGATCGAGGTGATCATGCCTCTGCCCGAAGGTTGGGGTATCTGCCTTGCCTGTGAAATGCTGATGGCCCGCGCCCAGATGGATAAAGCACCGCACGAACGTGGGTTGGATGAGTACCCTCAGGAGTGGCAGGAAGATTTTCAACGCTTCTCCGCTCTGATCGAAAACCTGGCGGCGCACTATGGTGATGACGTCCTTATCCGCATATTCGACCCCCGCTCGCTGCAAGGCCTCTGGAAATCGATCCGCTACGGCGTGCATCGCTATCCCACCTTTATTTTCGAAAAGAGCGAAAAGATCGGCGGCTGGGATGAGGCAGCACTGATTCACGCTACGCAAAGCTGGCTAAGAAAACGAGAAACGAGACCATCATGAACCCATTCTCCTCTCTACCCATCGTCTCCCATAAACTGCGAAACTTGCTCAAAACCCTGGGGGAGATACTCTATGGGGCCACCGTCTACGAGATGGTGCGTGACCTACACAAGGAACGTGCTTCGCTCGAGCACATGTTCACCCTGGTCGTGTTTGGCGATTTACTGGGCGTCCCCATTTTGCCGCCATACTACACCCTGCGCCTGCTCCCCTACGTGGTTCCCAACATTACCGGCTGGCGGCGCAGCATGTTGCGTGAGCGCGACCTCACCGATCTTTGCGATCAGGAAATAACCTGACCCCTGTCGCACCGATCCCACAAATCTTTCAACTCTCACCGAGACCCTATTCGCAAGTCTCGAGCATCATCAACAGGAGTTTTCCCCAATGACTGAAGAACAGAAGAGAACAGCCCGGTGGCTGGAAACTGTCAAAAGCGTTTTGTATGGCATGGCCGGCCACGACATGGCCCGTTATGCCCTGAAAACGCGTGGTAGCATGGAGCATTTATTCATTTTGATCACCATGGGTGACTTACTGGGGGTGCCCATTTTACCCCCCTATTACAGTCTGCGTTTGTTGCCTTATGTGGTGCCGCAGATCAGCACCTGGAAGCGACGCATGTTACGCGAAAAAGATCTCACCGATGCCCTCGCATAGGAGGATGGCATGTCTTTGCATGATACTTTCCTACAAAACCCCAATCGTCGCTACATCATGTTCGGGGGTAAGGGCGGCTTGGGCAAGACCACGTTCAGCGCCGCCACGGCCTTTTGGCTGGCCAAGCAAGGACACAAGGTTCTTGTTTTCTCCGTTGATCCGCAGGCCAGCCTCTCTGACATCTTCGAGAAGGATATTTTCGGTAAGGGTGCGGTCGAGATCATGCCCAACCTGTTCGCACAGGAGATCGACGCCGATAAACGCATCCACGACTATCAGGAAGAAATCCGCCAAAAGATTCGCGATATGTATGGTATGGAGGAGATTCCGGAAGAGATCGAGAATTATATTCAAGCCGCAGCCGCCGAGCCGGCCATGGAAGAAAGCGCTATTTTCGACGAAGTGGTGGATATCGTCGTGAGCGGGGAATACGATTACTACATCTACGATCTGGTACCGTTGGGCCACGCCTTGTACTATCTGAGCATGGCCTCCGTGTACGACCAGTGGATTGACAAGATCACGGCTTTGCGTGAGGAAATGGCGGAATATGAACAGGTCGCCTCGGTGATGCGCCGCGACAAGGAATCCGAAGAAGACCAGATCCTGCGCGAACTTCAGTACATCAAGCACCGCATCAACAAGTCTTCCAGCATCCTCACTGATAAAGAGAAAACCTCCTTCTATTTTGTCCTCATCCCCGAAGAGATGATCATTCTGGACACTCTGAAGGCCGCGGGCCTGTTCGCCAAGTTTGACGTGCCCCTGGCGGGATATATCGTGAACCGGGTGATTCCCCCTGAGCTAAGCGCACAACACATCCCTGACTATCTGCGCAACCGCATCGCCATGCAGAAGAAGTATATCAGCGAGATTGATGAGGTGTTCAAGGACCAGGTATTGGCCACCGTCCCCGAATTCGAGCGGGATATTACCGGCCTGGCCATGATCGAACGCGTCGCAGATGCTCTGTTTGAAAATGGAGGTAGCCATGATTGAGGAATCAATGAAACAGTATATGGCTGAGAATTCCAGCCTGAAGTATCTTTTCTTTGGTGGCAAAGGGGGCGTGGGTAAGACGGTGATGGCCGGTGCAGCCGCTCTGTGGGCCGCCCGGCAGGGCCACAAGACCTTGCTCGCTTCCACCAACCCCGTCCATTCCCTCTCTAGCCTGCTCGACCAGGACGTCTTCGGCAAGGCCACCCCCGTTACCGGGGTGTCCAACCTCTGGGCTTACGAAATCGACACCCATGATACGATCGAAAAGTCGAAGCAGGAGATCCGGGAAAAAATCGAGTGGTTCCTCAAATTCGCCGACATCAAGACCAAGGCAGAGGAATTTGTGGACTCGGCGACCATGAACCCCTCCTTCGAAGAATCAGCTATGTTCGAGAACATGATCGAGCTGATGTTCGAAGACGAGTACGACGTTTATGTCTTCGATACGGCGCCCACTGCCAATGCCCGTCGCTTGCTGGGCATGTCCAGCGTTTATTCCCTGTGGGTCAACAAAATGGTGCAGAGCCGCGAAGAAGCAGTGAGTCTGCGCGACATGCTCTCTTATAGCCGTCGCAAAAAGCAGAAAGACCCCCTCATGGATTACCTGCTGACATTGCGAGATCGCATGAGCCGGGCCAAAGAGCTCCTGACCGACGACTCCCTCACTTCGTTTTTCTTCATCACCCTGCCCGAAGCCCTGCCCATCGCCGTGATCACTCGTTTTATCAACTGGTTCCGCGAATTCGGGATTCCGGTGGGCGGCGTGATCGTCAACATGCAGATCGAAAAGAGCAGCGTCACGGACGAATCGCCTGACTTCGTCAAGAATCGCGTGGCCATGCAAGACGAATACATGGAGACCATTGCCGAAAAATTCGATGGCATGGTGCGAGCCGTGCTTCCCCTCTTCGAGACTGAAATACGCGGGGTGGAAATGCTCGATCGTACTGCCGCCATACTCTATGGCTGATCCCGACCGCTGATGGGCACCGCCTGATATCAAAGAACGCTGTGTGCTGCAAAGTCACAGCGTTCTTTCAGGGTTCGGCATGTTGCAGCGCCGCCACGGCGGCTATGAATGTCTGGGCGCCGTCTTGCTGTAATGCGGGCATATTTGCGCGCAAAATCAGGTTAGGCCTGCTGTTTTGCAGCGTCAGACGCAAAACGGCGGGGCCACCCTGTGCCAGAAAGCGCTGTATGGCCGCCGTTGTCCCCGGGCGATGCTTTTGCGGTATGGCGATTTGCAGTGTATCATCGTCGCCAGCAGGCACGACAATCGGTTCTTTCATGGCCGCTACTGCCCGCTTGAAGTCGCGGTCGCGCGGGGTTCCCACCTCGGCCACGTACAGCGGCTTGCTACGAAAGTCGATTCTTAACACCAACTGGTCGCGACGCCCTTGTAGCCGTGTGCCCAACCAGAAGAGCAGGTTCTCGCGTGGTTCCAGGATAAAGATGGCTTCGACACGAGCAAAAGGCGTGGCGGCCCGTTCCACCCTCAGTCGGGCCCCGCTCACCATGCCCGATAGCCGCGCCCCCGGCGTGACCGTGCCCCAGGCTGACAGGCCTTCTTGCAGCCAGCGGGTGATCGCTTCTGCTTTGCCGCGATTGCTGGCATAGCCACGAATATAACCGATAATCAGGATGGCAGATAGACCGATCACGGCCCATTGCCCGAGATTCAAATCCATTTCAACCTCCTTGCGAGCGCATCAAGTGTAGCGTAAAATGACCACACTGCAAAATCCAGCCTGCGTTGTGGGGTGCGTCAAGCAATTGGATAAGCTATTGCGATTCAACTCGCACCCAAACACTACCCAGGAAATTTTATGAAACCGATCACCCTTCTCAGCCTGGTGAACTTCAGTGAAGCGCAGTTGCAACGATTACGCAGCATCTCTCCCCGGCTCGAAGTCCATCAGGTTCCCCATGCTTCTGTGGACGACCTGCCCCCCGAGTTGGTAGCTGACGTGGAGATCCTGTATGGCTGGGGAAAAAGCGTCGTGCAGGCTCACCGCTTCCCCCGGTTGCGGTGGTTGCAAAGCCACAGCGCCGGCATCGATTTTCTGCAGGAGACACCTGTTTGGCGCCGTGATGTGCTCATCTCCAGCCTCAACGGCGTCCATGCGGCGCCCATGGCCGAATACGTGTTGACCATGATGCTGGCTTTTCGCTGGCGCTTGCCGCTGATGCGGCAGTTACAGACGCAGAGGCAATGGCCTGAGGACCGCTGGCAGTTGTTCGCTCAGCCGGAGCTGCGGGAGATGACGGTGGGGATAGTCGGTTATGGGGCCATCGGTCGGGAACTGGGGCGTTTGGCCCGGGGCCTGGGCATGCGCGTGCTGGCGACCAATCGGGCCGGGCAGCGCACGCCTTTCGCCGGATACTGCCAGCCGGGTACAGGCGATGCCGACGCCCTCATCCCCGAGCGCCTCTATGCCACCCGCGATCTGACCCAAATGCTGCCGCAGTGCGACTTTGTGGCGCTCCTGGCCCCCCTCACTGCACAGACCCGGCATTGGTTCTCGGCGGAGATTTTTGCCGCCATGAAGCCGGGGGCCGTTTTCATCAATCTGTCTCGCGGCGGGCTGGTGGTGGAGCCCGATCTGGTCGCAGCCCTGCAGTCCGGGCATTTGGGCGGCGCCGGGCTGGATGTGTTTGCGCAGGAACCTTTGCCGGCAGGCAGCCCTCTGTGGTCAATGCCCAATGTCATCATCTCTCCCCATGTATCCGGTTTCACACCGCACTACGACGATCGCGCCATCGAGCTATTCAGCGAAAACCTCCGTCGCTATCTGCAGGGGCAGCCCTTGCTCAACCAGGTGGATCGGCAGCGGGGATATTAGAAGCACGGTTCAAATCCTCCACTCTAACGCATTGCTAACGTTACTCAAATATAAATGATATGAACAGGTGGTTCAATAAAGATGTCAATGACAACAACCCATCCTATTTGTTCTGCTCATAAAGGAGGTTTGATATGCGTATGATGATTCGTCGAGATCCCGTCTTCCGGGAAATGGCTGCCTGGCGCAGTGCCATGGATCGTTTGTTCGGTGAAATGACCGAGAATCGTGGCTACTGGGAACAGCCCACTGCTTGGGCGTTGGCCCTGGATGTGGCCGAAAAAGACGATGTTTTCATCGTCAGGGCGTCTCTCCCTGGCATCAACCCCGATGATCTGGAAATCACCCTCACCGACAACGTGCTGACTATCAAAGGCGACGTGCAAGAGAATAAGGAATTCGAAGATGCGCAATGGCATCTGCGGGAACGCCGCTACGGCGCCTTCCAACGCAGTATCACCCTGCCCACGCCGGTGGATGCCGACGCTATCGAGGCCACGTATGAAGATGGCGTCCTCTCACTGAATGTGCCCAAGGTGGAAGAAGTGAAGTCCAAGCGCATCGCAGTGAAAGCGCACTGAGGCAATATGGGTTGATTCCGCCCACCATTTCCCTCCCCCCACAAGCGGGACCGGTACAAAGCCGGTCCCGCTTTTTGTTGTTGTGGCAAATGGGTGGGGGCCGTTTTGTTCCAGTGTTTGCAGGGTGCCCGGGGGTGTTCGGGGCCGGGCAGCAGGCGCAGAATGCTCCAGTATCATACGAGAAATAGTGCTTATTTCCGGTGCTCCGGTGCCCGCAACAGGCGGGATGAGTTGAGGAAGACGGCCACATCGGGCAAGGATTCGGCGGCCGCGATCATGTTGAAGAGAACCAGAGCCCGCTTGCGGCCCAACCGATCTGACACGGCTCCGCCCGGATATTGGTACAAGGCATCCACCACGCGTTGCAGAGAGCCATAGGCACCGATGACCCATGCGCTGGCCCCCAGCACTTCCAGGTATCGGGGCACAAAGCGCCCACAGCTCCTCTCCCATGCCCAGCACCAGCAAAGCCGCCAACAACACGACGATGTTGCGTTCCTAAGCGAGAAACTCGCGTCCACGCCGGAGGATGTGCCGGACGTTCGATGCCGCGTGATGCATAAGACCCTCCACGTCGAATACGGAATACCTGTTGCCATTCCTGCTGGCGGCCGGGATATTGACACCTCTTTCTTCTTGGTTTGGGCGTCTCACATACGGTGTGAACGCGGGCCATAACGGTCTCGATCCGCCTGCATTCTCCTTCATTGGACACAGATTCTCACAGAGGAACACAGATTTTCAGGCTAAAAGCATCGGAAAATCTGTGTTTATCCTGCAAATCTGTGCCCCATTATTCTTTCTTCGACAGGCTGCCAGGCATCAGTTTTCCAAGAGACCTTACCTGGACGGGTGGAGTCTCTTGCGCTGGGCCTCGCACCACTGTTCCAAAGTCGTCGTGGGTGTGCCCAGCAACTCGTTGGCTTCTGCCGGGTCTCCGCCCTCGCCAGCTTTGTCAAAAAACCGCATCAACCCGGCGATGAATTGCAGCTCAGTATTGAAAGATACTTTGCCGATCAATGACAGCAACCAAATCGGAGTAGAGGAGACCTTTACGTCGGGACGCACGGTCGAGCAATATTTCTCCAGCGCCTCTCGCATGGTCCATGCTTCAGGGCCCAAAATGAAGAATCTCTTGTTCGCTGCCTCCGGTAGTCGGAACGCTTTGGAAACCATCCTGGCGTAATCATCGGCAGCGAGCCAGTGCAGGCGGTGGGGTTGTTTTCCGATTACAGAAGCTCGCTGCCCTCTGATATAGAGAGGGAGGGATTCCATAAAATGCGTGGCGCAGAAAATGGAATAAGGCACGCCGCTCTCACGGATGGCTGCTTCAGCCTGTAGTTTTGCTTTGATCGAAGGAAACCAGGCGTTCTCTTCGAACACTGCCGCACCGGACAGGTAGGTCAGGTGCGGCACTCCCAGCTCTGCAGATGCCCTGGCCACGTTAGCCGTTCCCCGATGTTCGACGCGGTCGAAGTCCTCTGCCTTGGGACCTCCCATCAGGTTGATGTGAACCCCAAAGCATCCATCCAAAGCCTTTTCTAATGAAGCAGGGTTCTCGACGTCACCTTTGACGAGATCGAAAGCATCTCCAAGTTTCATTCTGGCTTTCTCCGGGTTACGCGTCAAAACCCGAACAGCGTATCCGTCCTGCTGCAACTGCCGGGCCACAGGTTCACCAAGCATTCCGGTGGCACCCACGACGAGGATAGTGTGTTTCATAGTCATTTTTCTCCTTCTATGGTTTGTTGAATTGTCGGTTAACAGCTTAATGTGCAATGGCCTCATTCCACAGCCTATTCTCTTCCCCAAGGTCAGAGTCTCAAGCATGGAAGCGCCGATATTCATGCAGCCAGACTATCGCCAGAGAACATTATGCTCATGCGATTGTCTGCGTAATGTAGGGGGCCGGTCTACGAATCCCTGGCGGGTGGATCAAGGTAAGCCTGGATCTCCTCAGCAATGTGGTTGGGCCACTCGGTGCAGAGCATAAAGCGGTAGAGCGTGCGAAGGTGCAGGAGTGAGACAAGCGAGTGGGCCAGGTCTACACTGGTCTGAATGGCGGTCCAGATCTCGTCGGGAGATTCGCCACGCAGAAACATGGGCTGGGAGACGTGCCCGAAAAAGGCGCCCACCTCGATCTCGGAGACGCGGGCCAAACTCTCGGCCATGGGGGTCAGTGCCTCCAGGGGGATGCCCAGCTCAATGAACCGTTTGAACAGCCGGCCGATGACCACGTTGTCGTAGTGATAGAGATGCTCTCTGTCGCTGGCTTCAGGTTGCGGTTGGGGAAAGACTATGTTGACGGCGGCCAGTTGTTGTAACGTCTCCTCGTCCAGGCCGGTCTCGGCCAGGAGTTCCTTCCAGGTGACGGGCGGCTGGTCAGAGGTGGTGGCAACCTGGCGGAAGATGCGGTCGCGCACGTCCAACAACAAACTGATGCCAACCCCGCCGGTTTTCTTTTGGAGCACCTGCTTGATCTGCTGGAGCGAGAGGTTGTGTTGCTCTTTCAGTTGACGGATCAGTTTCAGGCCGTCCACAAAACGGCAGTCGTAGTAGGCCATGTTGCGGGCAGTCTTTTGTGGTTGCGGCAGCAGGCCTTCTTTGATGTAATAGAGGATGGTGGCACGAGGGAAGCCGGTGAGCCGTTCTAGTTCGCGCATCGGGATGTGCCCGGGATCATGGGCCATGGTAAATTCCTCCTGACAAGATTGGTGATAAGTATAACGTATTGCTTTCTACTTGTCAAACGAGCCCGACAGCAAGTAAAAGAGAGGGGGGGAGAAGCACAATCGTTCCCCTCCCTCTCGACTCGATGGGCTTCAGCACACTGAAAAAGGGGTCGGCGTCATACCAGCCCGTCGTCAGCATGATCAACCCGGCAATGATGACGCCGATCGAGCCGAGCGCGTCGCTCACGACTTCGAGAAACGCGAAGGGGATGGTGTGCAGGCCCACCAGTACGCCCAGCACCAACGTAGAACACCACCGAGGCGATACCCTCCTCGCCAGCAGCTCTTCCCCTCTCTCGCGGGTCAGGAAGATGGCGGCGATTTTGCCCAGCCGGCCAGCAGGCGCAGAATGCTCCCGTATCATACGAGAAATAGTGCTTATTGACGGTGCTTCGGCGCCCGCAACAGGCGGGATGAGTTGAGGAAGACAGCCACATCGGGCAAGGATTCGGCGGCCGCGGCCATGACCGGGGCCAGGATGCCCACGGCGGCCAGGCTGATGCCCACGATGTTGAAGACGACACCGAAGCTGATGTTCTGTTTGATGGTGCGAAAGGCCCGCCGGCCCACCAGAATCGCCTCCGGAATCTGGCTCCAGTCGTCCCGCATCAAAGCCACGTCGGCCGCCTCCAGGGCCACGTCTGTCCCGGCCACGCCCATGGCAATGCCCACGTCCGCCTGGGTGAGGGCGGGGGCGTCGTTGATGCCATCACCGATCATGGCCACCTTGCGCCCCGCCGCCTGCAACTGCTGCACTACTGCGATCTTCTCCTGAGGGAGTAAGTCGGCTTGGTAGTCGACACCCAGTTGGGCAGCCACAGCCGCGGCCGTGCGCTCGTTGTCACCGGTCAGCAGCAGCAAATGGCGGATACCCAGGCCCTTGAGAGCGGCAATGGCTGCCGGCACTTCCGGGCGGATGACATCGGCCACAGCCAGCAATCCCAGCACGACATCCCCCTGCGCCAGGAACACGACCGTTTTGCCCTCATGCTCCAAGGCTATCGCCCGCTCCTCCAGGGTGGAGGGGAGGGAGACGCCATGGGCGGCCATCAACTTACGGTTGCCCAGGAGGATGGCCTGCCCCTCCAGGTGGGCGGTGACGCCTTGGCCGGGGACGACGACAAATTCCTGCGGCTGCGGTAGCGATATCCGCCGCCGTTCTGTCTCCGAAAGGATGGCCCCCGCCAGTGGGTGCTCCGAATAGCGCTCCAGCCCGCCTGCCAGCCGCAGTAGGTCAGCGGCAGTCCTGTCATCGGTCGTAGCCACCACATCCGTCACCTGCGGCTTGCCCAGGGTCAGCGTGCCCGTCTTATCCATCAACACCGTGTCCACTCGGGCCAGAGCCTCCAGATACAGTCCCCCTTTGATCAGCAAGCCGCGGCGGGCGGCGCTGCCCACGCTGGCCACCACTGCCAACGGCGTGGCCAGGGCCACGGCGCAGGGACAGGCCACCACCAGCACGGCGATGGTGAAGACGATGTTGCCGCTGATCAGATAGGTGAGCACGGCGGCAGTGATGACGACGGGCAGGAAGTAGGCGGTAAAACGGTCGGCAAAACGCTGCACCGGGGCCTTGGCACCTTCTGCCTCTTCCACCAGGCGGATGATCTTGCCCAGGGTGGTGTTCGCCCCCACGCGGGTGACTTTGACCCGCAGCGAACCCAGTTCATTGAGGGTGGCAGCGAATACCTCGTCCCCCGGCCCCTTCTCGGCGGGGATGGATTCGCCGGTGATGGGCGCCTGGTTGACGGAGCTATGGCCGTCGATCACCTGTCCGTCGGCGGGGATGTTTTCGCCCGGTCGCACGATGACGATGTCGCCGGGGTTCAGCGCCTCTGCCCGGATTTCGATCTCCCGGCCCTGGCGCAGCACCCGCGCCTGTTTTGGCGTCAGCGCCACCAGCTCGCGGATGGCGGCGCGGGCTTTGTCGGTGGTGAAGCTCTCCAGGAAATGGGCGATGAGGATGAAGAGCACCAGCAGTGCCGCCGAGACATACTCGCCGATGCTGGCGGCGGCAACGATGCCGATGGCCATGAGCAGGTCGACGTTGATGCTGCGGGCACGCAGGCCCAGCAAGGCGCTCTTGAAGATTGGATAACCGCCGATCAGCACCGCGGCCAGGGCTACGGGCGCCGGCACCAGGTCTACCACCGGTTCCAGCAGTCCCAAGCGCTCGGCCACGATCTCCAACAGGGCCAGCAGGCCGATCACGCCCACAAAGGCCAGGCGGATGATGCTGAAGAGGCGGGCAGATGTGGGTGCTGCCGCCGGCTGCGCCTCATCCATTGCCCGCGCCCGGTAGCCGATGGCCGCCACCGCCGCCTTGATGTCATCCAGACTGGTCAGATTGGGATCGAAGGTGACGATGCCTTTCTCGGCCGCCAGCAACACCTTGGCTTGGTCGACGCCAGGCAAACTTGATATCTGCTCCTGCACGTGCAGGGCGCAGTCGGCACAGTCCATGCCTTCAATTCGCAACTCACAGGTGTTCCAGGTCATTCGCTTCGTTCATCCTCTTGCGTTGATTGAGGCGCGCCATATCGAGTGCACTCATACACACCCCGAGCCACGTCGGCCAGCAGCGATTCGGCCAGGGCCAGGATATCGCCCACCCGATCATCGCTGAGATAGTAGGTCATGTAGCGACCCTGGCGTTCGGCCACCACCAGACCACAGCCGCGCAGGCAGCCCAGGTGGTTGGAGACATTGGATTGGGAGAGGCCGGTGACCTCGACGATCTCGCCCACCGTGTGAGGGCCGTCGCGCAGGGCCTCGATGATGCCCAGGCGGGAAGGATCACTGAAACCACGGAAGAATTTGGCTTTGACGGCCAGTCCGGTGGTGGATTTTGCAATAAGTAACATGTTAATCTCCTGTATCATTATATCAGTAAGTGATGATATTTTACAAGGTATTCGGCGTCAGGGCAAATACAAAGACACAAAATACTGAGAGTGGATTCAATCGTCATATAAACTTCATAATCGCTTCAATGTACCGTCATAGAGCGCTGTTATCCTGAGAATGAACAGAGACAGGATTGTTCTGCTCTTCCCCACAAAATCTTAATTAACAATCTAGCTACCTGACGCATCTAGAAGTGTCAGGTAGACAGGTTAACAGCATTCAACTGGAGTCTGGCGAAAACGGAATCCGTCAGCTATAAACGCATTTTCGGCCATGAATTGCGCAAATTAGACGAAGTATGAAAGGTTTTTTACTTCTTTTCTCGTAAAATTCGTGGTAAAATTGAAAAGCGCAGGGTCCAGTTTTCAATTTGGAGGTTTCCAATCATGATGGCTTTTGGCTTTGGAGGTTTTAGCATGTTTTTCATGTTCATTTTCTGGATCGTTATCGCTGGTCTGGTCGTCTGGGCCCTATTACAGTTTCTCTCTGGCGCCCCCGAAAGAGCGGCCAGCAATGGCAGGACGATACCTGGCAGCAGACACGATTCTGCACTCGATGTACTCAAGCAGCGTTATGCCCGCGGCGAGATCTCGAAAGACGAGTTCGACGATATGCGGCATGAGTTATCGCTGTAACCCGGACATTTGGAGGTAAAACAATGTTTGACTTTGCTTGTAACGGTATGGGTTTTGGCCATGGAGGCAGTTTCCTGCTTAACGTGTTCTTTTGGTTGCTGTTCGTAGTTGTCGCGGTCTGGTTCGTAGCATGGCTTCTACCGCGATTACGCACCAGTCCCCCCACCAACAGTACTGCTCCCGGCCCGAGCTCAGACACGGCCATCGAAATTTTGAAGCGGCGCTATGCCAGCGGTGAAATCTCGAAAGCCGAATATGAGGCCATGCGAACCGATCTCGAAGCGTAGTACGCAGTCAAGTCCAAGATGAGAGCATCTCATCGTCACATGCACCGCCAGACCCTTCGCTTCACTCAGGGTGACAAGGGCCCACGTGTCATCCTGAGGTTGCGTGGGACACGAAGTGTTCTTGTGACTGACAAAGAAACTACAGGACATAGACGAAATTCTCCCATTCACCCAGAATGACAGCGTTCCTGTCAGCTCTTCACCCCTCATTACTCACTCCAGAGATTCTCATGAAAAAAATCAACCGCCGCGAATTCCTGGGCCTCGGTAGTGCCGGTCTGGCAGCCGTCGCCCTGGCAGCTTGTGCCCCCCCCATCCTCTCCCCTACCCCTGCCGGTAATGCGGATGACGGCACCCTGCCCCCCTCTTCTTCCCAGCAGACAGCACCATCCTCGACGCCGCTGAACGTGGCCGCCGCCGATGTAGAGATTGCCCTTACCGCTCTTCCTGCATCCGTACCCATCTTCTCCGGCCAGGCCACCCAGGTCTGGCAATTCCAGGGAGAGCTGCTCAAAGGCGATGCCAGTGCTTTACAGACCGTGCCCAACAGCTATCTGGGCCCGATCATCCGCGCTAAGAAAGGCCAGCAAATCAACGTCCATTTCCGTAGCCAACTACCCCAGGAAACCATCGTCCACTGGCACGGTTTGCACGTGTCGGCCGATATGGACGGCCACCCCCGCTACGCCATCCAAGAAAACGAGACCTACGAATATCAGTTCAAGCTGCGAAACCGGGCGGGGACGTACTGGTACCATCCCCATCCTCACGGCCTCACGGGCCCGCAAGTGTACGCCGGCATGGCCGGATTCTTCCTGATCAGCGATGAGGAAGAGCAGGCGGCCGGGCTGCCCTCCGGCGAATTCGATATCCCCCTGGTGATTCAGGATCGGATTTTCGATGACAACAATCAGCTTGTTTACCGGGGCAACGGCATGATGGATCAGATGATGGGCTTCCTGGGGGATCAGGTTTTTGTCAATGGACAGCCTGATTTCACTTTGTCCGTGGCCACCCGTCCCTACCGCCTACGCCTGCTCAACGGCTCCAACTCCCGCATTTACAAGCTGGGCTGGAGCGACGGCACGCCCTTCACCGTGATCGGCAGTGATGGCGGCCTCCTGGAAAAACCGGTGCAACGCCCCTACATCACTCTGGCCCCGGCCGAACGTGTCGAGCTGTGGGTGGATTTCGCCGACCGCCCTGTTGGCAGCGAGATAGTCCTGCAAAATCTGCCCTATACAGCCCCCGGCGGCATGATGGGGGGCGGCATGATGGGCGGAGCTGCGACGACACTGGCTCTCGGCGAGCAATACGATATCATGACCGTACGCGTCGAACGCCAGTCGAACGAGCGCCTGGCCTTACCCAAACGCCTTTCCACTATCGAACGCATTCCCGTCCAGGATGCCACGCAGACGCGAAGCGTCGTTCTTGCCATGACACCGCCGCAGGGCTGGACCCTCAACGGTCGCACCTTCGAGATGACCGGCGTGGCCCCGGAAGAGCGCGTACGCCTGGGTAGCACCGAAATCTGGGAATTTATTAATGCCGGTGGGGGCGGAGGCGGCGGCATGATGGGCGGTGGCACGGGTATGTTGCCCCATCCCATCCACATGCACGGCGAGCAATTCCAGGTGTTGGAGCGTCAGGTGGATCGAAACGGACGCGCCGCCTGGGAGAGCCTCAGTGACGGCTTTGTAGATGAAGGCTGGAAGGACACGGTCTTAGTCATGCCAGGTGAGCGTGTGAAAATCATCCGTCGTTTCGAAGATTTCACCGGTCTCTTCCTTTATCATTGCCACAATCTCGAACACGAGGACATGGGCATGATGCGGAATTTCGAGATCGTCGCCTGAGGACTCTCTCTCATTAACCGAACCAACACATTTTCTGGAACCCACACATATGAACACATCATCCCCCGCACAGGGGCTCAGCCGCCGCAACTTTCTCCGTCTCTCCGGACTGGGAACGCTGGGCGTATTGGCCGGCAGTGCCATCGGCTTCCCCTCCATCGCCAAGGCACTGGGCAGACCAGATGCAGAGCTCATCGAGCCTGATGTCGAAATCAATCTGCAGGCGGTACTCAGCCAGGCCCCGATCTTCTCCGGCCTGGAAACGCAGGTCTGGCGCTATCAGGCAGACCTGATCAAAGGCCCGGCCGGGACTGTGCAACCCATCCCCAACACTTATCTCGGCCCCATCTTCCACTTTCGTCCCGGACAAAACGTGCGCATCAACTTCAGCAATCGTCTCAGCGAAGAGACCATTGTGCACTGGCATGGCCTGCACGTTCCCGAGGCGGCCGATGGTCATCCCCGTCTTGTCATTGCGCCCAACGAAAGCTATGTCTACGATTTCACGGTGCTGGATCGTCCGGGAATGTACTGGTACCACCCCCATCCTCACGGCCGCACCGGCCCCCAGGCCTATCGCGGCCTCGCCGGTCTGATCATTATCTCCGATGGCAGCGAAACCGCGCAGGGACTGCCCACCGGCGCTTATGACCTTCCCCTCGTCATTCAGGATCGCACTGTTGACAGCCAAAATCAGTTGGTATACTTCACCAGCATGCAGGGATTCCTGGGCGATAAAATCCTTGTGAACGGACAGCCGGATGTCGCTCTCAGCGTCGAAAGCAGCGTCTATCGCCTACGCGTGCTCAACGGCTCTAATTCGCGCATCTACAAATTGGCCTGGCCCGATGCCACGCCTTTGACCGTCATCGGCACAGATGGTGGCCTCCTGGACGCCCCTGTCCAGCGCCCCTACATCACCCTGGCCCCGGCCGAGCGCGTCGACCTGCTGGTGGATTTCAGCCAATGGCCGGCGGGCAGTAGCCTTGCCTTACGCAGCCTCGCCTTTGCCGGCGGTGGCTTTGGCGGCGGGAATAACGCTAACCTGCCCAATGGCGCCGATTTCGCCGTGATGACTTTCCAGATCAACGACACCGTCGTCCCCACCCTCACACCCACCCCCAGCGCCACACCCGACCCCGGCCCCCTATCCAACGTCACCTACATGCCGCTGATCTTCAGCACCGGCACAAAGGCGCAGAACAGCACCGCCCCTGCCCCCGCCAGCTCCGATTTCCGGGCCGAACAGGTGGCGCCGCAACAGGTGGCGCGTAGCTTCTCCCTTTACATGCAATTCGGGCAATGGACCCTCAATGGCCGCACCTTCCAGATGGAAGCCACCGCCCCCGATGAAGTTGTCGAGCTGGGCAGCACCGAAATCTGGGAATTCATCAATCAGCAGCCTGGTGGGGGTGGCGGCATGATGGGAGGCGGTATGCCGCACCCCATTCACATCCACGATCTGCAATTCCGCATCATCTCTCGCCAGGCCCCCACCGATCCCACCCAACTATCGAACTGGGAAACAGTGAAAGATGGCTATGTGGATGGTGGCTGGAAGGACACGGTCTTGCTCATGCCCGGCGAACGAGTGCAGGTGCAAATGACCTTCAAGGATTACACGGGTCTTTTCCTTTACCACTGCCACAATCTCGAACATGAAGACATGGGCATGATGCGCAACTATCGCATTGTCGAACCCGGCGCCTGACGTCCCCCGGGCAGCATCTGCTGCCGACTACCCATAACCCTCTGACCGTCATCATCGCCCCCAGCACCACCCCCGCCAGCAACTGCGCGGGGGCGGTGTTTTTGGTGGCGTGTGTTGGCCGCATCCATGATGCGACCAACACACGAAAAAAGGAAGCGCTCGGCGCATCCGTGATGCGCCGCAGCGCCCCCTCCAACCTTACGCCCAAATTCCTGGGACATACCCGTCATGGAAGGGGTTGACAGGCCGGAGCAATTCCGTCATAATCGGTGTAAACGTAGAGCCATCTTGAGGACACGATGGCGTTGTGGTAAAAGCGCCTGAGCCCAGGGTGGAGAGTGTGCTAGCTATCGTTCAGTAGGAGGTATCTTGTGAAGATCAGGGCATCCGTCATATTCAGCGTCCCGCTGGTATTTTGCATGGTATCGTTACTCCTCGTCGGCTCTGTGGTGGCCCATGCCCAAGTCGCGGCGCCGAGCGCATCCCGCCTACTCGACGTCACGCCCTCGCCCATGGCAGACACAGCCCGGCGCCGGCAGATGCCCACCGACGGGCACAGCGCCGATCCGTGGCACTGGGTCAGCGGCTTCGGTCTTCCCTACGTCCAGGGCTGGGTGAGGGAACTGATAGAAGATGAGGCAGGTGTACTCTACGCTGCCGGGAGTTTCGAAGTTTTCGGCGCCATCAAAGCGTACAATATCGCTCGCTGGGACGGCCATGTCTGGTCGGCATTAGGGGCCGGGCTCGATGGCTCGGTCTCAGCGCTGGCGTTGGACCGGGACGGGAACCTCTATGCGGCAGGGGCGTTCACTCATGCCGGCGCTGTACCTGCCAACCATATCGCTCGTTGGGATGGCGCCCATTGGACGGCGCTGGGGCCCGGGTTGAACAATGTCGTGCGCGCCCTGGCTTTTGACGAGGCGGGCCATGTCTATGCGGGAGGAGAATTTACGTACGCCGGGGGGCTTAGGGTGAATCATGTCGCCAAGTGGGATGGTGCAACCTGGTCCGCCCTGGGGGACGGCGTGCCCGACAAGGTGTGGGCTCTGGCCGACGATGGGCAAGGGAACCTCTATGCAGCCCAACAACCCGGCGTCATTGTCAATGATCATTACGGTGATGTGCGCCGGTGGGATGGCGAGACATGGACAACGCTGAGCGGTGCCGTGAATATGTGGATTGACGCCCTGGCCGTGGACAGCGCCGGGAATTTGTATGCCGGGGGGGAATTCACGAAGATGGGCGGGGCAACCATGCCCTACATCGCCCGTTGGGATGGCACAACCTGGGCTGTTCCTGGCGGGGGCCTGGATGGCATGGTCAACGAGCTGGAGGCGGACGCGCAAGGGAATATCTACGCCACCGGAGAATTCCTCACCGCAGGAGGTGTGCCGGTCACGTACGTGGCGCGTTGGGATGGCAGCCATTGGCAGGCGGTGGGAGATAAACTTCCGGTCTATGCCGGCGAGCATCTGGGCGTCTATGCCCTCTCGGTCACGTCCGACGCGCAGGTAAGTATCAGACATCTGTCCACCTTCTATCAACTGCAGGACGATACGTGGCAATCCCTGCCCATCCCCGGTAATGGCATGTTCGATTGGGTCACGGCCCTGGGCAAGGATGGTGGGGGTCAGCTCTACGCCGGGGGCCGATTCAGGCACGCGGACAGCATCAGGGCTTTGCACATCGCCCACTGGGACGGCGCCCACTGGCAAGCATTGGGGGAGGGACTGAATGGAGATGTGGGTGCTTTGGTCACGGATGATCAGGGCATTCTGTACGCCGGCGGCGCCTTTACTGCTACCGGCCAGATTTCTCTCCCCCTCATTGCGCGTTGGGATGGACAATCCTGGTCGCCCCTGGGCGGTGGTGTGGATGATGACGTCGCCGCTTTGGTGACAGATCACGCCGGCAATCTCTACGCCGGCGGATATTTCGAGAGAGCCGGGAGTGTGACGGCCCATCACGTGGCTAAATGGGATGGAGAACAATGGACGGCGCTGGGCAATGGCCTCAACAGATTGGTATCAGCCCTGGTCATCGGGCCCGATGGCACGCTTTACGCGGGTGGCTGGTTCGATGACGTGATCACGGTGGATGGACATACCGAGCACCTGAACGGCGTAGCTCGCTGGGATGGACAACAATGGCGGGGCCTGGACGACGGTCTGACAGAGCCGGCTGGCGTTGATGCGCTGGCCATCGATGGGGCGGGGAATCTGTACGCGGGTGGGATTTTCACCCGCATCAGCCATGGCAACGGCCAGGTGCACAGCATTGCCCGCTGGGATGGCGAGCGCTGGCAGGCGCTGGGCAGCGGCCTGGTATTCGACAGCCCCTCCTCGTATCCGGCCTGGGTGAGCGCCCTGGCCGTAGATAGCCAGGGAATCCTCTATGCCGGTGGGCTTTTCAATCGGGCCGGTGGCCAACCGGCCAACTACATCGCCCGCTGGGATGGTGATGCCTGGTCTGCCCTGGGGGAAGGCGTGGATGGGCCTGCGACCCAGTGGTTCAACTGGATCTATGCGTTGGCTCTCCTGGACGACGCCCGACTGTTCGCGGGCGGCCATTTCGATACAGCGGGCGGACTACCCTCTGCGAATATCGCGCTTTGGTCGGGACAAATCCCCACTCCTACCGCTACCCTGACGCCCACCGCCACCTTGACACCCACCGCCACACCGACGCCCACCGTCAGCCTGACGCCCACCACCACTCCGACGCCCACCTGCCTCTCATCCAGCACCGGCCCTGACATGCGCACCGTCATGGTATCCTTCGCTTAGATCTCAACCTTATGCCGGGGTCAGCAAGGCATCGCAAATGCCGAGCCTGACCCCAGGCTGGATCGTTAGCCCCAGCAATTGTTCTCGCAAGCGCACCACCTCACCGATCACGATGGTTGCCGGAGAACGGACGCCGACCGTGCTTGCGCGTTGCTCGATATCTGCCAGGGTGCCGATGGTTACACGTTCGTCCGCTTGTGTCCCGCGCTCGATGATGGCGACAGGCGTTTCGGGAGCGCGTCCTTCCTCGATGAGTCTGGCGACGACGTGCGGCAGGCGTTTGACGCCCATCAGAACGACCAGCGTGTCGATCTGCGCCAGCGCCGCCCAGTTCGGGGCGTCCTGGCCATTCGCCCGGTGGGCGGTGACGACCGCGAATGCTCCCGATATATGGCGGTGAGTGACGGGGATGCCGGCAGCGGTGGGCACGGCGACGGCACTGGTGACACCGGGAACCACTTCCCAGCGCACACCGGCTGCGGCGCAGGCAGCGGCCTCCTCACCGCCCCGCCCAAAGACGAAGGGGTCACCGCCCTTGAGGCGCACCACCACCTGTCCTGCGCCAGCCCGTTCGATCAAAATGCGATTGATCGCTTGCTGGCTCAGGCTGTGATACCCGGGCATCTTACCGGCAAAGAGGCGCTCGGCCCCCGGCGGCGCCTCCGCCAGCAGCGCCTCATTCACGAGCCGGTCGTAGACGACGACATCTGCCTGACGCAGGCAATTCTGCCCGCGCACGGTGATCAAGTCCGGATCGCCCGGCCCGGCGCCGATCAGATACACGATGCCGGTGCTTGCCCGGCGATATTCCATCCTCTGCTTAGTCAACATGTTCGGTGTCCTCCAAGGTGAGGCCTGTGATCTCCGCTATTCGTCGCCGCGCCGCCGGCTCATCGCCCCGGCGCAGCAGTTCGAGCACGTCCGAGTCTACTAATCGATACCATAATGCCCGGCGCTGCTCGAGATCAGGATGGCGTCTGGCCAGGGGCAGGCGCAAGGCCCCAGCCAGTTCCAGGAACCGGCCATATTCGTGGCCGATGAGGCGCTGCAACTGTTCCCGCAGGCGGACGGCCAGGGCCGGGGCTTTGCCGCCCGTGGCAATCGCCAGGGTCAGGTCTCCGCGGCGCACGACCGCCGGCATGGTGAAGGTGCAGCGGGAGGGGGCATCCACCACATTGATGAGGATGCCCCGCTCGTTCGCCTCTTGCCAGACCTGCTCGTTCACGGCCCGATCATCGGTGGCGCTGATCGTCAGGAAGCTCCCGGCCAGATCTCCGGGCCGGTAAAGGCGGGCGACGTGGCTGATGCGGCCTTGATCAGTCAGTTGCCGGAGGCCGTTGCTGAGGCCGGGTGAGATGACGGCGACCTGCGCCCCGGCTGCGAGCAAAGCTCCGACTTTGCCTTCGGCGACAAGGCCACCGCCGATGACGGTGCCGCGGCGGCCCTGCAGGTTCAGGCATACGGGATAGCAGTGCATGTCAATCCACCGGCGCCGGAAGTGATCGCTTTTCGTGACCATTCTCTTTGCTGTTTATGAGGGACTCTGTCTCGGAGAAGACGCCGTGGTGCTCGTCTCCCAGCAAAGCCTCCAATTCATGTTCGAAGCCGCCGGTCTCCAGGGGGCAGTGGATGCCACACTCTTTGGGGGCGTTCTTTTCCCACCACCAACGGCCGGCGCGCAGGTCTTCGCCGGGCTTCGTCAGCCGCGTGCAGGGCGTGCAACCGATGCTGGTGTAGCCCTGATCGTAGAGCTTGTGATAGGGGACGTTGTGGCTGTGGATGTACTCCCAGACCTCGTCGTGAGTCCAGTCGGCCATGGGGCTGATCTTGGCCAGGCCGCCATGGTCGTGGTCGATCTCGATCTTGCGGATGTTGGCGCGGCTGGCCCATTGCTCCCGCCGCAATCCTGTGATCCAGGCATCCAGATCGTCCAACACCCCCCGCAGGGGCTCGACTTTGCGTAACTTGCAGCACAGCAGCCGCGCTTCCACCGACTTGTAGAATAGGTTGGGGCCGTAATGACGCACCATGCCTTCGATGTGACGGGCATCAGGGAAGTGCACCTCGACATCGATCTTGTAGCGATCCCGCACCGCCTCGATGATGTCATAGGTTTCCTGGGGCAGGCGGCCCGTGTCCACGGTGAACACCCGCACCTGGGGGTTGATGCGCCAGGCCATGTCCAGGAGCACCATGCCCTCGGCCTGAAAGCTGGTGCAGATGGCGACGCGGGGATGCCAGCGCCCCAGCACCCACTCGATGACCGTCTGCGGTGATTCCGTGTCGAACTCGACGGCCAACTCACCGGCTTCATATTCGTCTAACAGATCATGTTCAGTGTACATTGCTCAGTATCCTCCTGCGGAGTGGTCTCCGTTCAGGCCCGGGGGGAGGCGATCTCACCGGCGCTGATGGCGTTGAGTTCCTCGTTGCTGTGCCGGTTGAAGAAGCTTTGGATGGATTCGTCGTTCTGCTGTCCGCCAAGGTAGGCGCGGATCAGGCGCTCCACGTAGAAGCGTACTTCGCTGACGGGGACACGACGGATGATCGGCCGGGCGATCGCTGCCTGGCGGCCTAAACCGCCGCGCAGATAGATGTCGTAGGCCGCGACTTTGCCGCCATCTCGACTGCTCTGGCGCAATGTCGTGCCCTGCAGGCCGATGTCGCCTACCCAATGGTGGGCGCAGGCGTGGGGGCAGCCGTCCAGATAGATGCCCAGGTGCAAACGCTGCATGGTTGCGGGGCCAAAGACCTGTTCCAGGTGCTGAAGGATGTTTTGCAGGTCCTCCTTGGTGTTCACGAGGGCATAGTTGCAGTGGGGGTTGCCGGTGCAGGCGATGCTGTTGGCTTGCAACGGCGAAGTGGCCAGGGTGAATCCCAGTTCCGCCATTTCCGCCAGTACCCGATCCAGCTCGTTCTCGGGTATCCCTGTGAGGATGAAGTTCTGCTGCCGTGTAAGTCGAAAATCACCGGCAAAGGATTCCAACAGATCGGCGACGGCCAACAGTTTATCTCCCGTGATGGAGCCTGTGAAAACCGGAAAGCCCACGAAGTACAGGCCTGGTTGCTTCTGGCGATGGATGCCCAGGTGGCTCATGTGGCTTGTGGAGCGCAGCGGACGGGGCTCCTCAGACAGATCTTCCAGTTTCCGGCCCAGCCGGGCCTCGATCAACTGCCGGAATGCCTGCGGCCCGTAGTCGTCCATCATGAATTTGATGCGCGCCTTGACCCGGCTGAGGCGATAGCGCCTCTGGCTGCTCCACTCATCGAGAACAGCCCGCAGCACCGGGATCGCGTCCTGGGGCTCGATGAATACGCCCAGGGGTTTGGCCAGGCGAGGCGTGGAGGCCAGGCCTCCGCCTATCCACAGGGCGAAGCCGTTTCGCCCCTCCTTTTGGGTGGCGATCAGGGCCTGGCCATGGATTTCTGGCGCCGTGCACCACTCCGGGCAGGCGCTGATGGTGATCTTGTGCTTGCGCGGCAGATTCGAGTATTCCGGGATGTCATCGAAAAGCTGCGAGGCCTCGAGCAGCAGTGCGGTCGGATCGAAGAGCTCTTCCGGGTGCAAGCCGGCCACGGGGCAGCCGGTGATATTGCGCACCGTATCGCCACATCCCCCCTTGGTCGTCAGACCCAGTTCCTGGACGCGGTCGAAGACCTTCGGTAACATGGGCAGCCGCAGCCAGTGCAGTTGCACGTTCTGGCGCGTGGTGAACTCGGCGTAATTCTGGCCGAAGCGAAGGGAGAGCTCTGCGAGGCCGCGCAGTTGCTGGGGCTGCAGGATGCCGCCCGGGCTTTTGATGCGCATGCAGAAGTTCCCGATCTTGGGCTTGTCATGGAAGATGCCCCACCAATGCATGCGTACGATATCTTCTTCGGGGATGCCCTCGTAGCCGCAAGAGATGAGGCGGGGAAGCTCTTGCAGGATCTCCGCCGGGCTTTTTTCTAGTTTGAGTCGCTCGATGCAGTTGCGGTTGAGTACTGTATCCCAGGTGGGGTCGGTCTGAGAACGTTTGATGGTCATCGATAATCTCCTGTCGTTGCTGATAATGCTTGGGAACGGGCATGAAATCCGTTCGCTGGAATAAAAAAGGCGAGAATCCCCTATGGGAACTCTCGTCCAGGTCGACTATCTCGCATAGTGCCACCGTTATCCTGCCGGCATTCTGGCACGGAGGCGGTGTGACTTGAGGACGATTATCCTTCACAGGGGAAGCAGGTGATGGTTTTCGGATCGACTGAGCCCGGTCGCAGCTCTGATGAGAGGAAAAGACACGGGATGAACCCGGCCGTAATGGCCTGTGTGGTTTCATCTTCATGCCTGCACCTCGGTTCAACTAGCTAAGCGACCGAATGGCTTGCAGCTCACCTGCCCTTGACCCATATGCGGGGACACCGCACCTCACACCGTCATCGATTCCCAGAATCAACCTTGATTACTGGAGACGAGGTATTTGTTGTCCCCGCCTCATACAAATGCAATGAATAAAATACAGCATGGTTTGTCTCACGTTGTGCATTAGTGGGGCGAGAAGTGCCAAAACAGGCGACTCTTCCCTGACCACAATGACTTAATTTAATTTGCTCTTGGCAAAAATCGAAAACTCGAAGGCTAACACGACGATACAAAGCAAGGTGACGAGGCGTAGGCATGAAATACAAAAAGCCTGGGAGCGGGTCCCAGGCCTGGAAGTCTGCCTCGACCCTGCCCCGCACCAGTATCACTGGAGATTGCGGGAGTGCTTCGCACCGGGTCGCTTGGCTTTATTTTTCAGCAGAAGAAAACCTGTCTAGCGACCGCGGTGCTTAACGCTCCGCCGGCGACAGATGCAGGTTGATACATTCAGTTCATTACGCGTTGGTAAATGCTTGAAGATGGCTGACATTTGAATAGTCCTCTTGCTCTTGCCGAGGCAGGAGCATACTGTGACACCCATTATACATCTTCTCAGGATGCTGTCAAATCTGCTGGTGCGTATGTTCTCCTCTTCCTCCACCCGCGCCGTAACTGATAGCCTCCCAAAATACAGATTCTAGCCTTCATCGCCAGGCTGGCGCAAAATTGAGCGTCCATCGCCCCGCTCTCCTCGCTGAGATCGGGAGAGAGAAGAGGTCAGGTTGGGGTCAAAAGGAGGTGCCTGAGAGTCCACCCGCGCCAACAATATGGCCGATTGAGCCCCTTTGTTGTGAATCTTGAGAATCTCTTCCGCCTCCTGATCGCTGCATCCCAACAGTATCTTCACCTCCATATCCCGCTTCTGCCAATCCACCGTGCAGACTATGGCTGCCACCCTCCTTTCCGGCAAACTGCCCACCCAGACATCGATGCCCCCTTGATCGCCAGAGTGGGTGCCTTCCAAGTACCCGTAGTCAAACGGATACTTGAAAGAAGGATACCGGGGATGCGTTGATCCTCTTGGGCGATCAATGATCAGGTTGCAAGTAGCGACAAGCTTATCAATCCGGAACCAGAAGTCATTGCTGTCCATCATTATTCTCAGGATTCAATCCTCTTCCATCATCTTACTGGCCCGATCATACAGTGGGAAACAAGGCTTGTCAACAAGCTAGAGGGTGCCATTGATTGCCCCGGATGACCGTGAAACCGTAGGCGCCGGGGACACGAGGGCGACAAGTGATGCGGCGGCTTTTGCCGACTCATCCTGCCGCAAACATTGACGGATATATCAGAAGGGCGTATACTTGCCTACACTTTGTTCTAGGATCCGCTTCGCGCCGTTGCGAAGCCCCGTTTTCTACCCAACAAGGAGGGATTATGTCTCAGAATCGCATGTCGCATCGGTGGTTGTTGATCATGGTGACTCTGCTCCTCGGTGTGATGCTGGCTGCCTGTGCTCCGCCCGCCTCGCAGCCTGCCGCAGAGAAGCCCGTGATCAAGTTGGCCGAGAATTCATGGTCGGGTTCAGCAGTGAACGTGGCCGTGGCCAAAAATATTCTCGAAAAACAGATGGGTTACACAGTGGAGGTCGTCACTGTGGATGAAAATGCCCAATGGGCAGCATTGGCCAAGGGAGATCTTCATGCCAGTCTCGAAGTCTGGCCTTCAGGTCACGCCGAAAATGTGGCTGAATACATCGACAAACAGAAAGTGGTTGAAAATGGTGGTCTGCTAGGGCCTGTGGGCAAGATTGCCTGGTTCACGCCTCAATACATGATCGATCAGCATCCGGAGTTTGCCACCTGGAAAGGCTTCAAAGATCCAGAGTTGGCGAAGCTGTACGCGACGGCCGAGACCGGGGACAAAGGGCAGTTCCTGGCCGGCGACCCGAGCTGGGTGCAGTACGAAGACCAGATCATCCCCAACCTGGGTTTGGATTTGCAGGTGGTGGTGGCAGGGTCCGAAGAAGCTATCCTGGCGGGACTCGATGCTGCCTACAGCCGACAAGACCCCATCCTCTTCTACTTCTGGACACCGCACTCCATCTTTGCCAAGTACGATCTAGCGGAAGTCGAATTGCCGGCTTACAGCGAAGAATGCTATGCCAAAGCGGCTTCCGGTGGGGTTGATTGCGGGTATCCCCCGGACGCTCTTTTTAAGATCTTCTGGTCTGGCCTCAATACCTACGCCCCCGACGCCTATACCCTGCTCAAGAACATGAACTATTCGACGCAGGATCAGATCGAGATGATCGCTGCCGTCGAGCTGAATGACAAGACACCGGACGAAGCGGCGCAGGCCTGGATTGACGCAAACGAAGCTACCTGGAAAGCCTGGCTACCGTAGTCAGTTTTCTGTAACAGCGCTATACAGCAAGTCCTCCCTCGAACAGTGAACGGGGGAGGGCTTGTTGTGTCATGAAGTTTACCTTTTTATTCGGGTAAGAGGGGTGGGTCCGTTCCACTGGCCGACTCAAGTCGGGCTTTTTAGGCCTGCGGCCAGAGGACGGCCTTCGCCGTCCGATCTTCGCCATAGCCGTCAAGCCCCCTTGAGGGGGCGCCGTTGTGTAGCCGGGCGGCTTTCAGCCCCCGGCGGCCGTGCATAGAGCGTAGGGGCACACCCTTGCGGTCGCCCCAGCTTCACTCAGGACAGGCCTACGGGGACAGGTCGCCGAAAAGAGCGGACCGCTATCAACACGATCGGTCGGCGGAGGCCGCCCGGCGCCCCCCCCTGCGTGCCCCC
>JAADGC010000030.1 GCA_013152585.1 Chloroflexota bacterium
TTATGACCCTTAAAATCGGACTTCTCACCGCCAGCGATAGCGCTGCTGCCGGCACCGCCGACGACCGCAGCGGTCCCCTGCTGGTGGAGTTGGTACAACACCTGTGGCCCGACGCCAGCATTCAGTGCGCCCTCGTGCCCGACGATACCGCACGCATTGCCGCCATACTGACCCAGTGGGCAGATGCCGACGATGTGGCGCTCGTCCTGACCACCGGCGGTACCGGCTTTGCTCCCCGCGATGTCACTCCCGAAGCCACGCAGCAGGTGATCGATCGGCCGGCACCGGGGCTGGCCGAGGCCATTCGCGCCGCCGGCATGGCCATCACCCCTCACGCCATGCTGTCGCGCGGGGTTGCGGGCATGCGCGGAGCCTGCCTGATCATCAATTTTTCCGGCAGCCCCAAAGCCGTGCGCGAGCAATTTGCCGTGATCCGCCCCGTATTGCCCCATGCCCTCGAACTCTTGCGGCCTGGGGACGGTACCATCCGCCACGCCCGCCGCGGCGAACACCTGCGCAAAGCCTGAACCGCACGCCATCAAGGAGCGCATGCACGCCGATCTCGACCCCGGTAGACAACACGGGCACGACGGTGTATAATAGGAACTGATGTTCTGATCTAACGTATACTCTTACAAGACACGCCCATCTTAAGCCCTCATGACCTCTTTTCAACTCGTTTCCCCCTTTCAACCTACCGGCGATCAGCCCACGGCCATTGCCCAACTGGTAGATGGATTGCAGCAGGAAATGAAGCACCAGACGCTGCTGGGTGCCACGGGCACCGGCAAAACCTTTGTCATGGGCAAAGTCATCGAGCAGGTACAAAAAGCCACGCTGGTGCTGGCGCATAACAAAACCCTGGCTGCCCAGCTTTACGCTGAATTTCGCGACTTCTTCCCTCACAACGCGGTCGAATATTTCGTCAGCTATTATGATTATTATCAGCCCGAAGCGTACCTGCCGCGCACCGATACCTACATCGAAAAAGACGCCCAGATCAACGACGAGATCGACCGCCTGCGTCTGGCCGCCACCTCCTCGCTTTTTAGCCGGAATGATGTCATTATCGTGGCATCGGTATCGGCGATTTACGGCTTGGGCAGCCCGGAAGACTACGGGCGCGTGGTGGTAGAATTACGGCAGGGAGAGACCCGCCGCCGCAATAATCTTTTGCGGCATCTGGTCGATATTCATTATGCCCGTAACGACACCACGTTGCAGACCGGCAAGTTCCGCGTGCGCGGCGACACCCTCGAAATTATGCCCGCCTACGCCACTTCGGCCTACCGGATCGAGTTCTGGGGAGATGAAATCGAGCGTATCAGCGAGATCGATGCCCTCACCGGCGAAGTCCTGGCCGCACACCAGCACATACAGATTTACCCGGCCAGGCATTTCATTACCCCGCAGGACAAGCTCAGCGAAGCCATCGCCGATATCGAGGCGGAAATGATCGAGCAGGTGAAGGTTTTTGAGGCCCAGGGCAAATATCTCGAGGCGCAACGCATCCAACAGCGCGTGAGCTACGATCTGGAGATGCTGCGCGAGGTAGGATATTGTTCGGGCGTGGAGAACTACTCGCGGCCCCTGGCCCGGCGTCCGGTCGGTTCCCGGCCCTGGACGCTGCTCGACTACTTCCCCGATGACTATCTGGTCTTCATCGATGAATCGCACATGACGATTCCGCAGATTCGCGGCATGTATCGCGGCGATTTATCGCGCAAGCAAGTTCTTGTCGATCATGGCTTCCGCCTGCCCTCGGCCCTTGATAACCGCCCCCTGCGGTTTGCGGAATTCGAGCAACTGACCAATGCGGTCGTCTACGTTTCGGCCACCCCCGGCCCCTACGAACGCGAGATATCTCAGCAGATTGTGGAGCAGATCATTCGCCCCACGGGTCTGCTCGACCCTCAGATCGAGGTGCGCCCCACCACCGGACAGGTGGACGATCTGGTCAAAGAACTGAACCGGCTGATCGCAAAAGGGCAACGGGCCCTGATTACCACGCTCACCAAACGCATGGCCGAAGACCTCTCCGATTATCTGGCTGAACTCGGCTTCCGCGTCCACTATCTGCATTCCGAAGTCCACACTATCGAGCGGGTGGAAATCCTGCGTGATTTGCGGCTGGGGGTGTATGACGTGGTGGTGGGGATCAACCTGCTGCGCGAGGGCTTAGACCTGCCCGAGGTCAGTCTGGTGGCCATTCTCGATGCCGACAAAGAAGGTTTTTTGCGTTCCGACACGGCGCTGATCCAGACGACTGGCCGCGCCGCCCGGCACCTGGAGGGCAAAGTGATCATGTATGCGGATCGCATCACCAACTCTATGCGGCGGGCCATCTCCGAGACCGACCGCCGCCGGCAAATTCAGCAGGCCTACAACGAAGCGCATGACATCATCCCGCAATCCATCATCAAATCGGTGCGCGATATCACTGAGCGCGTGGCCAGCGAAACCGTGCTGGCCGAAAGCGGCCCCGCGTATGAGACCGAAGGCGGTGTTACTTACCTGCGACTGCGAGCTCTGCCGCGCAACGAACGCATTCATCTGATCAAAGAACTGGAAACCCAGATGCAGGAAACTGCCCGGCAATTGCAGTTCGAGCAGGCGGCGTTGCTACGCGACCAGATCGTGGAGTTGCGCCGCAGCCTGTATGACGACGACGACATTCCCGCCTGGGAACGGATCCAATACTTGGAAGAACTTTAGCCTCACTCACCCCCCTAATCATATGGCTACAGACATAGGAATCATCCACAAAATAGATATCGATAAGGAAATGCGCGGGGCGTATCTTGATTACGCCATGAGTGTTATCGTCTCCCGCGCCCTGCCCGATGTGCGGGACGGCCTCAAGCCTGTGCACCGGCGCATCCTCTATGCTATGCACAGCATGGGCTTGCGCCACGATAAACCGCATCGCAAGAGCGCCCGCATTGTGGGCGAAGTGCTGGGTAAATTCCATCCCCACGGCGATGCCGCTGTTTACGATGCCATGGTGCGCATGGCCCAGGACTTTTCCATGCGCTATCCCCTGGTCGATGGCCAGGGGAACTTTGGTTCCATCGATGGCGATAGCGCCGCGGCCATGCGCTATACCGAAGCCCGTCTGGCGGCCATTGCCGAGACCATGATCGCTGATCTGGAAAAGGATACCGTCGATTGGGGCGCCAATTTTGATGATACCTTGAACGAACCGCAGGTGATGCCGGCAGCCCTTCCCAACTTACTGCTCAACGGTTCCAGCGGCATTGCCGTGGGCATGGCTACCAACATCCCCCCCCACAACCTGGGCGAAATCGTCGACGCTCTGGCTTTCGTCATCGACCACTACCACGCCGTGGAAGACATCAGCCTGGAGCATTTGATGCAGTTTGTCAAGGGGCCCGACTTCCCCACCGGCGGCATTGTCTATCGCTACCGTGCCGATAAAGACGGTCACGAAGATGTGATCACAAAAGCCTATGCCGGCGGTCGCGGGCGTCTGATCGTGCAGGCCAAGGTGCATGTCGAAGCCATGAGTCGCAATCGCAACCGTCTGGTGATCACCGAATTACCGTATCAGACCAACAAAACCCGGCTGATCGAGCGCATCGCCGAGTTGGTGCGCGATGGCAGGGTCGAGGGTATCACCGATTTGCGAGATGAATCCGACCGCCAGGGCATGCGTATCGCAATTGAACTCACTCGCAACGTCGAACCCAAAGACATCCTGGAAACGCTCTATAAATACACCCCCATGCAGCAGACCTTTGGGGTGAACATGCTGGCGTTGGTGGATGGCCAGCCGCGGCTGCTTTCGCTCAAACGGCTACTGCTCCTTTATCTCGAGCATCGTCGTGAGATTGTGCGCCGCCGCTCGGAATATGATCTGGCCAAGGCCCGCGAGCGCGCCCATATTCTGGAAGGTCTGCTCATTGCTCTGGCCAATCTTGATGATGTGATCGCCACCATTCGCCGCAGCCCCGATACCGATACTGCCCGCATCCGCCTGATGAGGAAATTCAAACTCTCGCAAGTGCAGACGCAGGCCATCCTCGATATGCCGCTCAAGCGCCTGTCCCGCTTGGAACGCGATAAGCTCAAGGACGAGCACAAACAGCTCCTGGGGCAGATCGCCGATCTCGAGTATCTGTTGGCGCATCCGCAAAAGATGCTGACCGTGATCAAAGAAGAACTGTTGGCACTCAAGGAACAATACAACGATTCCCGCCGCACCCAGATTGTTGACAAGCAGGGATTGGCCCTGACCACCGGCGAATTACTGGACGATCAGGAAGTGCTGGTACTGCTGACCAAAAAAGGTCTGTTCTTCCAGCAGAGCCTGGCTGGACGTCGCCGAGGCTCGTTGCCGAGGCGGGTGGCCGATGCTGCCATCGTCATGGCTGCGGCGCCGGCGCGCGATTCGGTTTTTCTGTTTACGGCCGCCGGACAGGCGGTGCAACAGCGCATCCATCAAATCCCGGGCGAAGAGGGCGTGCATTTCAGTGAGATCACCGATTTGCAGCCTGATGACGAGGTGGTGGCCATGCTGGCGTTGCCGGTCCCGGATGATGAAACGCCTTCGCAGCACAGTTTGTTGCTGGTCACGCGCACGGGGCGCTGTAAGCGTATCGCCATAAGCGAGCTATGGGCGGCCGCGCATACGTCGCCGCTGGTCATGAATGTGGAAGCAGACGATGCTCTCGTGAGTGCGGTGCTGTGCGACACAGACGATGATATTCTGTTGGCCACGCGTTTGGGTCAGAGTATTCGTTTTGCCCAAGACGAAGTGCGGGTGATGGGTCTGCCTGCCGGCGGCGTTTTGGGTATGAAGCTCAGTCCTGGCGATCAAGTGGTGGGGGCGGATATGGGCAAAGCAGATCGACAGGTGCTGCTGCTGACAACTGAGGGCTACGGTGTGCGCACACCCGTCGACAAGTACCCTCGGCAGAAGCGCCATGGCAGCGGTGTGCTGGCCATGCGCCTGACGCAAAAGCACGGCGCCGTGGAGAGCTTTGCAGTGGTGGATGAGGAACCGGAGATGTTCGTGATTGGCCGTACCGGCGCTATGCGTGTGCTACGCCTGGGTGACGTGCCGGCCGGGGGGCGCGGGGTGCGGGGACGTCAGATCGTCGGTTTGAAGGATGCAGACCTGCAAAAACTGCTGGTGATTGTGATTCCCAAGGTGAAAGAGGAAGACGATCCTCCCCCACCGCCCCTGCCGCCGCCGCCTCCCAAACGTCCTTCCCGCACGAGCAGCGGGCGCAGCACCCGATCAAAAGCATCGACGTCCTCTGCCAAGGCGCCGGCAAAAGCTGCTGGCACCGCCAGGCCGGCGGCAGCCGAATCCGCCGCCAAAACCACCCGCGGGCGCAAGCCTGCCGGTGGCGCTGCCACCAAGCCGGCGGCAAAGCCAACGCCGGCGGCAACCAAATCCGCCGCCAAAACCACCCGCGGGCGCAAGACGGCCGGCGGCGCTGCCACCAAGCCAGCGGCAAAGCCAACGCCGGCGGCAACCAAA
>JAADGC010000167.1 GCA_013152585.1 Chloroflexota bacterium
ACATGATGGATGTTTGCTGATGAACCAATTTACCAGCTTAGCGATAACTGATCACTGATTTTGACAGTTTACCCCCAGTCCCCGATAATCAGGAAACTGTCATCCCGTGTTTCTGAACTATCTCCCAGTACCAACTATGCCCGAACTATCTATTCCCGGCTTTCGTCGGGTGCCGCGCACCGGTGTTATCTACGTCATGGATCGCGCCCGCCAACAGGGTTTTCGCTATGATGATCCGGAGTGGGCGAATTTGGGTCAGGGGATGCCCGAGACCGGCCCCCTGCCAGGCGCCCCGCCCCGCATCGAGCATGTGCAAATTGATCCCCGAGCCCAGGAATACAGCCCCATCACCGGTGAGCAGGTTCTGCGCCAAAAGGTGGCGGCCTTGTACAACCACCTGTACCGGCAGGGCAAGGAATCGCAGTACACATGGGAAAATGTGAGTATTGCCGGAGGAGGCCGGGTGGCGCTGACGCGTCTGGCAGCGGCGTTGGGCAACATCAATATGGGGCACTTTTTGCCCGATTATACCGCTTATGAAGAGTTGCTCTCTGTCTTCAAGGCCTTCATCCCCATTCCCATTTTACTGGACCCCGACGAAGGATACGTAGCCCCATTGGCCATGCTCAAGCGCGAGATTTTAGGCCGGGGGCTGAGAGCGCTGCTGGTCAGCAATCCCTGCAATCCCACGGGGCAGGTGGTGGAAGGCGAGCGTCTGCGGCGTTGGGTGCAGATGAGTCGAGACTATCATTGCTCGCTGATCCTGGATGAATTCTATTCACACTATATTTACACCGGCTCGCCCCACGCACATCCGCCCAAAATGGTCTCGGCCGCGGCCTATGTGGAAGACGTCGACCAGGACCCGGTGATCATCGTCGATGGCCTGACCAAAAACTGGCGCTATCCCGGATGGCGCTTGAGCTGGACCTTGGGCCCCCACGAGGTCATCCGCGCTATTGGCAGTGCCGGTTCCTTCCTGGATGGCGGCCCCAATCATCCTTTCCAGGATGCGGTGCTGGAGCTGTTGGAACCGGAGCATGTGTATCAGGAAACCGAGGCCATCCAAAATACCTTCCGCCAGAAACGTGATTACACCTTAAAGCGACTGCGCAGCATGGGCATTCTGGCAGATGTGGAACCCGCGGGTACGTTTTATGTGTGGGCCAATCTGGCCCAATTACCGCCACCCCTCAATGACGGTATTGCCTTTTTTAAGGCCGGACTGCAAGAACAGGTGATCACCGTGCCCGGGGTGTTCTTCGATGTCAACCCCGATAATCGCCGTGCTTACGCCCGCTACGGCAATTATTGCCGCGTCAGTTTTGGCCCGGATATGACCACCTTGCAGCGAGGTTTCGATGCCCTCGAGCGCGTGATCGCTGCTCACAGCACATGAGCACCAGCCCCCCCACCTCCTCTCATCCCCTCATCGTCCTCATCCCTGCCTACAACGAAGCCGCTCATATCGGGGCCGTTGTGCGGCAGGCGCGCCAGTATCTGCCGGTGCTGGTTATCGATGATGGTTCCAACGATGACACCATCGCCGAGGCGCGGGCGGCCGGCGCCCAAATTGAGGAGCAGCAGACAAACCAGGGCAAAGGCATGGCCCTGCGCGCCGGCTTCAGATGGGCGTTGGCGCATGATTACGTGGCTGCCATCACCCTCGACGCCGATGGCCAGCACGATCCGGCCGAAATCCCCCGTTTCCTCGCCGCCTATGCCAGCACCCACGCCGATCTGATCATCGGCGCCCGCGACTTTTTGCAAATTCCGCCCGTGCGCCGTCTGGCCAACACCCTGGGCCGGAAATCCTTTTCCTGGGCGCTGGGCCAGGACATCCCCGACAATCAGTCCGGCTATCGCTTGCTCAGCCAACGCCTGATGGCCGACACGTTGGTCAGTCGCGAACAAGGTTTCGAGTTCGAAGTCGAAATGATCGTCTTGTGCGTTTTGCGCGGTTACCCGCTGCACTGGCTGCCCATCCGCACCATTTATGCCGACGAGCGCAGCCATATCCACCCCTTCTGGCACACCATCCACTTCATCCGCATGGTGGCCCGCACCCGTCAACTCCGGCGCCATTCTCTATAATGGTGCTAAATTCTTATGCCCGAATTACCCGAAGTCCAGACGATTCTGGACGCGCTGACACCGCTGATCCTCAATATCCCCATACGTGATGTACTGATTCACTGGCCCGGCGTCGTCGATCGCCCGCCGACGGATGTTTTTCGGGCCGAGTTACGGGGGCGCGCCGTCATCAGCACCTGGCGCCGGGGCAAATACATGCTGTTTGGGCTGGACGACGGCAACACCCTGGTGATGCACCTGCGGATGACCGGAAAAATGCGCGTGGTGCCATCGACCGCAGCCCTACACAAGCACGACCGTCTGAGTTTGCGGCTGGCCAACGACCACGACTGGCGATTTAAGGATCAGCGCAAATTTGGTCGTGCCTATTTGGTGGCTGACGCGGCAGAAATGATTGCCAAATTGGGGCCCGAACCCCTTGGCGATGACTTCACAGCGGCTTATCTACATGACCACATTGCCCAGCGCCGGGCACCCATCAAATCCCTGTTGCTCGACCAGCGCCTGGTGGCAGGTATTGGCAATATCTACGCAGACGAAATCCTGTTCATGGCCCACATCCACCCCCGACGCCCGGGCGCCGACCTCAGTCTGGATGACACCCGGAAGCTGGTAGAAGCGATCCGGCACGTGTTGCAGCAGGCTTTGGCCGAAATGGGCACCACCTTGCGCGACTATCGCCGTCCGGACGGCTCTCCGGGTGCGTTCCAGAATCACTTGCAGGTGTTTCGGCGCACCGGTCAACCCTGCTATGCTTGTGGGGCGCCGATTCAGCGCATTGTAGTGGGCGGACGCAGCACACACTTCTGCCCGCGTGAGCAGCCTGCCTAGCACCCACCATCTTTCCAAACCACTCACTTATCAGCACTTCCCAACCATGCGTATCATTCTATTCACAGGCAAAGGAGGCGTGGGTAAGACCACCGTCTCCGCGGCCACGGCCTTACGCTGTGCCGCACTGGGCTACCGCACCATTATCGTATCGACTGACCCCGCGCACTCACTGGGTGACAGTTTTGATCGGCGCATTGGCCCCGAACCCACCCTACTACAGCCCCGGTTATGGGGTCAGGAAATCGATTTACTGCACCAAATGGAACGTCATTGGGGCAAGGTACAAAAATATCTGGCGGCGCTATTCGCCTGGCGGGGGATGGATGGCCTGGTGGCCGAAGAAACCAGTATCCTGCCCGGCATGGAGGAATTAGCCAGCCTCATGCAAATCGCCTATCTGGCCGACTCGGGCGATTACGATGTGGTCGTGGTCGATATGGCCCCCACCGGCGCCACCCTGCAATTACTGGCTTTTCCTGAAATGGCGGTATGGTACATCGAAAAGATATTCCCCTTCGAGCGCAAGGCCATGAGAATCGCCCGGCCCCTGATGCGCACCGTTACCGATATGCCCTTGCCCGAAGAAGGGATGCTAGATGCTGTCGAGGAGCTGGTGAAAGACCTCAATCGTTTAGAGCGCTTGGTCAGCAACCCGGATATCAGCAGCGTACGGTTGGTACTGAATCCGGAAAAAATGGTGATCAAAGAGGCTCAACGCGCTTTCACCTATCTCAACCTGTATAATTTGCCTACCGACGCTGTGATCAGTAATCGGTATATCCCGGACGAGGTCACGGACAGCTACTTCGACGATTGGAAACGACGACAGCTTGTTTACAACGAGCTGATCGATGATTCGTTTGCTCCCCTGCCCATCTTCAAGGTGCCCCTCCTGGCCAACGAGGTAGTTGGCCTCGATGCATTGCAGCAAGTGGCCGAGGCTATCTACGGCCAGCAGGATCCGACAACGATTTTCTATCACGGTCAGGCGCAACAGGTATTGAAAGAGGGGTCAGATTACCTGCTTCTGCTGCCTTTGCCGCTGCTCGACAAACACGATATTCAACTGCATCGAGGCATTCATGATGAGCTGATCGTGCGTATCGGCAACTGGAAACGCCACATCAGTCTGCCACAATCTCTGATTAGCCGCGAGATTGCCGGTGCCAGATATCGTCAGAACCAGCTCGAGATCCGTTTTCGCGGTAGCCATTGAAGGGAAGGTGCCTGAAAACCTTTGCGCCCTGATTTTAACATTCGTCCGCCCCTGCCTCACAGCAACCGTCCCTCGATCTTGTCATGTACAGGGCTTTTAGCTATGATCTCTTTGTATGAACCGAGTACCCCCTCCATCCCCACGGAAAGTGCATGCCGTCTCTGATGCTTTACGAACCGAAAAGGAGGTCGTAAGCGTATGTCCCGCAAGGAAATTGTGCTTGTTACAGGCGCCAATGGCGAAGTCGGCCATGGGTTGATCAAGCATTTGGGCGAAAATCAACTGGCCAACATCGTCGCTATTGACATCCATCCTTTGGATGAAGAACTGCGGCCGTATTGTCGTGAGATGATCACCGGCGATATTCTCGACAAGATGCTGCTGGGGCGACTGGTATTCGCCTACGAAATTCGCACCATCTATCATCTGGCCTCGATTCTCTCCACCCGAGCCGAATTCAATCCCGAAGCAGCCCACCGTGTCAATGTAGAGGGCACGCTGAATTTGTTGCGCCTGGGCGTGGAGCAATCACAATGGCAGGGTCGGGCTGTAAAGTTTATCTATCCCAGCTCGATTGCCGTCTACGGCCTGCCCGATCTGGCTACCAAAGAACGTGAGGGGCGGCTGAGTGAGTGGCAGTGGACAGCGCCCCGCACCATGTACGGCTGCAACAAGCTATATTGCGAGCATTTGGGGCGTTACTATGCCAGCTATTATCGGCAGTTGGCCCGTGACCGCCACCCCGCCAGCATCGATTTCCGTTGTGTGCGCTTTCCGGGCCTGATCAGCGCCTTCACGCTCCCCGCCGGCGGCACCAGCGACTACGCTCCCGAGATGATCCATCAGGCCGCCCAAAATCTACCATACGCCTGCTTCGTGCGGCCCGACACCCGTATCCCCTTTATGGTCATGCCCGATGCCGTCCGGGCGCTGGTCGATCTCGAGGCTGCCCCGCGGGCGCAACTGAGTACCGAGGTGTATAACGTTACCAGTTTCAGCCTTTCGGCTGCCGAAATCCGGGCCGAAGTCCGAAACGAATTCCCGCAGGCCCAGGTGAGCTTCGAGCCGGATCTGGCCCGACAGGGGATTATCGATAGTTGGCCCGCGGATGTCGATGATGATCTGGCCCGCAAGGATTGGGACTGGCGACCGCAATACGGCCACCAGCAGGCTTTTTACAACTATCTGTTCCCCAACATCCGTCAGCGCTACGCCTGATGTCAGGAGGGTTCGGTGGGTGTGCGGTGGTTGCCGCGCAGGTCGTCGCGCCTGATCCCGTCGCGTCCAACGCCGCCGCACACGTTGCCGCGCCCAATCCCCGCCGCGTCCAACGCCGCCGTGCA
>JAADGC010000090.1 GCA_013152585.1 Chloroflexota bacterium
GATATTGGCAGCAATTGGCCGCGGTCACCTGTCAAAGGCGGGGTTGACAGAGTTGTCTTGTTGGTTGTATCCTGAGGCAAGGACGAATTTCCCGCCGTAATCCCCAAAGGAGCAGGGCTCACCTCACGGCTTCGTTCAACCATAGACACTGTGGCGGCTTTCTCTGCTCACGACGGTTCCTGTCTGCCGACAGGCAGGGGGGATCATGGTTCTTAGCGCCGCTCAACCGGCGCCTGCCACATGTTGGCCGCGCCCCACGTCAATCCTTAAGTCGTTGTACATGAAGCGTGGTTTTGAAAACTATGCAGAGGGTAGGTAAACTATCGCCAGATGAAAGGAACGATATATGAACATCAAGACATATCCCATTGAGTTACCGGAGTCGGCCTTTTCTGCCCTACGCAAACCTCCGGCAGAATTTGTTGAGGAAATGAAATATGCCGCCGTGGTTAAATGGTATGAAGCCGGAATGATTAGTCAGGACAAAGCCGCCGAAATTGCCGGGCTTTCTCGATATGCTTTTTTAAGCCTGCTGGCCCGCTATGAAGTCTCGGTCATACAATATACCCCCGACCTTTTAGAAGAGGAACTGCGTTATGCCCGTGGAGAAAATCGTCCTTAACGCATCGCCCCTCATTTTGCTGTGCAATGGTGAATTGGACTTCATTTTGCCGTCGTTGTTCGCTGAAGTTGTTGTGCCGGAGGCGGTTTGGCAGGAAATAGTGAGCGGTCCCCATCTTGACCGAGCTGCCCAACTGTTGCCGGGACTGGATTGGCCCAAAAAGGAGCGTGTCAATCCTGTACCGGACGTTGTCCGTTGGGATTTGGGGATAGGCGAAACAGAAGTGCTTAGTTTTGCCCTCAGACATAGCGGGTACACACCCGTTCTGGATGATATGTTGGCTAAAAAATGCGCCAGGTCACTTGGCATTCAAACAATGGGGACAGGAACAATCCTGATTCTTGCCAAAGAGGACGGGCTGATTGAGTCGGTTGAACAATCCTTGCGTAAATTGCAAAACGCCGGTCTATGGATTTCTGAGCCGATTATTCAGATGCTTAAGCGCAAGGCCGGAGAATAACCACAAAAAGATATTGGCGTGTAAAGTCCTCCCCACGCTGGTTGCTCGGTATACCTTTGCGTCTGCTTATGAAAGGTTTTGTTTATTCAGGCAGGAGAAAACGCATCATTGCAAACTTGGTTTTCAACGCCAAGCCAAAACCTAACAAAGCAAATGTACGCGAATTGGCAAGCGAGGTTTTTATTGGAGTTGGTTGGGGCGGTGAAGGTTACAAGGCTACAATGGCACTTCGCCAACCTTGCCAATCGCGTCATTTGCGTGCCGTTGAACTAAGTGAACGTCTAAAAATTACATTTCGTTTTGCACTCGCTGACTGAAGTCAGGCTCTTCAGGCCTGCGGCCAGGAGTCGGCCTTCGCCGACTCTCCCTGTGGCGAAGATGGGACGGCGATGGCCCATTCGCGGCCCAAAGCGTCCAAAGAGCCCGAGCCTACCCTCGAGCGCAGTGAAGGGTGCCCTCGACCAGCGTCAGCCCCAAAAAGGAAAGTTATTTCTGGACGCTACCTTAGCGCCAGGGCATGATACGTCTTTCCAGCCGCTGCAGGCCGTAAGTCAGTATCACCCCTAAAAACATGATCACGAACAGGCCCGCGTACATTTTTTCCGTCACCATCACCTCCCAATAGTAGAAGGTGAGGAACCCCACCCCCTTCTTGGCCCGAATGAATTCAATGGCCACGATCACGATCAGGGCCGTGCCCAGAGCCAGACGCATTCCGGCAAAAATGACCGGTAGTGCGCCCGGGAAAATCACATGTCGGAAAAGCTGCCAGCGGTTGGCGCCGTAGTTGCGGGCCGCCTGGATGTACACCGGATCGATATCGCGCACGCCGGTCATGGTGTTGATGGCTACGAGAAAGAAGGCCGAGATCGCCACCACGGCGATTTTGGGGCCTTCGCCAAAGGGATTGGCGAACATGAGCATGACGATGGGGAAAATAGCGATCTTGGGCAGCACATAAACCGCCGACATGGTGGTGTCAAGCATGGTGCGGATGGTGCGATTCATGCCCATGAGCATGCCCACAAAGATGCCGGGAATCGCGCCCAGGACGAAACCGACAAAAACGCGCATCAACGTTACCCACACATGCCCCTCGGCGAAGAGCGCCACCACACCGGGCCAGCCTTGGCTGAGAAAACGCTGCGGGATCAGCCAGGGGCGTCCCCACAAGCTGGTGTGCGAAAATTTATCCACCTGTGTGGAAAGCTGCCACAGGGCCACGGCAATGCGCGAGGGTGGCGGAAACCAGCGAGGATTGAGGATGTTGTTGCGGGCCATGGTTTCCCAGACCAGCAATAAGAGAATGGGAAAGCCGATGGCGAGGACGAGATCATAAATTCGCTGAAAACGTCCGGGAATCCAGCGCCCCACATATTCCACCAATGCCACCAGCAACGCCGCGTTGACGGCCACACCCAGCCACCAATGATTCTGCCAAAGGTGTGCAAACAGCATGACGCCGTTGAACAGAACCAGGCTGGCCAGAATCAGCGCCAAAGTTTGCCACGAAATTTGCTTCTTCATGCTCGACTCCGCCCTTGAAAGAACATCATCGCTGTGCCTCCATGGCCCGCATCACCTCATCCTTGAGCAACTCCCAGATGGCCAACGTCAGTTGGCGAAACTCTCGCGAGCTTTGCGTTGCCAGGGTGCGGGGCCGAGGGATGTCTACATCGAAGGTCGCCTTGTTTACACCGGGATGGGCTGTCATGAGGAACACCCTGTCGCCCAGTAAGACCGCTTCTTCGATGCTGTGCGTTATGTAAACCACCGTTTTGCGCGTCTCCTCCCAGATGCGTAGCAGCTCTTCCTGCAGCACGGCGCGGGTCTGCGCGTCCAGCGCTCCCAGGGGCTCATCCATGAGCAGAACTTCGGGGTCATTGGCCAGCGCCCGGGCAATACTCACCCGCTGCTTCATCCCCCCCGAAATCTGGTGGGGATAATACTGCGCAAATCGCCCCAGCCCCACACGCTCCAACCACCGCCTGGCGATCTGCAGGCGTTTCTGCTTGGGCATGCCGTGCATCTCCAGGCCAAACGCCACATTATCGATGACGGTCTTCCAGGGAAAAATGGCGTATTCCTGAAAAACCACATTGTTCAAGGGTTTTCCCGGCTCTTTGCCGGGGATGATGGTCACCTGGCCCGCGGTTTGATCCTCCAGTCCCGCCAGAATCCGTAAAAAGGTCGATTTACCGCAGCCCGAAGGCCCGACGATGCACACAAACTCCCCTTCCTCCACCTCCAGATCGAAATGCTGCAAGGCAATGACCTCGCCCTGGGGCGTGTCATAAATCTTTCTGACCTCTTTCGCGATGATTTTTGCGGCCATGGATGTTCTTGACGCCGGCGACAGCCGCTTCCGCAAAGAAACGGCTGTCGCCTTTGCGAATTACTTTTCGTAGGGGCCCAATAATTCGATGGCTTTTTCGGTGAATGACGGATCGACCACCGTGGTGAGATCGACCGGCTCGGTGTACTCGGTACGGCCATTCTCGCGGTGCACGCGCTCGACATCTGCCAGACCTTCCACGGGAATTTTCATATCGGGATCGTAGATGACCCGGCGACCATTGCGGATCGCTTCTTCGGTGGAATTGACGTATTTCAGGTAGGCGGCGATATTTGCATCCGAAAGATAATCATCCCCTTGCATCATGCGAGCCGCTTCGGTGAGGGCCAGCACGAATCGCTGCGCCACTTCGCGGCGATTGTTGACGAAATTATCGGAGCCGACAAAGGCCACAGTCATCAAGCCCGGCGTCAGATCGGTGGCGATGGCGACGCCATGGCCGGCGTTGATGACCTGATCGGCATAGGGCGAGCCCAGGAGGGCGGCATCGACAGAGGCGTTCTCGAAGGCGGCGGGCATGTCGGCATTGCCCAGCTTCACAGTCTCCACGTCACGGATGGTGAGATTTCCTCGTTCCAGAGCCTTGGACAGCAGATATTCGCCACCGCTGCCGGGGCCACCGGCCAAGGCCACTTTCAGGCCTTTCAGATCGGCCACATCTTTCACCTTGCCGCTGTCCATCAGGTCTTTGCGCACGACCAACTTGGTGGGACTGTTTTCAAACGGCTCCAGGGCGCCCGGGGCAATGATGCGCAGAGGCAGTCCTTGGCTCCAGCCGTTCCACAGGGAGGTGACGATGGCGATGCCACCCACGTCCACTGTGTTGTTGGTGAGAAAAGCGATGGCCTCCGTGCCCGACTTCACCCGCTCCAGCTCTACATCCAGACCATATTTTTCAAACAGCCCGCGATCGGCGGCCACATACATGGTGGCGAACTTCATGATGGGCACGTACGCTACCCGCACCTTCTCGGGCGGGTCCAGGGGCGGTAAGACCGTGTCGGACTTGGCCTCTTCTTTGGGCGTTTCGGCGGGGGCCTCGGTGGCTACGGCTTGCTCCGATTCTGCGGGAGCAGGGCTCGTTGGCGCAGGAGGCGGAGCGCAAGCCGCCAGCGCCGCAGTCAGCGCCAGGGCCAGAATGACGAACAGGACAACTTTACGTGACATAATCCTTTCTTCTCCTTTTGATTATTAGTGAAAGGTGGCAATAAGGTTGCTAATATTAAAACTAAATGTCAAAAATGTCCAGCTCGACTTATGAAACTTCTGTTGCTTTTTTATGTGGCCGCGCCGCAAAACAATGCACCCTTGCGATCGTCCTTCTGCTTTTTGTCGCATCACGCATTTTTCATCGCATCGCGTGTTGCTCATCGCATCACGCGTTTTTCATCGCATCACGGATGCGATGAGCGCGGTTGAGCTGCAAGGGATGTGCCTGGGGCGTTAGCGCGGAACGCCCGGCGGTGAACCGCAGGGCTACGAAACAGCGCCGGCTCAAGCCGGCTTGGTCGTGCGGTTTTTGCCGATCTTCGCGCCGTCGCCTACCCCGCGCTCGCCGCATCCGTGATGCGGCGCAAAACAATGCACCCTTGCCGGCGCCCTCTGTTTTTCATCGCATCACGCGTTCTTCATCGCATCACGGATGCGATGAGCGCGAGGAATCTGCTGGCAGACCTATTGTGTACTGGTGCCGCTCTCTGGCGGCGACATCCCCTCCCCCAAAAGCGAGAGCAGCGAGCGTTGGGGGAGGGTTAGGGAGGGGGCAAAACCCTCAAAAACCAACATCCCCCTTGTTTACCTTCTCCCCTGGCAATGCCCGTGAGGGCTTGGGGTGAATTGTCACCAGACGTTACAGATACACCCGGTGTCGGGTTGGTA
>JAADGC010000109.1 GCA_013152585.1 Chloroflexota bacterium
AGGGCATCCTCAGGCACGGCAGCTACCACCAGCGTAAGGGGTTGGGCGTGGATGAGAGCGTGATGTGGGGTGAGTATTTCTTCGTAGAAGCGTTGGACAAAGCTCTCACTTACCTCGAAGCCAAGGAGGGATAAGGATGTCAGATAAGCGAGTCGCTATTATCACAGGCAGCAGCCGCGGGATCGGTCGGGGCATCGCCCTGGCCCTGGCCGAACATGGCTGGCGGATCGTCATCAATTACCATAGTAACAGCGAAGCAGCGGCAAAGACCCGAGCCGATGTCACGGCCCGGGGCGGTGAGGCCCTGCTGGTACAGGCGGATACCGGCGATCTTGCCAGTCTCGAAAAGCTGGTGGATAGCACCCTAGCCCAGTATGGCCGGGTGGATATGCTGGTTAATAACGCCGGCGTTGCCCCCCGACAACGCCGGGACATCCTGCAGACCACGCCTGAAAGCTATGATGAAGTCATGGCCATCAATTTGCGTGGGCCCTTCTTTTTGACGCAACGGGTGGCCGGAGAAATGGTGCGACTGCGGGATGCAGGCATCATCTCTGCCCCCAAGATCATCAATATCGGTTCCATCAGCGCCTATACCAGCTCGACCGCGCGTGCCGAGTACTGCATCAGCAAAGCGGGTATGGCTATGCTCACCAAACTCTGGGCAGATCGTCTGGCTGAGTACGGCATCAATGTTTATGAGATACGCCCTGGCATCATCGCCACCGACCTCACCGCTGTGGTCAAAGACAAATACGATCACCTGATCCTCGACCAAGGCCTGACCCCCATCCGCCGCTGGGGCCTACCCGCAGACATCGGCAAGGCAGTCGTCGCCATCGCTACAGACCTGTTGCCCTTTTCCACGGGCGAAGTAATCAACGTGGATGGCGGATTTCACATGCACCGTTTATAAAGCAGGTTCAACCGTATCTCAGGAGGGTCACAGTGAGACCCCACGAAATCCAAAAGAGCCATCAAGCATAGCTCGGTACTGGAGGATATTATGCCTAAAATCGTTAGCTTTGGCGAAATCATGATGCGACTCTCGCCGCCCGGCCATCTGCGTTTCACCCAGGCGCGCAGCTTTGATGTAATCTATGGCGGCGGCGAGTCCAATGTAGCTGTATCGCTGGCCAATTTCGGGCTGGACACCGAATATGTGACCAGGCTGCCCCAGAATGACGTCGGCGACGCCTGTCTCAACTTCTTGCGCCAGTACGGCGTTGGCGTTCGCCATGTGGTGTGGGGCGGCGAGCGCCTGGGCATCTACTTTCTCGAGCACGGTGCCGTGAGCCGGGGCAGCAAAGTGATCTACGATCGAGCCGGCTCCGCCCTCGCCACCATCAAACCGGGGATGGTGGATTGGGATGCTGTCTTCGCTGACGCCGATTGGTTCCACTGGACAGGCATCACCCCGGCCATTTCTGTCGGTGCCGCTGCCACCTGTCTGGAGGCGGTCAAGGCAGCCAGGGCGCACGGGCTGGTCATTTCCAGCGATTTGAACTATCGGGCAAAGCTGTGGAAGTGGGGAAAATCCCCGGGCGAAGTAATGGAGGAACTGGTGCAATACTGTGATGTCGTCATCGGCAATGAAGAGGACGCTGCCAAGGTATTTGGCATCCATGCCCCCCAGACCGATGTCACTTCTGGCCAGCTCGATGCCGTTCAATACGAATACGTCTGTAAGCAACTGGCCGCGAGATTCCCGAACTTGCATACCATTGCTATCACACTCCGGGCTTCTATCTCGGCCAGCTACAATCGTTGGAGTGCCGTTTTGTGGCACGACGATCATCTCTATTTTAGTCCCAAATACGAGATCACCCACATCGTTGACCGGGTGGGCGGCGGCGATAGTTTCGTGGCGGGACTGATTTATGGTCTACTCAGCTATGGCGACGACAAACAACAAGCGCTCAATTTTGCTGTCGCTGCCTCAGCTCTCAAACATACGATCTTTGGCGATTTCAATCTGGTTAGCGTCGCCGAAGTCGAAAAACTCATGGGCGGCGACGCCTCCGGTCGCGTTAGCCGCTAAAGCAGAAGAAGGAGAAAAAATGTGGCCAAGTATTCACGCCTGCATGTTCTGAATACGATGATCGAAACCGGCCTGGTTCCGGTATTTTACCATCCCGATGAGGATGTCGCGGCGCAGATTGTCCAGGCCTGTGTGGACGGTGGTGTGCGCTGCGTGGAATTCACTAATCGCGGAGACCAGGCCCATAGGGTGTTCGGGGAACTCGTGCGCCGTTTTTATGATGACGACCGGGTGATTCTCGGCGTTGGTTCTGTGATCGATCCGGTAACGGCTGGATTGTACATCCAGTTGGGAGCCAATTTCGTGGTCGGGCCCGTACTCAATCCCGAGGTCGCTCGTCTCTGTAACCGCCGCAAGATCGCCTACTCTCCCGGTTGTGGTAGCGTTAGCGAGATTTCAGCCGCCGAAGAACTCGGCGTCGAGATCGTCAAAGTTTTTCCCGGCAGCCAGGTAGGAGGGCCAGGCTTCGTGAAAGCGGTTTCTGGCCCCATGCCCTGGACCCGCATCATGCCCACAGGTGGCGTTTCTCCTGATGAGAACAACCTGCAGGCCTGGTTTGCAGCGGGCGTTGCCTGCGTGGGGATGGGCAGCAAGCTCATCACCAAAGAACTGGTTGCTGCCCGTGACTTCGATGCCCTGCGCCAGCGTACGGCTGCCACGGTCGCCCTCATCCAAAAGCTCAAAGCTGAATATCTACTGAAATAAGGAGTTATCATGAGCGATGGTTATCCCCGCATAGCCCGCCTGCGCACACCTGCAGAATTTCGTGCCCGCATCGACGAACTGCAGATCAACCTCCCCTTCGATGAGCAGGTCATCCCCGCCCCGGAGGGAGCTCTGGCCCAGCCCTACACCCTGAAGACAGGGCGCGTGATCGGCAATCGTTTTGCCGTGCACCCCATGGAGGGCTGGGATGGAACCGCCGAAGGGTTGCCCACCGAGTATACACGCCGCCGCTGGAGCAATTTCGGTAAGAGCGGGGCCAAACTGATCTGGGGGGGAGAGGCCGTAGCCGTCCGCCAGGATGGCCGCGCCAACCCCAATCAACTGATGATGGCCGAACAGAACCTGGGCGGTTTTGCTTCCCTGCGTCAGACCCTGGTCGATGCCCATCGCCAAAACCATGGACGCAGCGATGATTTGCTCATCGGCCTGCAGCTCACCCATTCCGGGCGTTTTGCCCGGCCCAATGACAAGACCCGGCTGGAGCCCCATATCCTCTATCATCACCCCCTGCTGGATCGCCTTTTTAATGTGGACCCCGATCTGCCTGTGCTCAGCGATGACGAGATCGATGATCTCATCGGCTATTTCGTCCGAGCGTCCCGTCAGGCCGCTGCCGTGGGCTTTGACTTCGTGGATATCAAACACTGCCATGGCTACCTGGGCCACGAATTCCTCAGCGCCTACCACCGGCCGGGACGCTACGGCGGCAGTTTCGAGAATCGCACCCGCTTTTTGCGGGAGATCGTGCGGGGCATCCGCCGCGAGGTGCCGGAGCTGATGATCGGTGTGCGGGTCAGCGCCTTCGACTTCCCACCCTTCCGACCCGGCCCCGATGGCCGGGGGGTGCCGCAATGGCTGGACGACAAGGAAGGGCTGTACCCCTTCGGCTTTGGCGCCGATCACGACGATCCCTTCCAGGTGGCGCCGGGCGAAATTTTGGAATTCCTGCATTTGTTGCAGTCGCTTGATATTGAGCTGGTCAATCTCTCCTGTTGCAGCCCTTACTACAACCCTCATTTCATGCGCCCGGCCTATTTTCCCCCCTGCGATGGCTATCTTCCCCCCGAAGATCCACTGGTGGGGGTGGCGCGGCAGATCAACGTGGTTGCCGCCCTCAAAGAGCACGTGCCCGATCTGGCGCTGGTGGGCACCGGTTATAGCTATCTACAGGACTGGCTGCCGCAGGTGGCTCAGCACGTGGTGCGCACCGGCATGGTGGATTTCGTGGGCCTGGGGCGTATGATTCTCAGCTATCCCGAAATGCCGGCGGATGTGCTGGCCGGTCGCGAGCTGGCCCGCAAACGCATCTGTCGCACCTTTAGCGATTGCACCACGGCCCCGCGCAACGGCCTCATCTCCGGCTGCTACCCTCTGGACGACTACTACAAATCGTTGCCCGAGGCCATCCGTTTGCAAGAGGTCAAGCGCAAGTCCTCATGAAGATCGTTTCCTTTGCGCAGGCCGTCAGCTTGGTGGAAGATGGCGATACCCTCCTCCTCGGGGGGTCAGGCGGCGGTCACGCCGTCCCCGAGGCCCTGATCGCCGCCCTGGAAAAGCGCTATCTTGAAGGCGGTGCGCCCCGGGATCTCACGTTACTACATCCCGTGGGGTTGGGCGATATGGATAGTCAGGGCGTAGACAGGTTGGCGCACAAAGGCTTGCTCAGGCGTATCGTCACTGGTGCTCTGGTCAATACCCCGGCCATCCAGAAGATGGCGCAGGAAGACGCCGTCGCGGCCTACACCCTGCCGCAGGGCGCTCTCTCCCAGTTGATGCGCGAGATGGCGGCGGGGCGACCGGGGCTGCTCTCACATGTGGGACTACACACTTTTGTCGATCCCCGTCATGGAGGAGGCAGGCAAAGCCCATCGGCCCAGGAAGATCTTGTGGAACTGGTGGAGCTGGCCGGGCGAGAGTGGTTGTTCTACAAGCCCATGCCGGTGGATGTGGCCTTTCTGCGAGGCACGACCGCCGACGAGGATGGCAACGTGTCCATGGAAAAGGAAGCGATTTTCGGCGAGATGCTTTCTATGGCGCAGGCTACCCGTCGCTGCGGGGGCGTCGTCATCGTGCAGGTGGAACGGCTGGCCCAGCGCCACACCCTCCCCTCCAAGAACGTGAAGATCCCCGGCATGTTGGTGCATCTGGTGGTGGTGGATGCGCACCAGCGCCAGACTTATCTTACCGACTACAGCCCGGCCTATGCCGGCGAGCTGCGCGTGCCCCTGCAGGACATTCCGCCTCTGCCCTTCGACGCCCGCAAAGTGATTGCGCGCCGCGCCGCCATGGCGCTTTTCCCCGGCGCTGTGTGCAATCTGGGGGCGGGAATATCCACCGGGATTGCCAACCTCGCTGCCGAAGAAGGCTTTCTGGATCAGATCGTGCTTACCAATGAGCAGGGCCTGATCGGCGGCGCCCCGGCCTCGGGCGTGGATGCCGGCGCTGCCCTCAATTACGATGCTATCATCGATCAGCCCTACCAGTTCGATTTTTACGATGGCGGCGGCCTCGATCTGGCCTTCCTTTCTTTTGCTCAGGTTGATAGCGAGGGCAGTGTGAACATCAGCCGTTTTGGTGACCGCATCATCGGTATCGGCGGTTTCCAGAACATCGCCCAAAATGCCAAGACGGTCGTCTTCAGCGGCACCTTCACCGCCGGCGGTCTGGACATCACCTGGGAAAACGGGCAGACCGTGATCCGGCGGGAGGGACGACATCCCAAGTTTGTGGCCCGGCTGGACCAGGTCTCGTATAACGGCGCCTACGCGGCGACGCTGGCCCAGAACGTGCTGTTTGTCAGCGAGCGGGCCGTGTTCAGCCGCCAGCCAGAGGGGCTGATGCTGGTCGAGATCGCACCTGGCATCGACCTGGAGCGAGATGTACTGGCCCACATGGCATTCAGGCCCCTGATCTCGTCCGAGCTGAAAACCATGGATGCCCGCCTCTTCCGGCCCCAGCCCATGGCCTTCACCCCCGACTTGCTTGCCAAGCCGCGCCTGAACATTCCCCGGCGGTTGCGAGAATCGCCATTTGTCTGAGACGGAAACGTGAAAATCAGTGTCTCTGTGTGTTCTCCTAAAACAGCGACCAAAAGTTGTCGATGTTGGTACCCGCAGCGCCTGATCTTCCACCGCTAGCAAAAGAGAGATGACCATGCCCCATTCTACCGCCACATTATCAGAGCCACAGGAAAGCGATGCTATCGTCGTTTCCTTTCCCCGCGAGGGTGTTGCCCTCCTGCAGATTCAATCAAAACCTTTGGGCATCCTTCGCTTTGCCGTCAAGCGGGCCCTGCAGGCTCGGCTATATGAACTGGAAGCCGATTCGACTGTCCGTTGCCTGGTCATTACCGGAGTCGAGCGGGCTTTCTCTGTGGGCTCCGACATCCGGGATTTCAGCCAGGAAATCGGCTGGCTGCTGGAGAATGAGTATGTCGAGGCCGGGTTGAATCAGGCGCTCGAAAACTCACGGCTGCCCATCATTGCCGCCCTCAACGGCTTTTGTCTGGGAGGGGGTGCCGTGTTGGCCCTCGCCTGCGACATCCGCATTGCCGCCGCTTCCGCCCACATCGGCTTTCCCGAAGTGAATGTCGGCGCCTTCGCCTCGGGTAGCGGCACTCAGCGCCTGCCCCGCTTGGTGGGACGGGGCAGGGCTCTGGATCTCCTGTTGACAGGGCGCACGATTTCGGCGCAGGACGCCCTCCACTACCATCTCGTAGAATATGTAGCTCCGGACGAGGAGCTACGCTCCTTCGCCCTGGACTACGCCGAGAGAATCGCTCGCTTTCCGGCGCCAGTGATCGCTGCCTGCAAGCGCTGCGTCATGGTTGGGCTGCGCGGGGGCTTCGAAGCAGGGCTCGCCGCCGAGCGCGAGGGCCGCATTCAGACCGGTCGGGGGCCCGATGCCCGCGAAGGCCGCCAGGCCTTTCTCGAAAAACGGCCACCGGTCTTCAATAAGGAGCCCGACTCATGAGCATCGACGCCTTCGCGAGGTCGGTGTTCGATCCCCTGCGGAAGCCGCCGGGCAAGATCATCTGCGTGGGCATGAATTATTCGGCTCCCGGCGTCCCACCTCCCTCTCTTCCCTACCCCGCCTTGTTTCTCAAGGCCGGCAGCACGATCATCGGCCCGGGATCTGCCATCCAAATTCCGGATACCAGCGATAAGGTGTTTTGCGAGGGCGAAGTGGCTGTGGTGATCGGACGACAGGGCCGGCACATCCCCAGGGCGCAGGCCTGGGACTACATCGTCGGTCTTAGCATTGCCAATGATGTGGGAGCGGAAGACCTGGAAGCCCGCAGCACGCAATGGCAGACCGGCAAGCTCCCCGATACCTTTCTCCCCCTCGGCCCCCGCCTGGTGCCCCTGGCCGAGATACCTGACCCGGGCCATTTGCAAATCGAGCTATTCATCAACGACCGGCTGGCGCTTCGGGGCAACACGGGCGAGATGATTTTCGACATTCCTACCTTGATCGCCTACATTTCTGACCTGGCTACCCTCTACCCGGGCGACATCCTGGTCACGGGCAGTCCCAAAGGCCTCGGCGATCTACCGGCGCCGAAGGCTTACGTTCGGCCCGGCGATGTCGTGACCATCACTATCACGGGGTTGGGCTCGCTCAGCAATCCCGTGCATAAGGAGAGATCATGATGCGTTCCCGACCGATGGCCATTGTGACAGCACCGGCTGAGATCAGCTTTGAGGAGGTGCCTTTACCCCCTCTCGCTCCCACCGATGTGATGATCAGGGTAAAGGTGGCGACCATTTGTGGCAGCGACCTGCATCTCTTCAAGGGGAAGCATCCGGCAGCGCAGCCCCCCGTTCCCGTGGGGCATGAACTGGCCGGGGAGGTGGTGGCGGTTGGGGATGAGGTGACGCGCCTGGCGCTGCATGACCGGGTGGCGGTGGAGCCGGTGGTGGTGTGCGGGGTCTGCGCATTTTGCCAGCGGGGCGATTACCATCTCTGTCGCAATATCAGTTTTCAGTATCGCCAGGGGCAGGGTGCGCTGACGCCTTATTATATTGCCGACCAACGTTGGCTGCACCGCCTGCCCGATTCTATCTCCTATATCGAGGGGGCATTGTTGGAACCGTTAGCGGTCTGTGTGCATGCGGTGCGCCGGGCAGAATCGGCGCTTGGCGACCGGGCCGTGATCTTTGGCGACGGTGCTATCGGCCTGTTGACGTTGCAAGTGGCGCGTCTGGCCGGCATGACGACGGTGTATCTGGTCGGCAAGAAAGAGGCTCGTCTGGACATGGCCCGCAGCCTGGGCGCCGCTGCCGTGGTGGATGGCCTGAAAGAGGACCCGGTGGCGTTTATCCAGGCGGAGACGGGGGGGATGGGCGTAGAGCGGGCGTTCGAGGCCGTGGGCAGGCGCCAGACCCTGGTTCAGGCCTTGCGGGCGCTGAAAAAGGGCGGGACGGCCGTGCTCGTGGGGCTGTTCGAGCAGCCGGAGGTTGCCCTGCCCGTGAATTTATTCGTCCAGAAGGAGATCACGCTGACTGGCTCACAGGGCTATGCCTGGGATTTTCAGCGTGCCATCGAGATCGTGGAGGCGGGCCAGATGAAGTTGTCCGCTATCGTCAGCCACCAATTCCCGTTGAGGGAAGTGCAACAGGCATTCGAACTGCTGCTGGAGCCAAACTCGCCGGCGGTCAAGGTGGCCATCCTGGTGGATGAAGAGGATGCGGAGAATGGAAAAAGAAAGAGGCGCGACCTATGACTTTCCTAATTGCGCCCAGTACTTCGCCCAGGCCGCCAGACCTTCGTGCAAGCGATCTACCCGGAAGAATTCGTTGGGGGCGTGGAAGTCTTCATCCGCGGTAGAAAAGGAAAAGAAGATGGTGTAAATGCCCAAAAGCTGCAGGAATAGTTCGCTGACCGGCAAGGTGCCACCCATACGTACCCGCACCGGAGCCTGATTGTAGATCTCCTTCAGCACCGCTTCGGCCACTTGCAGGCCGGGGTGATCCGCAGGGATTTGATAGGGCAGAGCATTATGTTTGTCGTCGCCACGAATCGTCAGGGTCACGCCTGGCGGTATGTGGGTTTCGAGATGATGGATGACTTTGGTGCTGATGTCCTCGGGAGTCTGGTTGGCCACCAGGCGGCAGGTGATCTTGGCGTGGGCCTCAGAAGGGATCACCGTTTTGCTGCCCAAACCCTGATAACCGCCCCATAAGCCGTTGATCTCCAGGGTGGGTCGAGTCCAAAGCCGTTCCAGGGTGGTGTGGCCAGTCTCCCCAAAAGTAGTGGGCGCGCCCACCTGGGCCAGATAGCCGGCATAGTCGAAAGGTAAAGCAGCCATGGCCGCCCGTTCCTGCGTCGAGAGAGGAAGAACATCGTCGTAAAAGCCTTTTACAGCCACGCTTCCATCAGGGTGGTGCAGAGAGGCCACCACCTCGGCAATGGCATGAAGGGGATTTGCCACTGCTCCCCCATGCCGCCCCGAATGCAAATCTTTTGCGGCCCCGCTCAGGGTGAATTCCAGGCCGGTAATGCCTCGGCTGGCAATGTTGACAGAAGGAATATCGATGCGCCACATCGCCCCGTCTGCCGAAAGAGCGAAGTCCGCCGCTAACATCTGCTTGTGTTCTTTGATGAATTCTTTCAAACTGGGCGAGCCGATCTCCTCCTCCCCTTCGAATAGGAATTTGACGTTGAGGGGAAGGGCGCCGGTAGTGATCCTATAGGCTTCGGCTACTTTGAGCGGTATCAGCATCGGCCCTTTGTCATCGGAAGTCCCCCGGCCATACAGTCGACCTTGTCGAAGCACGGGCCCGAATGGGGCACTGTGCCATTTTTCCAGGGGCTCGGGGGGTTGGACGTCGTAGTGGCCATAGACCAGGATGGTGGGGGCAGTGGGCGCATGAAGCCATTCGCCGTAGACGATTGGATGTTGGGAGGTTGGTAGCACTTGCACTTGCTCGATCCCGGCGCCTCGCAGATGTTCTGCTACCCAGTTTGCGGCCTGGAGCACCCCTTCCGCATAAGTGGGGTCGGTACTCACGCTGGGAATGGAGACAAATTCTCTCAATTCCGCCAGAATGCGGTCATGATGGGCGTGCAAATAATGAAGCGTATCTTGAGTCATTGTTGTGTCCTTGTTGGTCCTGATATGATTGAAAACCACCGGCAGTCACCTGCCCTTCCATATCTATTTTCCCCCATCGACTGATAATACCTGACCGCTGATCCATCCGGCATAATCGGAGGCGAAGAAGAGCACGCCATGGGCGATATCCTCAGGCATGCCCAGGCGTTTGAGAGCAATTTGGCTGAGCAGAGCCTTTTGCCCCTCTTCTCCGTAAGACTGCCACTGCTTTTCTGTGGTGGGATTGGAACGCACGAAGCCCGGGGCAATATTGTTCACAGTGATGTTGAATTCGCCCAGCTCGTGACAGAGCTGGCGGCTGAGATTGATCTGTCCTGCTTTGGCGGCGGCGTAAGCCTGGATGCCGGTCAGGCTGGGCCCGAGACCGGCGCCGCTGGAGATATTGATGATACGCCCCCGGCGCGCCGTCTTCATTCCCGGCGCTGCCGCCTGTGCAAAGAAGAAGGCGGCGCTGAGGTTAACGGCGATGATTGCATGCCACTCTTCCGCGGTCACTTCTTCCAGGGGCCGACCGACCTGACCGAGCACGCCGCCGGCATTGTTGACCAGGATGTCGATATGATGTCCCTTGCTGCTGGCCTCCGCTTCCCGTACAAAGGCGAAGATGGCGCTTCGATCAGTGACATCGACGGTACGCACGGCGCAGTCAGCGCCTGCTTCTTCGCACAGACGCCGGGTTTCTGCCAACTCGGCGCTGAGCAGATCACATGCCCAGACAGAGGCCCCGCGCTGGGCAAAGGCCAGGGCGATGGCCCGCCCGAAACCATGCGCCGCCCCGGTGACAATGACTGTTTTACTATTGAATTCGATGTTCATGTTGAGCTCCGTTGGATTGATTTCATCACGCCCCGGGCCCCAGAACTGCGACCAAGAGCAGGGGCACATCTCCCGGGTTGGCGATGGCATGAGTAACTTCGCCGGGAATGACCACACAATCCCCGGCGCTGATCGGGATCATCCCCCCATCGGTCTCCACCCGGCCCCTTCCCGAGACCACCCAGTTGACCTGCTCCCAGGGGTGTTGATGGCGTTTGGAAACACCCCCCGGTTCGATCTGGGCCAGTTGAAAAGTGAAGTGCTGGGGATTTTGATAGAGTCGAGTCAGGCTCAGCCCTTGGGCCCCGTCGCCGGCAATAGGGCGAAGGAGCGATTCTGTCTGCCGAACCGTGATCAAAGAGGATGTACTCATGGGGGATATTCCTGTTTTTATACGAGCAGCCATTTCAGTTCATCCAGATTAGCGAGCTGCAAAGGGCGCACACCATTCTCGATCTCGTGAATCATCTCGATGATCTTGGCGGTAAGTGGTGTCGGCACCCCCGATTGCGCCCCGAAACTGACGATCGGGCCCAGTTGGGCGTCGACTTCGGTGCGCCGCTTGCGGATGGCGAGATCTCGCCAGATACCGCTATGGGTTTTGGCCGACTTGCGGTTGAAGGCGACCATATCATCCAGGGAGCGTAGAGAAACGGCGATCTTGGTATCGGGCATGAAGGCGTGGGGATTAAAGCCGTTGAAGGCTTCCGGCGTGACTCCCTGAGAAAGGGCAACGCTCAGTACTTCCTGAGCGACGGCAACATACAATTTTCGATAATCAGGGTTGGCCAGGGCGTCGGCAATGGATTCGTTGTTGAGGGCGGTGACGAACAACTGAGCGCCATAGGCCAGCTTGCTCCACAAGAATCCCCAGATATTGGCGGTCATGATCGCCTTCGGTTCAAAGTCCAGGAGGGTCTGATGCAGTTGTTCGAGGCGTGGGGTGAGGTGACCGTCGATTTCGCCCACGACGACTGCCCCCCGACCGCCGAAGAGGATCACACCCGGTTCCTGATAATCCGCTCCGAAGTTGACGAAGCACCCCATCGTGCGTTTTTCGCCCACCACGGCGGCGATCTCCAACTCATTGAGTCCATTTTGTACCGAGACGATGGTGCCATTCGTTGTCAGGTAAGGGGCAATGGCCTGAGCGGCCTTTCGTGTATCTTGCGCTTTGACGCATAGCAACACCTTTTGCCAGCGGCCGGAAAGTGTCTCTGGTGTAAAAGCCGGCGCCCGCGCCGTGAATTCGGCAATGGGGCCGGTGATGGCGAGTCCTCGTTCGTTCATGGCGGCCACGTGTTCTTCGGCCCGGTCGACAAAAGTGATGTCGTGGCCGGCCCGGGCCAAATAGGCCCCGAGGGTTCCGCCAATGGCTCCAGCTCCCCAAATGAGTAAGCGCATGTCAATCCCACCCTTCGACGATCATAGTGCGGGTCTCTGCTACGGCCACTTCCCACAGAGCCAGCATTTCATCATCGGAACGTTTGTAATAACCACCGTAATTACCGTCACCAACGACCTTTCTCATCTCTTCCCCCACCAGCCGGGCCTTCCCTGCCCGCTGGAGCGCCATCTTCTGCTCATCGGGCAGAGTCACGCCTGCTAATCGGGTCCAGGGGAAGTTCTCCATCCAGGAGGCATGGCTGCCAAGTGGATCGATCTCATGTACTTTGGCCCAGGTTTTGGGCGCATTCCACCAGTTGTAGAATTTCACGCACACGTGAGGATTGTCGGCCATCCATTCCGTGGCCATTGCCCCCGCCGGGGCGTTACCACCATGACCGTTCACAATGAGGATGCGGCGGAAACCGCTGTGAGCCAGGCTATCGAGAATGTCCCGAATCAGACGAATATAGGTCTCAATCCGCAGGCTGACCGAGCCAGGGAATGCCAGGAAATAGGGAGCGACGCCGTAGGGTTGCACCGGGAAAACGGGAACGCCCAGGGGTTCTGCTGCGTCCACAGCTATCCGTTCGGATAAGAGGCTATCTACGCTGAGGCTGAGATAGGCGTGCTGCTCCGTGCTTCCCAGCGGCAGAATCGCGCGATCGTCGCTCTTGAGATACGCTTCGACCTGCATCCAGTTCATATCAGAGATGCGCATGGTTTCTCCTTCAAAGATGAGTAGTGTGAGCTGTTATGACGATGAAAACGAAGGGACAACCTTATCGCTTCGTCAGATAGGGGTCCAGTTCATCCCGGAGACCATCGCCCAGTACGTTGAATCCGATCACCACGACCAAAATGGCCAGACCCGGGAAGGTGGCGATCCACCAGGCCGAAAGCATGTAGTTGCGGCCAGATGAAAGCATGGCTCCCCATTCCGGTATCGGCGGCTGGGCACCCAATCCCAGAAAAGAAAGGCCTGCGGTTTCGACAATGGCCCAACCGATCACCAGGGTGGCCATAACGATAATGGGGGCGACGCAGTTAGGGAGAATATGGCGAAAAATGACGCGGGAATCCCTCATACCGATACAACGGGCCGCTTCCACGTATTCCATTTCGCGAATCGACAAAACGGTCCCCCGTACCAGACGGATATATTGGGGGACGTACACCACGCCGATGGCGATCATCGCATTCGTGATTCCCGGTCCCAGCACGGCAACGACGATCATGGCCAGGAGCAGGTAGGGAAAGGCTAGCATGACATCTGTGAGCCAGCCGATGGTCGCGTCCAGCCGACCGCCATAATAACCGGCCATGAGGCCTAACACAACGCCCAATGCCAGGGCGATACTGTCGGCCAACATGCCTACGAACAAGGCCCAGCGCGTGCCATACAATACTCGGCTGAAGATATCGCGGCCGAATTCATCCGTGCCAAAAAGATGGTCCGCAGAGGGTGGCTGAAGCTGAATTCTAAAACTTTGTTTAATAGGATTGTAAGGTGAAACAAGGGGAGCAAAGATTGCCGTGAGAATGAGGGCAATGACAATGGTGAGCCCGATTACCACCGACCTGTTGTGTGCAAAACGACTGATCAGGGATGGCCGTTGGCGAACAAACTCTACCTGATTGACGGAGCCCTCGGCCGGCACAGGGGTATTAGATAAGATGTTGGACATGAGACTTGGATCCTCTATGCGTAATGTATTCGGGGATCAAGATAGGCATAAAGCAGATCCACTAGCAAGTTGATGATGACGATAAAGAAGGCTGAGATCATGACTACAGCCTGTACCACGGCATAGTCCCGGGCCAGGAGGGAGGTAATAGCCAGCCTCCCCATACCGGGGAGAGCAAAGACTGTCTCGGTAAGCACGGCGCCAGAGAGCAGGATGCCAAGTTGTAAGCCGCCCACGGTAATCACGGGAATGAGGGCGTTGCGGAAGGTATGGCGCACCAATACGACTCGTTCCGACAGCCCTTTCGCTCGGGCTGTACGCACATAATCTTTGCGCAATATCTCCAGCATGGCGGAGCGGCTCATACGGGCCAGGGTTGCCATGGAGAGACTGCCCAGGGCGATGGTCGGCAAAAACAGATGCCTGCTTGCAGACCAGAAAGCGCGGCTATCACCCTGGATCAACGCATCCAGGAGATGAACACCCGTTATACGATGCAAACTGATTCCCTCATCCAGGATACCGCCGATAGGGAACCAGTGCAAAGTACCGCCGAATATCATCATCAGGATCAACCCTGTCCAAAAAATAGGCATGGAGACGCTGATCAACACGCCTACCATGGAAATAGAATCGAAAAGAGAATACTGCTTGGTTGCGGCCAGAACGCCGATGGGAATGCCCAGCAAAGAGGCAAATATCATGGCGCTCAGGGAGAGTTCCAGGGTCATCGGCAGGGCTGACCAGACCTCTGTCCAGGCTGGCTGGCGAGTACGCAGGGAGATACCGAAATCCCCGCGCAGAGCGTCTGCGACAAAGCGAAAATACTGGATGTAAATGGGTTGGTCCAGACCTAGTTCGTGCTGTAGGCGGGCAAGTGCTTCAGGGGTCCCCTTGTCGCCCAGCAGCAAGATGGCCGCGTCGCCGGGAATGATGTGCATACCCACGAATACCAGGATGCTGACGCCGATCAGGACGGGGATCAACTGCAGAAGGCGGCGGATAATATATCGAGACATAAGGCCATTCCTGTGCTGTTCCGTAGATTACAACCACGAATTTGACAAGTTACGCGAATTGCACGAATTTTCTCATTCATTAGGTGATGTACGAAAGCTCATGCTGACTGATTCGTCCCCAGGGCCTGCCGCTTGATTTGCCGGCAAGCCCTGGGGACGATTGGTGAAGGGGTTATTTGAGATCTACTTCTTCCATATACCAGAACATCTGCAATGGATTCAGGACAAAACCATCGACATTGGCCCGGGTAGCACGCACCTGTAGCGTATGATTGACGAAGAGCCAGGGCGCATCATCATGGATAATGCGGGATGCTTGCTCGTAGAGGCTGGCCCGTTCTGCCGTATCTGTGATTGTGCGGGCTTTGATCAGGATGGCGTCCAGTTCCGGGTTAGAGTAATGGGAAGTATTCCCTACCGGAATCATGTTGGTACTGAACATTTCGTATAGGAAGTTGTCCGGATCGCCGTTGTCACCCGACCAGCCAACCATGCCCATATCGTGGTTATCGGCGGAGCGACGTGTCGCCAGGAAAGTTCCCCATTCCAGGGTTTCCAGTTCCAGAGTGACACCCACGTTGGCGAGGTACTCCTGGATGGCTACGGCCATCTTGATGCCCACCGGGTTGTAGCCGCGGGGGTTCTCATAGCAAAGCAACTTGACGGTGAAACCATCCGGATAGCCCGCTTCTGCCAACAGTGCTTTGGCCTTCTCCGGGTTGAACTCATAAGGCTTTAAGTCCTTGGGGTACCCCATGAGGATGGGAGGCATGCCTGTGGCGGCTGTGACTGCGGCATTCTTGTAAAGGAATTCGTTCATCTCTTTCTTGTTGACGGCGTAGTTCAATGCCTGGCGTACGCGAACATCAGTAAATGGCTCGGTGTCAGCGGGGAAAGTCAAGCCATTGACCGTGAGGCCGGGTTGCTGCAGCAGGGTCAACGCCTGGTTGTCCTTAATTCGGGCGTAATCATCGGGATTCACATCGGCCAGAATTTGGACTTCGCCCTGTTCCAGTTTGAGCAGACGTACAGAACTTTCGGGGACCACGCGGAATATCAACTTGTCTATCTTGGGTGCTCCACCCCAATAGTCCTTGTTGGCTTCCAGGGTCATGTGATCATTGCGCTCCCATTCCACCAGCTTGTAGGGGCCAGTGCCAACAGGATGATCAGATACACCAAAACCGTATTTTTCCACGGCTGCCGGGCTCATCATACCACTCCAGGCCATGGCCAGGCTAGCCAGGAAGGGGGCATGGGGCTCGGAGAGAATGATTTTGATGGTATAGTCGTCAATCTTCTCGGTTTTGGTAACCATGCCCCAGGTGAAGGAGGCAAAACTGTGGACACCTTCCTGATTGTAGACATAGTAGGGATTGTCAGGATTGGTGACCCGGTCGATTTCGGCCAGAGCAGCATCTGCGTTGAAATCCGTGCCGTCATGGAATTTCACGCCTTGGCGTAGGTGGAAAGTGTACTCTGTACCGTCCGCGGAGACGTCCCAACTCTCGGCCAGACCGGGACCAGGTTCAGAAGTTCCCTTCTTGTATTTAGTCAGACCGTCAAAGATGGTGGACATGACAAAACCGGACTCATTATTCATCACGGATTCCGGATCAAGGAAGGTGGCGTCTGCACCGAGGGCGATCACCAGGGTTTTCCCTTCTTCGGCTGCGGGGGCTGGTACCTCGGTGGGGGCTGGGGCTTCTGTTGCAACGGCAACCTCCGCTGGCTGCGAAGGGGCTGCAGGTGCGGCGGGCGCCGCACAGCCTGTCAATGCCAGGGAAAACAGCATGACAAGTGCTAACAGGGTAAATAATTTTCTTTTCATGTTACTCTCTCTTGAATGGACACATGCTTGAGGGGAGCGGGTGGATAGAAGACGGGTTGTTTAGTTTTTTGCTCGGGAATTTGACACCTCCTTTTGTTGACAACATCGTCTGGATGACGTGGGTGGATATGTGGGTACGACTAAGCACGATTCAGGGCTGATACTTCACCCTTTATCCGGCAATGGCCAGTAAGGGATCACCCGAATTCATCGCCAAAGACGTCACCAGAAATAGAATAACGCCACTTGTCGGGGCCTTGAGGGATTGCAAGGTATTGCCGAATACATCTGCGACCCGACCTAAATCCTGGCCGACGGTCACTTGCTCGCCTACAGCTATCCTGGGATAAAAAACACCGTTGTTTTCGGCACACAGCCAGGCCCAATGCTCCAGCATGATCACGGATCGGTCTGGGGCGAAAACTTGTTTGGTCATCCCCAGGTGGGCCATAACCCGGTGCACACCCTGGTGGAGTAATGCAATGTTCTTTTCTGTCCAGATGCCTTGTCCGCCGGCCTCTGCGAGAATGGCCGGAATACCGGCCTCAGATGCGGCGGCATAGGTGCTGCCTGGCGTATGACCTTCTATGACGTGAGTGATACCAAAATGACGGGCCATGGCCCCGGCAGCCTGATCACCTGCAGGATCACCCGTGGGAAAATGGATGACAAAGGGCTGCAAAGCCTCGATCAGGTCACCGCCATGTAAATCAATATAAGCATCCCCCTGTTGGATGACCTCGTGGAAAAGCCAGTAAGCCAATGCCTGACTATAAGTCCCGTTGGCAACGCCGGGAAACTGACGGTTCAGATTTTTTCCGTCTACCGGTGATACATAGATGCTACGGGCTGAGAAAGCCAAGGGGTTGGCGATGGGCACCACAATGACTTGCCCCTGCAAGGTGTCCGGCGCCAAAGTCTGCCCCAAGCGCAAGGCCGCCTCGATACTGGCATACTCTGCGCCGTGGATGCCCGCAGTCACCACGAGCGTAGGGCCCGGCTTTGTACCATTGATCAGGAAAACAGGAAGTTGTACCTCAACCCCAGACACGGTTAAGATCACGGTGCCGTGTGTGCGCTGTCCCTGTGCTGCTGTCAGCCCGGCTACTTTAAGCATTGATTCCTCCGTGTTTGCTAAGAATGACGATCAACAGACAAAAAGTGCTTCCCAACTGATGCACTTTTGATGACGTTTAGGCAGGAACGGTCTCGTCCTGCATGGCAATAAACTGTCGGATACGTTGGGCCGAGTTATCATTGGGGGTGTGAAGATACTCGATGATGGGGACGTCTTCCGGCAGCCACGAGCGCAAGATGTCGGCTGCCGTATTGGCCCCGGATGAATAAACGATAGCCTGAGCCTGTTGGCTCATCTTTTCCAAACAGGCCACATCCGACGAAAGGCAGACAACCGGCTCTACAACCAGAGGATGTACTGACGAAATGCCCTGGATCATCGTATTGACAAATTCGGGCAGAAGCGAGATGATGCCGATGCGGTAATCCATCGGTATGGCCTCGATGGCGCGCAGGGTCGAGGGTCGCAGCTCGAAATTAAGGCCGATGATGGGACCATCCCAATCGCTGCCACGCGATGAAAGTAAATCTCGCAAGGTTTGCACCTGGTGTAAAGGCACCAGCAGCGCTTCGGTGTAGTCGAGCCGAGGGAGGTAGTAATCCAGATAATTCTCCAGTTCGGCGAAGGTGAGTGGTTGGAATACGGCTTTATCTTCGACCAGGCGCCGCTCCAGATCGTCTGCGTATATCCGCAGGGCGCCGGGGAAAAGTCCTACCAACACAAAGGTGTGATTGGTGAAGAGCCCCTCAGAGTCAGTCAACAGGGATAAAAATATCTGCCGAATTTCTTCTTCAGAAAAGCCCAAGCTCCTGGCTTCCGCGACTGTGTGTCGCAACATCCGGCGTAGTTGTAACGGTCGGTTGGGAAGGGGGGTGTGCGCCATCTGCACCGAAAAGTCTGCGACAAAGGTGCCTAATCCCGGCCGCATTTCAATCAATCCCAGCCGTTTTAGTTCCTGGTAGGCTTGGGTAATGGTCATGGGCGCCACATTCAATTCTTGAGCCAAGTCGCGAATAGAAGGAAGCTGTGCGCCAGATGGTAGATGGCCCGAGACGATGCCGAACTGAATCTGCCCCACAATCTGAGTGTAGATGGGAATTACCAGGTGGCGGTCGATCTGAATATGCATAGTTTGTAACTCGAATCGGGGACTAGGTATTTTTTGCATACGAAAAAGCCCGGTTGTCGGCTACAGCGTGACAGAGAAAGTCGATAAAATTCTCTGTCACGCTGGGTACGCAGCCTGCCTGCATCTGTGCCCTACGCTTGTCAATTTGGGACAAAGCCCCTCGGAGATCCATAAGGAGAGTGAGGCAAGCTACGAGAATCGTGAGAGTGCATAACATATGCTGTTCTAGTGTACCATAACAGTACATGTATAGACTATCATCCTTGAACGGATTTGTCAATACCAAATTTTGCGGAGATCAGGGCTGCTGCGCCCAAACCGCTCAGCCCCGCCGCAATCGCTTGGCTGCTGACGCCGCTGCCCAGTACCGGCACACCTTCGACCACTTGCAAAGCATCCGGAATTCTGGCAAACTGATTTTGTTGGTTCATTGGCTTTGCTCCGCTGAGTGTGAGCTTCCTCGGGCGTTTGCCAATCAACCCACTGGCAGCACCTTCGTTGAGCAGGGTGCCGCCAGAACGATTAGCGTGAATCGGTTTGCCCCTTTCATTGGAGAAGTGCAGAGATGTCCCAATATCAATCTGATAAAAATATAGTCGGGGGTCAAGAGCAACCGCTGGGGCTCCGGGCGGAGTGCACAGATCGACGATTACGGATATTCCGCACAGGGCTGAAGAGCCCCGTGCTTACGCAGCATGCCCGCCGGGATTGGCGACCTTTCATTCATCCCATTCTGGCGCCAGATGGCGTGGGGGAGTTGACGGAGGATGGGGCAGGCGGCCATCATGACTGGCAGCATGGCCTCTTTATCGGCCTGAACGATGTCAATGGCGTGAGGTTTTGGATGGAGGAGGATGGCGTGGATGGCACGTTTCATCCTAAACCGTTGCTGGTGCAAATCCACGATGAGCGCTCTGTTGGTTGGACCGTGAATTCGGAGTGGCGATCACCCAGTGGTGTTCCCATGGTGGCAGAAACGCAGAAATGGCTGTTTCGCGATGAGGGGACGGAATTCATCCTGGATTTGTCCTGGACGCTTCGTGGCCTGATTGATCTTGTTTTTGGACAGTATGCTTATGGCGGATTGTATCTGCGTTCGCCCTATCGGTCGGATTCTGGGGCGCGGGTTTTGAACAGCGAAGGGGCGAGTAATCTGGATGTGGACGGGCAAAGAGCTCGCTGGGCCGTGGTCGAGCAACCTATCCCTGGCCGGGAGCAATGTCGCGGGGCGGTCTGCTCAGTCGCCATGTTGGATCATCCCGCGAATCCCGAATATCCGGTGCCGTGGCGCGTTGATCGGCATGTGGGGGTGGCCCCCAGCCGTTGCATCGCCGGTGCCTGGCGTCTCGGCCGGGGTGAGTCCACCCTTTGCCGCTATCGCCTGTTGTTTCGCTGCGGCAAGGCGGATCGAGAGCGCATCGAAGCAGTGTGGCGAACCTTTGCCGGGGCGTAAGAAAGTACAGAATGTTTACATTTGTCGTACTCTGGTGCGGATGACATCCCGTATGCGTTCTGCTACAATGATGAAAGGAAATTGAACATCTATTGCCAAGGAGGAAAGATACTCCAATGTGGCAATTGTGAATTCGGACTTAATATGTCCCGGACGAAGATAAATGATGCCCGGGATGGCTTTCTGGTGAACAAACGCCAGTCGTCCAAAATCACTATCGTGGGTTAGCACAACACGCTGTTCTTCAAGGGCGTATTGCAAAATATCAACATCCTTGCTCGCTCCCAGGCCCACCTCTCGCACCGTAATGATGTCTGCACCTTTGTTTTGCAAATAAGTGATGACGCCCGGATGGATATTTTCATCCGTTAGCAGAGGAAACGCCAGGGGTTTCATGCTGCGATTTTATCGCTGAAGACGATTTCGTTTTCGACTGATTCCGCGGCATAGTGGAGCGCCTCCTCCACAGCTTGGGATGTCAATTGAGGATACGCAGACAGGATATCTTCTCGAGAAGCGCCGCTGGCAAAGAGTTCCAGAATAAAGGCTACGCTTAGCCGCGTGCCCTTGATATGCGGTTTGCCGCCAAGGATATCGGGGTCTGTTTGGATAAATCGATAGCTGGACATTGCATGTCTCTCTGCTGCACAAAAATGGCTTAGCAACATTATACCATGTTGGGTGGCTGTTTAGTTATTTGAGCTAATCACAAACACCCCCTTCTGCACCTTTGCGGGGTTCTCCGCCAGATCGGCAAAGACCTGGGGCGCCTCCCACAGATTGTATCTGCGTTCGCCCTATCGGCCGGATTCTGGGGCGCGGGTTTTGAACAGCGAAGGCGCGAGTAATCTGGATGCGGACGGGCAAAGAGCTCGATGGGGGGCGCCATCAATGCAGAATGGTGGAGCTATTGACGAATGGTTGAATCGCTGATATGATGTTGATCACGGAGGTACGATATGGCACTCGACATCAAGAGCCAAGATGTAGAAAAGCTGCTCGAAGAAGTCGTGCAGATGACTGGAGAAACGAAAACAGAAGCGGTGCGCAAGGCCCTGGCCGAACGCCATCGCCGTCTGAAGTTACGGTCTGCGGCGCAACGTGACGAGGTGCGACTTCTCACCTTTCTGGAGGATGAGGCCTGGCCACGGATACCGACTGACCAATTAGGTAAGCGTCTTTCTAAAGAAGAAGAGGAGACGATTCTTGGTCTTGGAGTCCTGGGTGTATGATTCTAGACTCATCTGCAATCGTAGCGATTTTCTTTCAGGAGCGAGGTTATGAGGAGCTTCTGCAGAAACTGGTTGCGGCCGAAGAGGTTGGTATTGGAGCACCCACCTTTGTCGAGAGCGGAATCGTGTTGTCGGCGCGGCTGAACCAGGATGCACGAGGTTTATTGGCTCGTTTTGTTGAAGAGGGAAATGTCGTTATTGTTCCTTTCTCCGACGTCCATATGAGCATAGCCGTAGGGGCATGGCTCAAGTATGGCAAAGGCCGGCATCCAGCAAGATTGAACTTTGGGGATTGTATGTCGTATGCCGTAGCCAAACTAGCGAGGATGCCGTTGTTATGTGTTGGGTATGATTTTCCGCAAACCGATGTGACAATTGCTTGAGAGAACGAATTGCTCGTAGGCAAAACAACATCTCATCTCACAAACACCCCTTTCTGCACCTTTGCGGGGTTCTCCGCCAGATCGGCGAAGACCTGGGGCGCCTTCCACAGGTTGAACTCAGTGGCGATGGTGGGATAGGTGACGGCGCCGCTGGCCATGAGCTCCAGCGCCTCCGGGAAGCAACCGACCGAGGCGCGGGAGCCGACGATGGTCATTTCCTTGCGGGTGAGGTCGAGGGCGGGGAAAGAGGCCCGCACGCCCTGCTTGAACAAGCTCAGCACGACGATGCGGCCGCCGCTGGCCACCATGTCTACAGTGGATTCCAGGGCCTGGATGTTGCCGGTGGCATCCACGATCACCGGGAATCCTTCCCCCCGGCTTCTGTCCAGCACTTTCTGTAAGAGATGCTCGTCAGCCACCACGGTCTCGGCGCCGAACTTCGCCGCCGTCTCCAGACGTTGGCGGACAACATCGGCGATCAGAACCTGCGCCCCGCGCCTCTGTGCCACCTCCAACACCGCCAGGCCGATGGGGCCGCTGCCCAGCACCAGCACATCTTCAGCACCGATCTCGCCGCGGCGGCAGGCCTGCACGCCGATGGCCACCGGTTCGGCAAAGGAAGCATGGACCAGCGACAGCCCTGCGGGGACGACGTGGATGAGCTCGGCTGGCGCCACCATGTACTCGGCATATCCCCCCGGTTGGTGCACGCCGATGATGCGTAAGTTCACGCAGCAATTGGACTTGCCGATGCGGCAGGGATAGCATTCACCGCAACCGATGAACGGTTCCACCACCACCGGCGTGCCCGGCGCGGGGCCACTGACACCCTCACCCAGTTCCGCCACGGTTCCCGAGATTTCGTGTCCGCAGATCTGGGGATAAATGGCATAAGGATTCTTGCCCAGGTAGCAGTACATATCTCCGGCGCAGATGCCGGACGCCGCCACCGAGACCAGCACTTCGCCCGGGGCCGGTTTGGGGGTCTCCCAGGCTCCGACTTCTACGTCGAAAGGACCATTCATAATCACTGCGCGCATGTTGATATCTCCTTCCTAGAATTCATCCAGGTCAATGACAGCATTTCGTTCCGCCGACTCGTAGGCGGCGTAGACCAGTTGCATGGTTTTGAGATTGTCGGCGCCGGTGTTCTCGGGGGGTGGCCCGCCGCGCAGCGCCCGCAAGAAATCCTGGTGGATGGGCACCATGCTGGCGTGGTTGACATCGTAGTCAGGATTGGCCCACTCGTAGCGGGGCGGCTTGCTCTGCCAGAGCTGCACGCCCTCGGCCGTGGTCAGCCGAATCCAGAAGTCGGCCAGCAGTTCTATCGTGCCCAGTTCGCCCTCGATAAAGAGGATGACCTCAGGGAAATGTTTCCAGGGCACATGGGTGACGAAACTCAACTCCACATTGCAGATCACGTCGCCCATTCTGAGCTGGATCGATGCCACGTCTTCGGCCATGATGTCGCTGCGCACCCGCCGGTATTGGCAGGCGATGCTCTGGGCCTCGCCGAAGAAAAAGCGGGCCAGATCGAACTGGTGGCTGCCCTGGTCGGCGATGATCAACTTGGGTAGGGCTTTGAGCAAAGGTTGGTTTTCCCAAACAAAAGGCTCGAGATAGTGCACGAATTGGGTGCGGCCGCGGAAGGGCTTGCCGATGCGGCCTTCGTCGATTACGCGCTTGACCTCGCGGATGGGATGTTGCCAGCGATAGTTTTCGTGGATGAAGAAGGGAATGCCTGCTTCATCGCAAACGGCAACCATGCGTTGGGCCGTTTCATAATCGGGGGCCATTGGTTTCTGGCAGATCACCGGCACCCGGTATTTGGCCGCCATCTCCACCAGGGGCGCGTGCGCCGGCACCTCGGTGATGATATCGACGAAATCGAGTTGCTCATTCTGGAAGAGTTCCTCGACATGCTCGTACACCTTGGGGATGCCGAAACGTTCGGCTGTTTTGACCGCCTTGGCGTGGGTACGGTTCCAGCAGGCGACCAATTCCACACCCCCCACCTCGAACCAGGCGGGGATTTGATACTGAGCCCAAAAGCCAGTGCCAAGGACGGCAAATTTGAGTTTGTCGGACATGAAG
>JAADGC010000059.1 GCA_013152585.1 Chloroflexota bacterium
TACGCCCACACCGTCCCCCACTCGAACCCCCACCGTGACGCCAACCCCCAACCCCACACTGACTCCGACCTTAATACCCTCCTTTACGCCCTCTCCGACGCCAACCTCCACTCCCGTGCAAACCCAGGTGCTGGACATCATGACCGAAGGAATGATTCCTGGCGTCATCATCAAATGGCACACCGGCAATGAGCCGGCTGGCCTGTTTTTTGTGGTAGAGCGGCAAGAGGACACCATGATCGCGCTCGATGCCAGCAGCGGCTTCGCCCCCGTGAGCCCCGAAATACCGGGACGGGGCAGCAATAGCGCCTATAGCTATCTTGACACCAGTGCCCAGCCGGCGGTGACTTATCTCTACCGCCTACACATTCTCCCCGCCGACAAGTTCACCACGCCCATCGGTCCGGTGTCGAGATGGTGGACACACTTCCTGCCTTTGATGCAAAAGGGGGCCAAGTCGGCCCGGCGTAAATAAGGTGATTTTTTGCGATACCGGGCCGCCGGGAGATGAACTCTCCCGGCACCAAAACGGCGCCCCCTCAAGGGGGCTTGACGGCCGTGGCGGCATCTGAACCCGGGTTCACCCGGCGCCGTATCGTAGCCCTGCGATTCACCGCCGGGCGGTCGCTGCCGTCCCGCCGATTGAAATCGGGCTTTTTAGGCGCTTCGCGCCGGAGGTCGGCCTCCGCCGACCGATCTTGTCAGCAGCGAGGCCCTGTTGACGCGATAAGGCCAAAGTCCCTGCGGGGACTTGGCCCCGGTCAGGGGGCGAATTCGATTCGCCTCGCCGCCGCGACATCACCGACTGGAAGTCGGGCTTTTCAGGCCTTCGGCCAGAGGTCGGCCTGCGCCGACCGATCTTATTGACAGCGGACCGCCATCGCGGCGACCCGCCCCCCCGCAGTCTTGCCCCCACACTGCATATGCGGTACGCTATGGACATCCTCCGATGATCTTCTTCATATTCTGTAATGAAACGACGCATTTCCTCCCTGCTCCTTCTCCTCCTCATCGCCCTCGTGTTGCCGAGTCTGGCGGCTGGGTTCTCGCTCCCCACAGCGTCAGCATCCCCCACACCGCGGCCAGACAAAACCGCCGCCGCCGTCAATCCCGCCTTAGCCCATGCCAGCGATCATATCCTCGTCAAACTGGTGCCAGGGGCCCGACCGGCGCCAGGACTCAGGCACATCTTCGGGGATTGGTACCGGGCGCCCGTGCCCGCAGGCAAATCACCCGTGCAGGCAGTGTCCACATGGTCTGATCACAACGAGGTGCTGTTGACCGAACTCGACTATCTGGTGCAGGTTGAACGCCCCCCCTTCGGCCCCCTGACGGCGACAGCTTCTGCCAACGGTACCCTCGCTGGCTTCGTCCCCAACGATCCCCTGTTCGGCTTGCAGTGGAACTTCCAGCGCATCCAGGCGCCGACAGCCTGGGAGACCAATACCGGGGCCGGGGTGAAAGTGGCAATCCTCGACTCCGGCGTCAGCCAGGGCTCAGACCTGAACTGCCGCAGCTTTATCGACGACTACAACGCCCTCAGTCGGATTAGTGGCCCCGGAGTGGCTGCGGATGATTTTGGACATGGCACGCATGTTGCCGGCACGATTGCCCAATGCACCGATAACAGCATCGGCGTGGCCGGACTTGCTTATGACGTCCAGATCATGCCCGTCAAAGTCCTCAACGACCTGGGGTCCGGCACCTTTTCCGACATCGCCGATGGCTTCGACTGGGCGCGCAGCCATGGCGCCGATGTCATCAATCTGTCGGTGGGGGGGCCGTGTTATACCAGCGAATGGCCGCAATGCTCCAACAATATCCTCAACGACGCCATCCAGGCGGCTGCAGAGGCCGATATTGTGATTGTCGCGGCAGCCGGCAATTTCCGGCAATCTACCGTGGCCCAGCCGGCTAACCATCCCGATGTCATTGCCGTGGCGGCAACCAATTATCACAATGACCACCCTTCCTACTCCAACAGCGGCAGTGCCCTCAGCGTGTCTGCACCCGGCGGGGATATGAACGAAGACACGGACGGCGACGGTACGGCCGATCAAATTGCCATTTTGCAGCAAACATTTGTACACGGCATGTGGGGTTTCTACTACATGGATGGCACCTCGATGGCCACGGCCCACGTTTCGGCGGCGGTGGCGCTATTACGCAGCCGGGCGCCGACTGCCAACCGTTTGCAAATTCAGCAAATCCTCGAATCCACTGCCCTCGACCTGGGCGTAGAAGGCTTCGACACGACTTTCGGTTATGGTCTGATTCAGCTCAACGACGCCTTGCAGGCCATCTCTGAACAGTTTCCCACGGCCACACCCGGCCCCAGTGCCACGCCTTCTCCCACTGCCAGCTCTACGCCGACACCCACGCCAACGCCCACCCGCACGCCGACACCCACCTCCACGCTCACCCCCACGTCAACGGTTACTCCCACGTCAACGGTTACTCCCACCCTCACACCCAGCGCCACGCCGTCGGCGTCCCCAACCCCCCACCTGCAACCGGCATTGTGGCTGCCCCTGCTGTGGCAAGGCACCCACCCTCCTCCTCCGCCTAGCCCCACACCCACGCTCACGCCGACCCCCACGTCAACCCCGCTCTGCAGCGAATTGTTGGGCAACGGCTCGTTCGAAACGCCTGACGCCTGGCAGATTGTGAACACCAACCTGCCGGCGCGTTATGTACAGCAGCCGGTGCATTCAGGTCAGGCGGCAATGCTGCTGGGCCAGCACTTGCCCGCCACCACGGTCTCCCGACGCCCTGCCGCCGAGGCTACACCTGCATCCACGTCTGCACACTCCGCCGTTTATCAGACCTTGCTGCTCCCCGACACAAGCACAGATCTGCGGCTTTCGTTCTGGTATCAGTCCGGCTCAGCGATGGCTGATGGCGACTGGCAAAGGGTGTGGCTACTCGACGCCCATACCCTCACGGTTATTGCCGAGATCATGAACACCCTTGGGCAGGATGGCGCCTGGACGCCGTACCATTTTGATCTCACAGCTTATGCCGGGCAGGAAGTAGCGATCTACTTCGATGTCAACAACAACGACGTTGATGACGGCATGCCCACCTGGATGGTTGTGGACGATGTCAGCGTTTTAGCCTGTACGCCGGCGGGGCGGTAGGGGACACAACAGGGTCTTCTCAGACCTCACCGCCAACGCCCCATGCTCATCGCTCTCACTCGCGGCGTCAGTCCGGCAATGAATCGTTGCGAACTGACGCATCTGCAACGACGGCCCATCGATATTGTCCTGGCCGACCGTCAGCATCAGGCCTATCAGGCAACGCTGGCAGCGCAGGGATGCACCGTGCTCGCACTTGCTGCCGATGCTGGTTTAGCGGATTCTGTGTTCGTAGAAGACACGGCGATCGTGTTGGACGAGGTGGCCATCGTCACCCGCCCCGGCGCGCCCTCGCGCCGCCCCGAAACGACCGCTGTCACCCTCGCCCTGGCATCCTACAGACACCTGGCTTTAATCGAGGCTCCGGCAACACTGGATGGGGGGGACGTGTTGGTGCTGGGGCGAGACGTATTTGTGGGACAGGGAAGCCGCAGCAATGCCCACGCGCTCACGCAATTGCAGACGATCCTGCAGCCGTGGGGCTACACAGTAAGGGGCGTAGCCATGCACGATTGCCTGCATCTCAAATCTGCCGTCACCCGCGTGGCACCAGGCCGGCTTTTGCTCAATCCTGCCTGGGTGGATGCAACGCTGTTCCAGGGCTGGGATGTTATCCCTGTGCATCCGGCGGAGCCTGCTGCGGCAAACGCTCTTTTGCTGGAAACCGCACTCATTTATCCTCGCCACACCCCACTCACACGGCAGCGGCTGGTCGCCGAGGGCCTGATGCCCATAGGCGTCGATATCTCTGAATTTGCCAAAGCTGAGGGCGGTGTGAGCTGTTGCAGTATCATCTTCGCTGCCTGAGACGCCACCACACGCCAACAGGGTAGCCCAGCATTTTGGCGCCGTCGCCGACGACACGTATCACCGGCACCAGCAGGACGGTGCCGGCTTTCTCGGTTGGGGTCAGAAGGCGGCCATCGGCCAGGGGGCGTTGCCAGGCCCGGTGCAGGCGGCGATAGGGCGTGCGGCAGGTGGCGGCCAATCCCAAGAGGCCCGCCAGCCAGAAGAGCGGATGCACGGCTGCGCCCAACCCCAGCAGCAGCGGTGCGGCGATGAGATAAGTGCCGTAGCGGATCGCATGTCGCAACCGCCACAGGTCGGCTTTGCCATCGCCGCGGCTGTAGCGATAGTATTGGATGAAGAATGCCTTCAGCGAGGGGCGGGGCCGGAAGTGAGCGATGGCGGTAGGCGCCCAGGCAAAGGGGTGGTAGCGCTCTCGCAAAGCAAAGTCGAAGAGCAGATCTTCGCAGTAGTCTAACCATTCGGGATAGCCCCCCACTGCTTGCCAGGCCGATTGGCGCACGGCGAGGGAGCGGCTGGAGGGGAGGAAACTGTCAGGGTTGATGTCGGTGGCTGCGGGCAGGACGGTGGCGCCCATCGCCAGCTCGAAGGCGCTATGGGGATCGGGGGCGAAGAAGCCTGAGACCACGTGGATGTCGGGGTGGAGGCGCAGAGGCCGGGTGATGTCAGCCAGCCAGTTTGGCTCCAGCACCACGCCGGCATCGGTGATAGCAATGATGTCGCCGGTGGCGGCGGCGATGGCCAGATTGCGGCCTCGGGAGATGTTGGCGCCGGGATGGACCTGCACGCGCAGGGGCAGGCGGTCGGCATAGGCCCGAATCTGGGCGACGGTGTCGTCACTACTACCGCCATCCACGAACAAGACTTCGTCGGGCGGCAGGCTTTGGGCGATGATGCTATCAAGTAAGGGGCGGATGGCCGCACCTTCGTTGTATACGGTGGCTATAAGTGAGATGGTCATAGGAATTGTGACTGCACTGAAAAAAGGGCTCCCGCAGATGCGAATGGAGTCGACGCTGTGACCGAGACATTAGCTCTTTTGGATTTCGTGGGGGGTCTCACGGGGACCTCCTGAGATGCGCTTGAACCGACATTATACACTGTTGGCTTTAATCTGGCTTAAGCTGGATGACCGAGAAGGCTGTCCCGCGGCGATTGTCATCCAGCACACACTTTACCGTTGACTCTACAGTCACGACAGGGTATACTGCGAACAGTTGTTCAATCTTAGTGTTTGTCAAGAATGAACCTCCGTGAGGTGACTACCGATATTTCGCCACTTGCAGCACTGCTGACCACCTCCCGGATGTCAAAAATGGAAACGCATTTTGCGACGATTCATTAGTACGATTCTTTAGTAAAAAACAAGAAGCACGGGTCTAAAAACACTTCTGTCCTGGCGTCTGGCGAAAATCAAACTCACGGCTTAGCAAGGCATTTTTAGCCACCTATTTCACGGTTTTTCACAGATTTTGAAGGTGTTTTTCTTTCTTTTCCGTGAAAATCCGTGTGAATCCGTGGCTAAAACAAAAACGTCAGTGTTCAGTTCTGTCATCTTTGTCTCTGTCATCTTCGTCATCACCTACGCGCACGGGATCGAATATCTGGATTGAGGCCGATGCAATTTCAGTACCTCCCTTACCTCTGGCTGCTGTTGGCGTCGACAGCCATCACCACGGTGCTGGCCATCTTTGCCTGGCGACACCGCGCCGTGTCGGGCGCTCCCCCCTTCGCACTCCTGATGTTCCTGGCAGCCCTGTGGGCGCTGGCCAACGGCCTGGAGATGGCCGGCACAGACCTGCCCACCAAGCTGTTCTGGGCCAACGTGC
>JAADGC010000077.1 GCA_013152585.1 Chloroflexota bacterium
GAGGATACCATCCGGCCTGCGCTACCAGTTTCCCCTCCCCGGTTCCTTCCAGGGGCACGGCAAAGGCCTCGCCGGCAGGGAGATTCCCCCAACGTTCTGGATCGATGCCATAAAGACCATCATCAATTTGGCCCGACCGGCCTTCTAAACTAAAGCGCAAGTCTGTGCCTCCCGGCGTGCGGACAATGACTTCCCGCGCCGCGGTCAACAAATCGGCAAAAGCTTTGCAATCGGCCGCAACCTGACGGTAATCAACGGCCATCGGCCCCTCCGCCTCGAACATGTAGGCCTCGAAACCGGGCATACTGGCCACACGAACACCGGCTTTGGTCGCTCCTTCACGGGCATCGGTGTGAGAGAGGGAGTAAGAGGTAATGGCGACGAGCACATCGGCCTCTTTCATGCGCTGAGCAGTCGCTTCATCTGGTTCTGTACCATGGCCGCCGGTCGAGAGAAAGGGGAGAAAGCCGACGGAACAGGAGGGAAACTGCTCGCGGGCAATTTCCGCCACTGCCCGCGCCAGCATCGCCCGTTCGATCATGGCCTCCAGCCGGCTCGGGGGAGCTTGCTGCCAATCACAGATACGCGGGACATCGCTCAATACGAGTAATCTTTCCTGAGCGCGTAGTCCCATATTGACCCGTAGCATGTCGATGACGCCCTGAGTAATTTTTTCTTTTTGGGGTGCAATCATGAATGTTCCTCCGAAAGGGAATATCGTTTTGTCAGTTCACGCGCGTACTGTTGACAGAGTTCATCAAGGGTGGCACGAAGCTCTTCCTCACTGCTGTGGCCGGAACGCTCGGCATCGATTCTCTCCTTCAGTTCCAGGAAAAAGGGATCGTCCAGGCCATGCGCGGCCATAATCGCCAACAGGCGTCCGGCCGTATCTAACAAGCGAAAAGGGCCGTAGCCAGGCGGTTCTTCATAAAGACCATGCGCACTGGTGAGGAGGTACCCTACCAGCAGACTCAGGTCGTTTTGATATGATTGATCATTCATAAGGATTCCCCATTCCCCCAGGTTTCGGTAAAGCAGATGTCTGAGAGAGGTCTGCGGCCGGGCGGGGTTGGTTTGATGGCCGGATATCCCAGCGTGATCAGCAAGATGGGTTGCACGCCCGTGGGTAAGTTCAGAAAAATACTGATGCCGGCGTGATGAAATGAGGCAACGGGGCAGGCACCCAAGCCGAGATCGTGTGCCGCCAATAGTACATTCTGTGTAGCCAGGCCGATGGAGAGCCATGCCACTTGCTCACCCCCGGCACCGCCTAATTCTACCGCTCGCTGTACATCCAGACAAATACAGATCACAGCCGTCGGCTCACCGATGATGCCGGGGGCCAGTGAGCGCAAGGCGGCCAGACGCACCGGCGCTTGTACGAGGACAAACCCCCAGGGTTGGACGTTGCCCCCACTGGCGGTGGCCCGCCCCGCCTCTAAAACGCGCCGGAGGATTTCGTCCGGAATAGGCTCTTCGGTATAGGCACGTACGCTACGACGTGCAAAAATAGCTTCCAGTGTTTCCATGATGTGTATCCTGGTACGCCCATGAGGCGCTACCATGCAGTCCCTTGAGAATAGATGACGCTGAAGAGGGTTGTGATGCCCGCTCTCTCCCCTGAACGCAGATAACGCAGATTTTTTCAGGATCAGCGTCAATCAGCGTGTATCAGCGCTATCTGCGTTCTCTTTTGGGAGCAGTTCGACAGCACGGCGACGTGCACCGATGACAACGAAAATCTCTCGCCAAGCATGTCCTGAGCGTAGCCAAAGGGACGCCAAGAACGCCAAGTCTTTCCTCTTTTTTCCTTTGCGCCCTTTGCGCCTTGGCGTGAGGCCTATTTTCGGAGCAGGTCGTTGTCTATCTCGCCGCCATCAGGGTCTCGATGGGGACGTAGTCGATATCGAAGCCGAAATAACGGGGCCCCGAGGCCTCATTCAGACCAAATTCCGTGCGAAAACCTTCCAGACCCTTCATGCCTACGGCAACGACTTCATCGCCTTCTTTGATGAGGGTATTGGTGGTGCCGATGCCGGTGTCTTTGTAGACCAGGGAGAGGATGTCGGGGCTACAGACCCAGGGCTGGCCATTCAACCAGGAAACATGGTTCTCGTTCTTGAACCATACGTCCAAGGTCTGACCGGCATAAGCGCCCGTACCCTGAATGTGGGTGGTGCCGAACATGTAGCCATCGCGGTCTTCCCATTCTTTGGCCGAAACTACACCCTCGAACAGGCGCCAGCCATTGGTCACGGCCAGGGCGGCATCGACGGGGTCTTCGCCCTTCTGGCGCGCCTCTCGCAAGGCGCGACCAATCGCCAGGGATTGAGTGAGGGTGCCGGGGACCAGAATGTCTTTCATTTCTTTGGCAGATAAGGGGGTTGCGGCCATGGTGGTACTGCCATAAGCAGCCACGGCCAGCATCTTACCAATCCGTTCCAGCATGTGGGGGTTGACGGTGTATTTGATGATGGCAATGTTTCCCCACCTATCGACGCTGGTAAAAGGCCAACTGTGTTTGCCATAGAGAAAGGGGGTACCCTGCATTTCATCGGGAATGGCGCGTCCGGCATAATCTCCGTCGACAACGGGGATGCCGAGGCGAGCGCCGGTAACCAGGGGCGCCGGCGTATTGCCTGCCCCTAATTCGGCTGCAACCAGGCAGCCAATCGGTTTGCCCAGGTAACGCCCTAATTCCTTGACTGCTTCCTCCATGGAATAGTCCCCAAACTTATCTTCCAAGCCCACGCGTTCGATTTCCGCACGCTTCTCTTCCGTGACAGGGGCAATAGAACCCATGCCGTAAGGCGTCACGGTCCAGACATCATCGGGAATGTCAGCCATATCCAGCCATTCCAAGGGCAAGCCTGCGGCCAGAGCATCTTCGAACATACTCATTCCCCACTCTTTACTTCCTCCACCACCGGTACCCATGAACAGGCAACCATGAATGAAGTCCTCACAATCTTGTAGAGTTTCGAGTTTACCATGTGGCATTGTTAATTATCCTCCTTGTGGTTTGATGCGACCAAATGACATGCGACCCAGTGTCCATCGCCAGTTGTCATCAGGTCGGGTTCGATTTGTGTACAGATTTCTTGTGCAAGCGGGCAGCGGGGATGGAAGCGGCAGCCCGTGGGGGGGTTAGCGGAATCGGGCACATTGCCCGGTAAGATGATGCGTTCTCGCCGTAGCTCCGGGTCCAGGATGGGGGCGGAGCTCAGCAGGGCACGAGTATAGGGATGCTGGACACCTCCGGTAAAAATCGTGTCGGTTTGACTCAATTCCACGACTTTGCCCAGATACATGACCGCAATTCGGTCGCTGATGTGCTGGACGACGCTCAAGTCATGGGTGATGAAAAGATACGTGAGCTTCAGGTCACGCTGTAAGACCTGAAGCAAGTTGATGATCTGCGCCTGCACCGAGACATCCAAAGCCGAGGTAGGCTCGTCGAGGACGATGAATTTGGGGTTGAGGGCCAGGGCGCGGGCCACAGCGATGCGCTGGAGCTGTCCCCCGCTGAATTCATGGGGATAGCGAAAAAGAATATCACCCGGCATGCCGGTTTGTTCCAGCAGCTCTTGGGCGCGGCGTATCAAGGCCTCATCTCGTAGCTTCGTATGGGTGCGCAAGGGTTCGGCCAGGGATTGCAGTACGGTAGCACGGGGATCGAAGGAGGAGTAGGGATTTTGGAACACCATCTGCATGTGGCGCCGGTAGTTTCGCAGTTCCCGTCGACTCAAAGCAGTGATGTCTACGCCCTCGAAGATGATATGGCCGGAAGTAGGCCGGATAAGCTGCAAAATTGTTCGGCCTAAAGTGGTTTTGCCACAGCCCGACTCACCCACCACACCTAATGTCTCCTGACGCTGAATGCTCAAATCGACGCCATCAAGAGCCCGGACATATTTTTTACTGCGGAAGCTGAAAAAAGTGGGGCGGAAAGGGAAGTATTTTGTCAATCCCCGTATTTCCAGTAGTGTAGTTTCGCTCATGTCAGCTCCTCTGCTCATCGTAGAGATGACACGCCACCAGATGTTCGGCGCCGAGACAAACAAGTTCCGGTTTCTTCTCACGGCAGACATCCATCACATGCTCACAACGAGGATGGAAGGGACAACCGGAAGGAAGTGCCAGGCCATTGGGCACATTCCCTTCGATGGCCTGCAAGAGCTGGCCCCGTCGCGAGGGGTGCGGCAGTGCCGCCAATAAACCGTGGGTGTAGGGATGCTTCATGTGATAAAGTACATCCTCGGTATCTCCCATTTCTACGATGCTGCCGGCGTAGGCCACACCCACCCGGTCACATGTTTCTGCCACAACACCGAGATTATGCGTGATGAGAAGGATGGACACCCCTTGCTTATCCCGAAGTTCAGCGAGAAGCACCAGAATCTGCGCCTGGATCGTGACATCCAGGGCGGTGGTGGGTTCGTCTGCCACCAACAGCTCGGCCCCTGTAGACAGGGCCAAAGCAATCATGGCCCGTTGCTGCAAGCCTCCGCTCAATTCATGGGGATAAGTGTGAAAGATGTTCTCAGGATCGGGTAGGCCCACGGCCGCAAACATGGACAAAGCTCGTTCTTTGGCCTCATCACGGCTGACGGGTAAATGTTGGCGGATTACTCGTGTAATTTGGTTGCCGATGGTGAAAACAGGATTCAGCGAAGCTGAAGGATCCTGGAAAATCATGGCGATCCGTCCCCCACGAATAGCCTGCATTTCCGACTTGCTCTTGAGCAGCAAATCCTCGCCATGGAAGAGAATCGAACCGGCGCTAATTTGGCCGGGATGAGGCACCATGCGCAGAATCGCCAAACCGGTAACCGACTTACCACAACCGGATTCTCCCACCAAGCCGAAAATCTCACCCTTACGCACATCAAAGCTCATACCATTGACGGCATGAACCACGCCGGCATACGTGCGGAACTGCACATGCAGCTTGTCGATGGAGAGTAAAGGTGCAGCCATCATGCTGCCCTCCGTGTGCGCGGATCAACCACATCACGAATGGCATCGCCCAGCAAATTAAAGGCGAGGGTGACGAGGAAAATAGCGGCGCCGGCCGAGCCCGCAAACCAGGGACGCTCGATGAAGTAGATACGGCCTGTACTGATCATCTTACCCCAGTCGGGGGCAGGCGGCTGCACGCCCAGACCGATAAAACTGATCGCCGCCCCCGTGAGAATGGCGCCACCAATATCCATGGTGGCCTGCACCAACACGGGTGTAAGCACATTGGGCAAAATGTGGCGAATAATGATGGTAAAATCACTGACACCGATACTACGCGCCGCTTCGATGAAATACAACTTACGCAGCGAGAGTGTCTGTGCCCGCACCAGGCGAGCGTACCAGGGCCACCAGGTAAAGGCGATGGCAATCATGGCGTTGGTAAAATTGGCCCCTAAAGCGGCGGCAATGGCAATGGCCAAAAGTAGCGGCGGGAAAGCCAAAAACATGTCGGTCGTACGCATGATTATGTCATCTATCAGCCCACCATAGTAGCCGGCAATGGCTCCTAAGGGAATACCGATGGCAACAGCAATAAAAACCACCAAAAAGCCAATGCTCAGCGAGCTACGAGCACCGAACAAAATCCGGGCCAGCACATCACGCCCCAGATAATCGGTACCCAAAAGGTGTACCCGGCTGGGAGGCTGGAATTTCTCCAAAATATTGGGTTCGCCACGTCCCTGTTCGGGATAGGGGGTCAGCACAGGGGCAAAGATGGCGCCCAGGATGAACACGATAATCATCACCAGGCTGACGACGGCCAGAGGGTCCCGACGAAAGGCTCGCAGCATCAAATGATATTCTTTAAGGCGAGCCGGACTCGGTTCGCCTATTTCGTCCGGCCGCACAGCAATGGTCATAGTCTGCTTTTCCTTGGTACATTAACAGTGAATGATAGCCACCAGAGCAAGAATCTTATTGCTCGGCGGAAATCCTCTCGCAAAGTCGCAAAGGGCGCAAAGTTTTGTCCTTTTTGCGTTCTTGGCGACCTTGGCGAGTGACTTCATGGGTTCCGACCCATCCGGGTTGGCCTGGAGAGCGAAAAATTGGTTCTTAGAAAGGCCATCGTATCTCTTTGACGGGCGGGGCGGGATAAGTGCGTTTGCTGTGGGCATATCCCAGAAATACCAGCGACTCGGCCAGTTTCATGGCCACCGAGGGGGGATCCAAGACGACAACATCGTAACCTTGAGTTGCAAGCGCTTCCTGGATGCGAGAGGCCAGACCGGCGAGGCCGGTGCAACCGGGAATCAGTACATGCGCACCATCTTCGCGTACCGCCTGTTCGGCGGCGACGATCAAGGCCTGGATCGTCGCTTCGGGATCATCTGCCAGCGACAAGACGGGGATGTTGATTGCCCGCACCGAAGCCAATTGCTGCGAAAGCCCGTAGCGGTTGACCTGATCTTCCACCCAGGGTACATCACGATCGGAGGTGCTCAACACCGAAAATCGGTGTCCTAAAATCGCGGCCAGGTGCATGCTCGACTGTGCCGGCCCTACAACAGGGATACGCACCAACTCACGCCCGGCATGAAGCCCTGGATCAGCCATACAATCGATGATCACGGCATCAACTCCTTCCGTCTCTGCTTGCACGATTCTATGCAAAATACCGGGAGTTGCCAGAGCGTCGTCGCGATAACTTTCGATGGAGGCCGTGCCCCAATCGAGGGAGACAACGCTCACCTGCGTACCCGGATTGGCGGCATTGGCGTAAGTACGTTGGGAGTCTTCTGCCCATGATGTGGTGATGACGGGGTTGATGATACGAATATGCACGGCTACATCTCCTATTACAAGGTAACGCGAGGATCGATCATGGCCTGGGCCAGATCCAAAAAGAGGTTGATGAAAACATAAAAAACAGTGACAAGAAGTGTCACAGAGACGATGACAGGAAAATCGATGCTCAAGACCGCGTTCGTGACATAAGTGCCCAGACCGGGCCAGGAGAAGACGACCTCCACGAGAATGGCCCCTGTCAGGGAATAAACAAACGAGAGGCCCAGAACAGTAATCGTGGGGATGATGGCATTTTTAAGAGCAAGGATAAAGAGGATGGCTCGTTCGGAGATACCGGCAACTCGTGCCGCGAGGATGTATTTTTCATTGAGCACCTCGATCATCGTGGAACGAGTCATGCGGATAGTCAGACCGAGAGGATAGGTGGCGAGGGTAAAGGCGGGCAAAATGATATGAAGCAGTGCATCTTTAAAAGCAACCCAGTTCCCGGTAATAGCCGAATCGATCAGGTAGAAGCCAGTCATTTGGGATATGGGATCATAAAGGGCGATTTCTGTAGAAATACGGCCGTTCAAAGGTAAAAATCCTAAACGCCCAAAAAAGATGAGTTGTAGTATCAACCCCAGCCAAAAAGTGGGTATGGAAACCCCGGCAATGGCCAAAAGTCTCGTTGTATGATCCAGCAAGCTTCCTTTGCCGGCACCGGAAAAAACCCCTAGGGGAATGCCAAAAACGATGGCGATCAACATACTCACCAGCACCAATTCCAAGGTAGCCGGAAAAAAGGTTTTGAGATCAGTAGAAATGGGTTGGTGCGTCTTCACAGATTTGCCTAAATCGCCATGCAAAACGCCCTGCATGTAACGGAAATATTGCTCGTAAAGAGGGCGATCGAGGCCCAATGTTTCACGCGCTTGGGCCACCTGCTCTTCAGTGGGATGGGACCCAACCCACGCCGCCGCCGGATCAGAAGGGACGACGCGGGCAATAAAAAAAGTGACAATAGAGACACTGATCAGCACAGCTATTGCCATGATAAGACGCCGAATGATGTACTCTAATCGGTACATACGCTTTCTCCCTCTCGGGACAAGATATCGCCTTGGCTTGTCATTATCATGCAGGGATGCCAGACGCACCCCTGCATGATAAGCCAAGGCAATGCCTACTTACGGGTAAGTTGGTGAACGAAGACGACATGGGGATAAGCAGGATTGTCGGCATATCCCTGGATGTCGGCGCGGGCGATGTGTGTATTGGCTACGTCGTAGAAGAAGATTGCCGCCGCATCATCGACCAATGTCTTCTGTGCCTGAATGAACATCTCGCTGGCCTTGGCCCGGTCTGTACCGGAAAGGGCGTTGGCCTCATCGATGAGATTATCATACTCGGGATTCCGGTAGTAACCGAGGTTGAACATGATCTCATCCTCGGAATGGAACATGTTATAGAGGAAGCTGTAAGGGGAGACGTAATCGGGCCACCAGTAGAAGGCAAAGATATCTTGGGCATTCTCGGGTCCGGATTTGGCCAGATTCCACTGAGACTCCCAGGTCATGCCTCGTACTTCCAGATCGATGCCCAATTTAGCCAGATCTGCCTTCCAGACTTCGCCCACTTGCTGTTCGTCCATATCGCCGGTGGCAAAGGTGTAAAGCAGATCGAAGCCGCCATCGGGATAACCGGCCTCGGTCAGCAATTCTTTGGCTTTATCGAGATCGTAGTGATACTGGAAGAGATCATCGCTGTGCCCCCACATGCCGGCAGGGACAGGGCCGTGCGCCTGAATCGCGCGGCCGTTCATCACGCCCTCGATGAACTGGGCATAGGGGAAGCTGTAAGAAAGCGCCTGGCGCACGAGTTTGTTATCCAGGGGCGCCTTCTGCGTATTGAGCAGGCCCAACAGATTCTGGAAGCTGGGATTGGAGTAAACGACGAGATCGTCACGGGTGCTCAGAGATGCGAGGTTGTCGGGGGGTATATTGTAGGTAAAATCAACCGTGCCACCTTCGATCATCTGTTGCAGCACAACAGGATCCTCACTGATCTCGAAGACAATCTTGTCGAACTGACCCTCGTGCCAACCGCCCCAGTAATCATCATTGCGGGTCATCACCAAGCGCGAGCCGCGAGCACGACTTTCGATGCTGTAAGGGCCGGTACCCACGCAATGACCTTCGTTGAGCCACTCAGTATCATGGGCTTCATAGGCCGTGGGACTGTATATCCAGGCGCCATAGCCCGAGGAGGCGATCAGATCCAGGGGGGCAGCATAGCTCAGCGTAAACTTGACGGTATTGTCATCCACTACCTCGATGGTCTCTACTGGATCCCAGATGTAGGCTGCACCCATGCCCAGTTCCATGGTCTTTTCGATAGAATACTTGACAGCCTGGGCGTTGAAAGGCGTACCATCCTGAAACTTCACGCCCTCACGAAGATGGAAGGTCCATTCTGTGGCATCGTCATTGGCCTCCCAACTGGTGGCCAGCACGGGGCTGAGAATCTCGGCACTGTTGGGGGGATTGTAGAATGTGAGGGTTTCGTAGCAGTTAGAGATCACGGCAGAGTCATTAGAAAAGCTGATGGCCGGATCGAGATCGGGGAAAGTCGTAGGATGACCGTAAATAAAAACGTTTTCTTTAGCGGCGCTGGCAGGTTCTTCTGTAGGTTGTACTTCCGCGGGCTGTGAGGTCGCGGCTGGCTCTTTTTCTGCTGTGGGCGCTGGGGCAGCGGGCGCTGCCGTGGCACAGCTAGCAACGAGCATCAACAAGACCAGCAGACCAACAAGTCCAAATAATTTGTGTTTCATCGTTTTCCTCCTGAATGAAAATGGAAAGGCTGTGTTCTTCCCCGAAGACAGAGAAGCTGTGTCCTCATTTCATCTTTATCCCATAGGCTTTACCTCCCGCTGTTTTGCTTGAGTGTATGGCGATAACTGAGTCGGGGCAACAGAAAAATTCATTGTTTTCCCCGTGATATTCTCTATCTCTTGATAAATGGCGCCGGAAGCCGCATGAGCGGCCGCCGCCACAACAATATACACATCCTGTCCTTTACACACCTCATCCCCCCTGAGAGGGGTGCCTTTGATTCCCAGAGTGACGATAAAATCGGGAAAGGTCGCCAGGCGTTGTCCTTGCAGGTGCAGAGCAATATAACGATGCCAAAACAGCAGCTCCAGGGGCCGGTTCTGCTCATCCCGAAGAGTAATGATGCCATACGCTTTGTCTCCCTCCCCCCGCCAGACGAGATCAGTAATGACGCAAAATAGGATAATATTGGCATTCATTTCCTGCGCAATGACCTCTGCCGTGCGCAGCCCGTCATCTTCAGCCCTTTCCAGCATGGCCTTACCCACTTGCAGACTCAGGCTTATGCGGCCCACAGCCCCCCACTGTTGCATTTGGACAGGCGAAACCGGGCCGATGGCCATGGCAATATTCGTCTTTTCGGCCAGCGCATGATCACGGAGCATACGGAAAAGCAAGGGCGATGTGTGTGGCGAGAACAGCTCGATCTCCTGCCGATTCTGATTATCGCCAACAACGGCAAAGGAGAGAGGTGTATTCTCCATGATGAGCCCTATCACCGGGGAGGGATGAATATCAGGGTTGAATGTCACATCCACCAGGGGGACTCCTAGCCTGATCGCCTGAGTCCAGCCAACGAGCGAGTCCACGGCACCACTGCCACAATTGACCAAACCGGCAATGTCTATGCCGGTATTGCGCTTCAATAATTCTATCGCCTGTTCGTGAGGAGGAGGACAGGGGAATGAGCCCTCCATGCCCGAAGCTCTGAAAGTGGCGAGAACTACCAAACTTTCCTGTGGAGAAATGTCGGCTAATCTAACGAACTCAGCCGCGGCCATATCGGCAATCACTTGGCTCAGACACAATCCGGTCTCCAGCTTACCACCACCCCCCAACACTGCCCCGCCCAGCACTGCCATCTCGGAAGTAAAAGTATCGAGCTTGAGAGGAGGGCACTGATTATCCGTCATTAAGAAGGTATTCCCCGGCAACGGCTTGAGGCTAATTCAGCTAACTGGATAAAGTCATAACATAACCAGTATATCGTAGCACTCACCCCCTGTCTATACCCCAAAAAGGATGAAAAATCAGGGAACTGTTTATCTCGAAGGGATAACTGACGACGAATTAGTGGCCAGGAACTTCGCCATTTTGGTCGCCAGATAGAAATTCAACTGTCTGTCACCCAAAAGAGGATCCGTGCCCAAGATCTCTTCGATACGTCGCAGGCGGTATTTCAAGGTTTTGGGATGAATACAGAGTTGATACGCTGCCCGCTGGGACATTTGATTCACATCGAAATAAACCTCTAATGTTTTTACCAGCTCCGTACCATTGTTCCGATCGTAATCGATCAGGGACCCGATGATCTGTTCGAACCAGCGACGTGTTTCTGGCTGCTTAATCAGGATGTCGAGTTGCACGTAAAGCGCCACATCATCATACCAGATCACGGGTTTCTCTAATGCCAATTTACGCCCCACCGCGAGAGCCATCCTGGCTTCACGATAACTACGGCTCAATTCGGCCAGAGAATCGGCGAAACCGCCGATGGCGATGGAAATGCTCAGGTCATTCAGATGTTTTGGCGCCTGTTCGCGGATGATTTCAGCCAATGCCTTCACCTGACGCCGTGCTGGTGCCGGCGGTAACTCCTCCTCAAAATGAGGAAGAACGATGATACTGTCGCTGCGATCGACGATAATGCTAAGCGGGTTATTTCCGATCACAATTTTGGTCACAGCATACAAAAACTGCTCCTTGAGCTCTTGAAAGTATGCTTCCCCTCGCTCGGCGTGGGCAAGGTAATCACGTTCGAAGCTATCCAGATCCACCAACATCACAACTTGTTTCCCGGTCAAAACCCAGCCCAAGGCGCGGGCGCGCGACATAATCGCTTCGGGAGAATGATGCTCACCCCCCAAGACATCCTCGATAAAGTCGCGTTTCAGCCGCCTCTCCGTCTCTAACACCGCCTTCTGCTTGACCAAATCAAGGGCTGCGATCGTAGCCGTCTGTTCCACGGCAACTAAATCAAATTGGTCCAGGCGTTTAGCCGGGTCATGAACGACAACAAAGCCCTCTACCACAGCCTTGTGCCCGGAAAGAATGGGCGCCAACCACAGGCCTTGCGAAGAATACCGATGAAGGGCCAAGTCCTGGTTTTGCTGCAGGCACATGCTGCCAGCCAGGACGTTTTCACGGAGAAGATCGACATCTTCGAAGTCGGGGGTGGCGATGATGTTGTTCCACCTGTCGACAATGGCCACCGGCCGACCGACTAACTCACTCAGGGCTTCGGCCAGGGCCCCCAAGCCTTGTCCATTCAGAATCAGGTCCATCAAGCGGCGATGGATATCCTGCGAGCGTTGCAGAAGAAAGCTCTTGTCACGCAGAATGGCGCCGACAAGAGGGGTGATGATGGATCTGTACTCGACATCTTTCGGTACCTCGATCAGAGGAAGCCTCAGTTGATCGGCGCGTTGAATCACGCTCTCGGGAAGATGTTCGATCACCCCCTGCTGAAAAACCAAAGCCGCACATTTCTTCTCTGCCAGGATTTCGATGGTATGAATCTGTTCCTGGATATTGTCCTTGATGGCATAAAAGGAGGTCAGGAAGAGATGACTTTCTGCCTCCCAATCAGGTATGTAGGGAATTTCGATGATGTCCACGTACTCGATGACATTATCGAGATTGAAAGGTCGGGTCAGGAGTCGGCCCCGGGTTAAGCCCCCGATTTTAAGGGCTTGCGCCACAGTAACACTCATATCGTTTATACCTTATTAAGGATGGCTTGATTGGTAATAGCGTGGTAAGGATATTGTGCCTCAAGCAAGCCTGTCCTGCAAGGAGAGGGCTGGGTATGGGTGCGTCCCAGGAATTTGGGCGTAAGGTTGGAGGTGGCGCTGCCTGAGCGCTGAATCGGATGGGGTGAGGGAAAGGGCGCACCTGCCGGGGCCTGAACAGCAGGCGCCAACGCGCTTGCACACGTTGACATCCGCTCGACCTACAAGCTATCCAAAAACCTCTGGTTCTCCTCGGGCCGGTGGGTGGACAGGCGCACGTAAGCGGGCAAGCCAAACGAGGCTGCATCACGGACGAGGATACCGGAGCGCAGTAAGCGCTGCCGAAATGCAGCCCCATCCCCCACACGCACGAGGAAAAAATGCGTTTTCGATGGCACCGCCTCCAGACCATGACGATGCAATCCGGCGAGAAACGAGTCTCGCGCCTGGCGCAGCATCCCCAAAGTGGCCTGCAGATAGTCAGTGGCGGTCAGCGCTGCCTGGCCTGCTGCCAGAGCAAAGGCATTGACATTCCACGGCGGCCGCACGCGAGCAATGGCATCCACCACCTGACGATTTCCCACCGCATAGCCAAGTCGCAACCCGGCCAGGGCATAATCCTTGGTGAGAGATCGTAAAACAAGCACATTGGCATAATCCAGAGACATGGTCGAAATCATGCCGGGCACAAATTGTATGTAGGCCTCGTCCACGACGAAAAGAGTATGAGGATGCGCCTCAGCCCAACGGGCCAGCAGGTCACGAGGCAGCACCTGACCAGTAGGGTTATTGGGATTACAGATGAAACAAAGCCGGGGCTGGATCTTGTCCAGGGCTTCGGTGATGGTTTCCGGACTGAAAGTGAATGCACCGACATCAGCCGCCGGCAGTGCAATCACCTCTCCCCCCATCAGGGCCACGGAACGTGCATATTCACCAAATGTCGGCGTCAGGATCAAAGCCTGGTCACCGGGACGTATAAATGCAACACCCAGCAGCCAGATGAGTTCTGCACTACCGTTGCCCACAACAATGCGCTCTAACGCCACCGCATAGCGAGCTGCTAACAGCTCTCGCAGCACCAGACAATCTCGATCCGGATAGCGGTCCAGTGCCGCCCTGGCAATTGCCTCCCTCACTGCCGGCGCAGGGCCATAGGGATTGCTGTTCACGCTAAAGTCGATGATGTCGTCCTGGTGCAGTCCCCATCTGCGCAGTTCGGCATAGTCTATAGCGCCGTGGACAACTCTCGGTGTGTGCAGAACTTCAGCACGAGGGGAAGGCACAGCATGAATCATCCCGCATACCCTCGCTTGAGGATGGCACGCCAGTGCCAGCGAACCACGGCATGTAGGGCAAGAAATAGCATTGCCAGTGCAGTCACACTTTTTAGCAGTCTTATCGCCCGCGGGATGTCATGGGGATGGGGCAAACAGTCGTCCTCACCCAACCGATAATGCCCCGTCTTCACGAGGGCGACGCCCAGTGCCCCAGCCATGGCGCTCATGGGGTGACCGGCGTTCGGGCTGGCTGTTTTGCGGGCGTCGCGGCGCCAGACGCGCCATGCGCCCTCAGCATCTTCTTGCCCCAAACGCGCCGCCAGTACCACGAACGCCGCAGTCATGCGGGCGGGAATCCAGTTGAGAAGGTCATCAAGGCGAGCAGGTACTTTACCCAACCACTCGTAAACATCGTCCCGATATCCCAGCATGGCGTCGGCTGTATTAACAAAGCGGTAGACCAGGGCTAACGGGAGACCACCTATTGCGTAGTAAAAGAGGGGGGCAATGATTCCGTCTGAAGCGTTTTCGGCAACTGACTCGATAGTTGCGGCAGCGACTTGCGAAACATCGAGAGCCGTTGTGTCCCGGCTGACCAAATGCCAGGCAAGCAACCGCCTCGCTCCCTGCAGATCATCACGCGCCAGCGCCGTCTGTATTTCGGTAGCAGCGTCGACAAGGCCCCGGAACGAAAGTGTGCTCTTCAGGAATGATGCTTGCACGAAAAGTGCCAAAACACGGGGCAGCCGCGTTGTCAGACGCTCAATGATCCAACCGGCCATGCTCACCATGGTAATGCCACCCAGCGTGATCACACTACCGGCCAACATGGGGCGCCAGCGACCCTCGAAGGAAGAAAAACGCTTTCCCAGGGCCAGCCATCGCCCCATCCAGACCACTGGATGATAACGATGCGGCGGCTCGCCCAACGTCACATCGATTAACAGTGCCAGCAAGGCAGGTGCCATCATCGTTGCACAGTCCACACAAGTAAGATGGCCAGTTCAGTGATTTCACAGAGAGCACCGTAAGTGTCACCGGTCAACCCGGGTATGCGCCGCATAGTCCAGCGGCCAAAGAGCCAGGTCAGGAGCACCGTTCCCGCCCACAGACCTCCTCCAGGCAAACCGGCCACCGCCAGCGCAACCACCAGAGCGATGCCGCCAGCAATGACCACCTGCGGCCACCCCGCATAATCTTTCAGGGACCGTCCTATGCCCTGACTACGGGCATAGGGGAAGTAGACAATCGCCAGGGACATGGCAAAGCGGCCCAAGAGAGGGGCCAAGATCAGCAGCAGGAGCGAATGGCCAAACGCGATAGAATCAGAAGACCACGCCTGCAGCAGGGTTGCAAGCACGACATACTTGCCCAGCAGCAGCAACACGCCCCCCGCCAGGGCGAACGCTCCGATACGCTCATCCCGCATAATATGCAGGCGTTGCTCGGGCGTTTGGCCACCAAACAGGCCATCGCAGGCATCTAAAAGGGCGTCCAGGTGAAAAGCGCCACTGAATAGCACCCAGACTGTCAGTACAAGGAGTGCTGCTACCTGGGCCGGGAAGAGGAACATCAGCCCGCGGGCGGCCAACACAAGCACGGCCCCCAGGACGAGCCCGACCAGCGGGAAAAAGCCCACAGCCTGTCCCAATTCCCGCTCGCTCGCCGTCCTCCGCACCAGCGGGGGCAGAATGCTAAGGAATTGAAATGCAGTAATGATAGCCATGTCTGATACTAAGCCTCTTGAGTAGCTACGCCGGCCTCGGCAAAGGTAACCATCTCGTCCAGCACCTTACATGAGACATCGACGATAGTCATGGCCAGAGCCGCGCCAGTCCCCTCACCCAAACGTAAATCCAGGTTGAGCACAGGCTCCAGACCCAGCCATTGCAGCATGATCGTATGCCCTCTTTCTTGCGAGCGATGAGCAGCGATGAGATACGGGCGCACGGATGGGACCAGGGTGGCAGCAATAAGGGCGGCGGCAGTAGAAATGAAACCATCGACAATGACGGGTTTACGATGAGCGGCCGCTGCCAGTATAGCGCCGGCCAGGCCGCCAATCTCGAAGCCTCCGACTTTGGCCAGCACATCCAGGGCATCATAAGGATCCGGGCGATTGACGGTCAGGGCCCGCTGCACCACGGCCACCTTACGCGCCAGGCCGAGGTCATCCACCCCTGTGCCTCGTCCGACAATGACAGCCGGCGCACTGCCGGTTATGACCGCAGCAATGGCTGCAGAAGGCGTCGTATTGCCAATGCCCATATCTCCTGTGCCCAGGATATCCAGACCCCGGCCGATTTCCTCCTCGACCACGGCAGCCCCATTGAGGATGGACTGTAATGCCTGTTCTGCGCTCATAGCAGCCCCTTGGGTAATATTGTCGGTACCTGATCCCACTTTTTTGTCTATCAGAGCCGGATGAGGTGCTAACTTAGCAGCCACTCCCATGTCGACCACAACCACGCGGGCGCCTACATGACGGGCCAGAACATTGATGGCTGCCCCGCCGTGCAGGAAGTTAAGAACCATCTGTGGGGTTACCTCTTGCGGAAAGGCACTCACGCCCTCAGCCACCACACCATGATCCGCAGCCATGGTTGTAATAACCTTATGCTGCAAATGGGGACGAGGATTCCCGGTGATGCTGGCGATCTGCAAAGAGAGCCGCTCCAGCCGTCCCAGACTCCCTAAAGGTTTGGTGAGGTTGTTCTGCCGTTCCCGAGCCATCCTCATGGCGTCGACATCAGGCGGCTCGATCTGGTTGATAAGTGTTTGTAGTGCGTTCATAGACATGATCTGCTCCTTGTGAATGGAATGGGTTGGATATTATCAGAAAAAAGGCTCGCCCGAATTTCATGGGGTCTCACGATGACTTCCGGAAGCTGCGAATGGAGACCCCCACGAAATTCAAAAGAGCCGGAAAAAAAGCCACTTCTGTCGGCGATTTAACCCCCATGGGAATGCCTGCCACCATCAAAATCACAGTATCGGCCTGTCGAGCAACGATTTGGTTGGCCTCGCCCAACAGGTCGCGATAGGCGCGCCCCAGGGGATATGGCGGCACCAAGCCCATGCCCACCTCGTTGGAAACAATCAGCACAGATGTATCCAAATCCCGGATGGCGATGAGCAGATTGTTTATTTCCTGCAGGACACCTGCCCGCGCTGCGGCGCTCGCCGGATCGGCATGAGCAGCAAGAACGTTGGCTACCAGAAGTGTCAGGCAATCGACAATGACCACCCGCTCCCCGTTCCAGGCAGCCTGTAATGCGGCGCCGACCCGAGTTGCGGCTTCAAGCGTATGCCAGGCCGGGGGGCGGGATTGGCGATGGCGGGTGATACGTTCCTGCATCTCGGTATCACCCGCCTCTGCTGTCGCCACGAACAGGACTTGCTCGCCCCCCCATTTTTCTCCCCACTGCTGAGCAAAGGTGCTCTTGCCGCTGCGGGCGCCCCCTAAAATAAGTGTCAGTTCTGTCATGCGTTTTTCTCCCAGATGATGGCATCCAACTTTTTCATATCCAAAGCCTTTTCCACCACGTCTGCCCACCGATCGAGGGAATGATTCACCTGGGCCCGGGCATCCACAACCGGAACAGGATCGCTAAAGGATTTGTGTTGTCGCCAGGCCCGCACCGCCATCAGCCAGGCACGACGAAGGGCATCATTTTCAAAAATACCATGCACATAGGCACCCCAAATACGGCCATCTTCGCTGATAGCGCCATCGGCGATGCTTACGTGGCCCCCATTGCGGTCACTGATCTCCAGCCAGGGCGTGGCGCTTTCTGTCCGCCCCAGATGAATTTCGTAGCCCCGAATTTCTGTACCGGCTAACGGCGCCAGCCATCCCCGCCCATGAGTAATACGCGCTCGCACCTGATAAGTCTCCTTCTCGCCCGCAAAGGTGGTGACCGTGGGCAGAAGCCCCAGGCCCCGAACCTCGTTCTCGGCTGCCTCCAAATGATGGGGATCACGAATTGCCTCTCCCAACATCTGATAACCGCCACAAATGCCCGCAACGGGGACGCCCTGGGCAGCCAATTGACGGATAGCTGCGGCCAATCCCGTCTGGTCCAGCCAACGCAAATCAGCCACGGTGCTTTTGCTGCCAGGAAGAATGACCGCATCGGGATTGCCCAGGGCGAGAGCAGAGCTTACGAAGCGAAGGTGCACGTCGGGAGTGGCGCCCAGAGGATCAGCATCGTCGAAATTGGCGATGTGGGGGAGATGGATGACGGCAATATCCAACATGCCAGCCGCCACGTCCCCCCGGGGGGGCGCCGGCAATGAAGCAGCATCTTCGCTCGGGATGACCAGACCGGCGGCATAAGGAACGACGCCCAGCACAGGGCGATCACTGCGTTCCTGCAAAATGTGCACGCCTTTGACGAACAGCTCCGGATCTCCGCGGAACTTGTTGACCACGAAGCCGCGTACCAGGGCCTGCTCTTCCGGCGAGAGCAGCCACAAGGTGCCCAAAAGTTGCGCGAACACACCCCCGCGGTCGATATCGGCGATCAAGAGCACCGGCGCCTGGGCATAACGGGCCACGGCCATATTGACGATGTCTCCGGCCTGTAGGTTCAGTTCTGCAGGACTGCCTGCCCCTTCGATGATTACCAGCTCGTACTGCGCCCGCAGACGATCCAGGGCCGCCGCCACCACTTCCCAAAGCTCCCGTTTGTGCTGATAAAAAACGCCTGCCGTCAGGGTGCGCCAGGGCCGTCCCTGCACGATAACCTGGGAGCGACTATCAGCCTCGGGCTTGAGGAGAACGGGATTCATGTCGGCGCTGAGTTCGATGCCGGCGGCCAGGGCCTGTACTGCTTGCGCCCGGCCAATTTCGGCGCCATCCGCACATACAGCGGCATTGTTGGACATGTTCTGGGCTTTGAACGGGGCGACACGCACCCCCCTGCGGGCATAGATGCGACAAAGTGCGGTGACGAGCCAACTTTTGCCCACCGAAGAGGAGGCGCCCTGCACCATCAATACGGGAGCAGGCATTAGATATTCTCCTTTGCGGCTCGCTGACAAGCAGCCACAAAACGTGAGGCGAGCTCTGGCTTGGCCCAAAAATGCAGATGGAGGTATGAAGCCCAGAGATTGCCGGCGTGGGCGCCTTCAGGTCGGCGGGCGGGGTGGGTTTTGCGGGTGGGAAGCAGATGGTAGGCGGGGGCGAGGCTGTCCGACGTGCGCTCCCACAACGAATAGTGGAATTCGTGCCCGCGCACCTGTTCGCCCGCGGCCAGCAGCCAGGAATCTGCGGCAGCTTCTGCCAGACAATAGCCCAGGGTCAGACGTCCCCCCATGCGCGAAACGCCGGGCAAAAGCCCCACCATGGGGAAGTGGCCTCCCTCCTGATCGACAATTTGTTCTGTCAAATACATGAGGCCGCCACATTCTGCGTAGATGGGCAGGCCGCGAGCATGGGCCTGACGTAGAGCGGCGTGCATCGCCCGGTTGGCAGCCAGGGGCGCGGCGTACACTTCGGGAAATCCTCCACTGAGGATGATGCCGCTGGTGTGGGCAGGCAGCGCCGCATCCTGCAGGGGACTGAAGAAGCTGATGTGGGCGCCCGCCGCCCGTAACAGGTCCAGGTTGTCGGGATAGGTAAAGGAAAAGGCCTCGTCGTGCGCAACGGCAATGATGGGGTGGTCGTTAGCGGCCGGGGTGAGGGACAGATGCAAGGAAGGAAGAGGATAGGGGGTAGCGCTGCGGGCCGTGCTCAGGAGGGCATCGAGATCAAGAGTACGTTCGACCAGGTCGGCAGCAGCGGCAACGAAGCTCTGCCAGCGGCCGGGTTCTGTGGTAGGCACCAAGCCCAAATGTCGTTCGGGAATATGAACATCTTCCTGACGAGGAAGCCAGCCGAATACAGGCAGACCGGTGGCCTTCTCCACGGCGCCGGCAACGCCGCGGCCATGGCTTTCACTCCCGAGGCGATTGATGATAAAGCCGGCCAGCGGCAATTGCGAATCGAAGGTCTGGAAACCGAGGGCAACCGCGCCGGCGCTTCGGGCCATACTGCGAGCATCGAGCACCAGCACGACCGGTGCGCGCAGCAATTTGGCGACTTCGGCAGTGCTTCCCTGCTCGTTGTCGTAATCAAAACCATCATAAACGCCCATGACGCCTTCGATGATGGCGATATCCGCCTCCTGGCTGGCGCCGGTGAAAAGTGCCGGAACCCGCTCACGAGGGATCATCCATGTATCCAGGTTGCGCGCGGTGTGGCCGGCAGCCAAGCTGTGATAGGTGGGGTCGATATAATCTGGCCCCACCTTGAAGGGCTGCACGCGCAGCCCCCGACGCCGCAAGGCTGCGCTGATGCCGACGGTGAGGGTCGTTTTGCCGACCCCGCTGTGGGTGCCGGCAATAATCAGACGGGGGATGTTAGAACTCGATACCTGCCTGGGCACGGATTCCTTGCTCCTCGAAAGGGTGTTTGATGAGACGCATTTCGGTGGCCAGGTCGGCGTAGGCGATGAGGGCGGCCGGCGCGTAGCGACCGGTGATGATCAGATGCAGCATGGGGGGCTTATGCTGGCGCAACCAGGCGATGACATCTTCGGTATCCAACCAGCCAAAATGCAGGGGATAGGTGAACTCATCGAGAATGATGATATCGCAGTCACCTTGTGTGATTTTTTCTTGGGCGATTTCCCAGCCATGTTGCACGCGAGCTACGGTTTCATCCATATCGCGACTGGTCCAGGTAAAGCCGTCACCGGTGGGTATGATCTCGATGCCAAGTTTACGGGCTGCTTTGTTTTCGCCAAAAGAGGCCGTCTCATGTTTGAGGAATTGCAACATGCAAACACGCATATCGCGGCCCCAGGCGCGGAAGAGCACACCCAAAGCGGCAGTGGTTTTGCCCTTGCCCTCGCCGGTGTTGACGATGACCAGGCCTTTCTTTTTTCGTTTGGTTGTCATTTTGTGACCCCATTCTTTTTGTGTGGCAGCACAGGTGCCACCAGGGGAGTGTTGTATACAGGGTGATGGGAAACAACGACAGGGATGCCGTAGGCGAGGGAGAGAAGCTCGGCGGTGAGCACGGTATGGGGTGTGCCTTTGGCCAACAGCCGCCCCTCGGCCAACAGCGCCACACGGTCGGCGTAGAGCGCGGCCAGGTTGAGATCATGGATGCTGACGATCACGATCAGGCCCTGCTCGTGGGCCAGTTGCTGCACCAGGGTCAGGGCCATGCCCTGGTAACGTAGATCCAGATTCGCGGTTGGCTCATCCAGGAGCAGCACCTGGGGTTCCTGAACCAAGGCGCGGGCGATGAGGACGCGCTGACGTTCGCCCCCGGAAAGGGTCGCCACCTGGCGATGGCGCAGAGGATACAGATCGATTTGCTGCAAGGTTTTGCGTATGACCTGCCGATCGTGAGAAGAAAGGGGCAGGAACCAGCCGCGATGAGGCATTCGACCCAGGGCCACCACTTCTTCCACCGAGAGAGGCCAATCGCCATCGGCTTGTTGGGGTACAAGGCCCACCTGACGGGCGGCCTCGCGGTGAGATAATCGCCATGTGTCTCGACCATCTACCAGGATAACGCCTTGTTGGGGTCGCAATTGCCGCGAAAGGGCGCGCAACAAGGTCGTTTTGCCCACACCATTGGGCCCGACCAGGGCCAGCACTTCGCCGGGATGTGCCTCCAACTCGATTTCATGAAGGATTTCCGTGTCATCATAGGCCAAGGTTACGCCCTGGACATCTATTGTGGCCATGTTTCACTTCGTTTTAGCAGCCAGAGAAAGAAAGGGGCACCCAGTAAGGCGGTCAACACGCCTACGGGAAGTTCCAGGGGCGCCATCATGGTGCGCGCCAGGTCATCCGCCAAGACCAACAGCAAAGCACCTACCAATACGCTCATGGGAATTTGCAGATGATGGGCGCCACCCACGAAGCGCCGGGCAATGTGCGGCGCCAGCAGCCCCACAAAGCCGATGATGCCGGCGCTGGCAACCGACGCCGCTGTGGTCAAAGTTGCCGCTGCCACCAACAAAGCGCGAGCGCGAAAAAGATTGAGCCCCAAACCCTGGGCGGTTTCTTCGCCAAAGGTGAGGGCGTCGAGGGGACGCGACATGCTCCAGAGGACGACAATCCCCAAGGCGATGAGGGGAGCGGCCAGTTGCAACTGGGGCCAACTGCGACCACTCAGCCCGCCCAGCAACCAGGCGAAAACTTCGTGTAAATCACGATCGCCGAGAAACATGAGCAGAGAAACCGCGGAGGAAAGCAGGGTGCTGAGGGCAACCCCTGCCAGCACCAGACTCACAGAAGAAACATGCCCTCCTGCCTGGGCGATAAAATAAACCAGGGTGACGGCCAGGAGGGCGGTCACAAATGCCGCCGGCATTACCACGTTGAGATTCAGGATGATGGCCAGGGTTGCGCCCAGGGCTGCCCCGCCCGAGGCGCCGATGATGTAGGGGTCGGCCAGGGGATTGCGGAACAGCGCCTGGTAGGCCGAACCGGAAGCGGCCAGGCCGGCGCCGATCACCAGAGCCAGCAGCGTGCGCGCCAGACGTAAATCCCAAACGATGGCCACGGTCGTACGGCTCAGCTCAGGATTCGAACGCTGCAGAAGGACGGCCAGCACCTGTCTCGGCGGGATGCTCACCGCCCCCATGCCCACGCTGATCACCAGAGTGACGAGCAAAAGTGCCACTGTGGTGGCAAAAATAAGCGGAACGCGTGAGCGTCTCATACCAGCCTCGTTAGCCCGTAGCGCTTGCCCCTACCGCTATGGAGGACGCTTACCTGGCGAAGGTGACGGCGGGCGGCGCTGGCGGCAGCCTCCATTTCGGCCGCGGTGGGGCGAGGCCAGGGCGCGCCGGGTACGGGGATGTAGGCATCCAGGCGATAGGGAATCCCGGCGTGCACCGAGGCGATGAAGGCGGCGATGCGTTCGATTTCGGGGGCATCGATGGTGCCGGGGATCACGATGCTTTCCGAGCGCAAGGGGGCGCCGGTCTGGTGCAGGCGACGAAAGTTATCCAGCACAGGAGTCACATCGACGTCGGTAAAGTCTTTGTGCAAGGTCGGCGTCACGGCTTTGATGCTCAGTTGGATGTCGTCGAAGAGATGATGGCGTGGGACGATGAGCTCGCCCCACGCTCACGGGCTCTCATTTGAACAACTGGGGATACAGGGTTTTGGCCATAGCTTGCAAGCCCTGGGCCAGACGCGGTCCTGATCGAGAAAGAATATCACCATCCAGCAAAAAGATGTGTCCATCCTTGACGGCTTTGATCTCCGCCCAACCCGGCCGTGCTTCCAGTTGCTCGACCGTCATTTTGCTGCCATGCTTGTCTGGCCCCAAAATGACATCCGGATTGCGTTGCAACACTTCTTCGGCGCTGATTTTGGGGTAATCTTCTTTCAGATCGGCAAAGATGTTGACGCCTCCCGCCAGTTCGATGATCTGACCGATGAATGTGTCCGGACCTGCTGTCATCAAAGGTTCATCCCACACCTCCCAAAAGACTTTAAGCCTCTGTTCTGCGGGAATTTCTGCTACTTTTTCTGTAACGGTTTTCACCTGGGCCTGCATACCAGCCACAACCTGCGCTGCTTCGGTCTCATGTCCGGTCAGACGCCCCACCATGGCAATGTTGGCGTAGACATCGTCGAAGGTGCGGGCCGTGAGGGCGACAACGGGGATGTGCTGCTGTTCGAGCGCTTCGATGATAGGCTGATGAATTTTACCCGCGGCCAAAACCAGGTCTGGCTCCAGCGCCAGAATTTTCTCCACGCTGATAGATTTGGACGAGAAGCCGCCAATGACTTCTTTCGTGGCGCAGGCTTCGGGGGGATAGTTGCAGTATTTGGTCACACCCACCACCTGTTCCCCGGCACCGACGGCAAAGAGTAGCTCGGAGTTAGAAGGGGCCAGAGAGACAATGCGGGCGGGTGTATGTTCCAGGGTAACTTCTCGTCCCATGCCATCGGTGAGGGTCCATGGAAAGGGCGCCGGCGATGGTACAGGGGTGGGAGTGGGAGGAACAGGCGTGGCTGTAGGAGGAACAGGCGTGGCTGTTGGGGGAACGGGCGTGGCCGTAGAGGGAACGGGCGTGGCCGTGGGAGGAACGGACGTGGCCGTAGAAGGAACGGGCGTGGCCGTAGAAGGAACGGGCGTGGCCGTTGGGGGAACGGGTGTGGCAACAGGGGCATCTGCCGGCGCCGCACAGGCGGCCATCACCAGCACCAACGTCAGCAACAAAAACAGACATGTGATTTTGCGAAAAGACATACTCTACCTCCAAGCTGGATACGTGATGAAATAAATATCCCAAGTGGATACAAGGGAAAACAACCAAGACATCCCTTCTCCCGGTGCCGGTAGAGTACCTCTTTAATCTCCAGACAAAAGGTGTTTTGCCAATAAAAAAACCGGCCGCTTGGTTGCGTGCCGGGTAAAATCAATGCCTTTGTCAGGTAGACAAAGGACGATACAATAGTGCATCGTACTCTACCCTCTTCCGCGAGAAGGTGATAAGTCAGTAAAGGTTGTCGTCCGGACTCCCAGGATGCGTTGTTAGCTCCTGGTTACCGTTACGGGACAGTGCCGGACTCTCACCGGCTTCGCATTTCAGCCCTGCCATCCGGGGCAAAGGGCGCCTTTACTGCCATTTATAGATTTGTTCCGTCTTTCTAAACTGCGGCTTTTAAGCCGCTGGTGCAGACAAAGGCATTCTAACACCGCGGGAGGTCCTTGTCAAAGCTGGCAGGTGCGCTGGGTGCGTCTGTGAGGGCGCCGGGGGCGACCGCAAGGGTGCGACCCCTACGCGTTATGCGCGACCGCCGGGGGCTGAAAGCCGCCCGGCTACAAAACGGCGCCCCCTCAAGGGGGCTTGACGACCGTGGCGGCATCTGAAGCCGGGTTCACCCGGCGCCGTTTTGTAGCCCTGCGGTTCACCGCCGGGCGGTCGGCGCCAGCGAAACCGGTGCTTTATTGGCGTCCTCGTGACCTGGCACTGCAAATAAATTTGCAGGCTCACAAGGCCAAGTCCCCGCAGGGACT
>JAADGC010000217.1 GCA_013152585.1 Chloroflexota bacterium
CTGGCGTTTTGAATATGGTAGAGCTCGTATTCAAACTTGCGCAGATGCGACTCATCATCGTCGGCATAGCGATAGCGAATCTGCGGCCAGCCGGTGAGACCGGGCTTCATGCTGAAACGCAGGCGGTAGTAGGGGATCGACTCGGCGTAACGCTGGGCATTGACGGCTCGAATCGGCCGCAGCCCCACGATGCTCATCTCGCCCTGTAACACATTCCACAACTGCGGCAATTCATCCAGGCGGGTCTTGCGCAGCCATTTGCCCACACGGGTCACCCGGGGATCGTCCTGCTGGGCATACGCTGCCTCACCCTCCACGTCGCCCGCATCACGCATACTGCGAAACTTGGCGATGGTTACGGGCTGCTGGCGCATACCCAGGCGCTGCTGCCGGAAGATGGCCGGCCCCGGGCTATCCAGCTTGATCGCCAAGATCAATAATGGCCAAAACGGCAATGAGAGCGCCAGACCTGTCAGTGCCAGTATGATGTCGAGCATGCGCTTGATGCGGCGCACCATGGCCGAGCCATAGGGCTGGCTGAGATGATCCAATATCCAGCGGCCGTCGATGGTCTCGATAGGCACACGACCGGTCATGGCCCCGTAAAAATTGGCGGCATCGTATACGCCCACGCCATCGAATTTCCAATCGATCGCTTGTTCCAGATATTGGGGGGGGAAGCCATCGCGGGCGGAGAAAACCAGGGTGTCGATCTCTTCGGCCACAATGGCCTGTTCCAGGCTGCGGCCCTGATCGTCAATCAGGCGCCTGGTACCGCCGGCACCGGCCCCGGCCACCATGAAGACTCCGGCGACGACATACTCCCCCAAAGGACGCTCCTGCAACTCGGCCTCGATGCCCCGCTCCACAGGGTTGGCCACCACCAGCAGCACCCGGTGCGGATGCGACAGGCGCAGCACCGTGGCATGGAACAGGCGCCGCCAGCCGTACAAGGCCAGCATCGCCAGTGGCCACTGGATGAGCACCACAAAGCGGCCCAATTGCAGGCTGCGCCAGAAAAAGGTGATCACCACGGCCAGGATCATGCCCACCAGCCCCGCCAGCGCCAATATCATGGCCGCAGCCGGTTGCTTGGGGTCACGAGCGAGGTCGTACTGATCAAAAATGTACAGCGCCACCAGGTAGCCGAATCCCAGGGCGTAGACGCCGCTGGGCAAAGGCCAGGGAAAAGCCTGCAACAGCGGCGTGCCCGACATCAACCACAGGCGCAGAGCCACGGCCACGGCGGCCGTCAGCCACACCAACAACAAATCACCGATCAGCAAGGTCAATTGCCGCCGACGTTCATAGCCAGTCCATAAAACAGAGCGATGTAAATTCATAATGTCCTCTATGAGGGGTCGGTAAAGCCTTTGGCCGTCAACAAGGCCTCGTACAAGGCGAGCGTTTTTTGCTGCATGGTGGCGATGTGCCAGCGATCGTCCACCAGTTGCGGGCCACGGGCACCCATCTCCTGTCGCAGTTGTGGCTGTTGGATCAGGCGCCCCAGGGCAGCAACCATGCCGTTCACATCGCCCTGCGGCAGCACGGTGCCGTTCCAGCCATCCCGCACCAGCTCCCGCACGCCCTCTGCCTCGAAAGCCACCACAGGCAGCCCCACCGCCGCCGCCTGCACCAACACCTGCGGCAGCCCCTCGCGTTCGCTGGCAAAGACCTTCACATCCAGCGTAGCCATGATCTCGGGCACGTCGGTACGATAGCCGCTAAACAGGATGCGATCCGTGAGCCCGACCTCCCGTACCATGTCCTGCAAGCGCCCGGCATCAAAGCCCTCGCCCACAAACAGGAAGCGCAGGTGCGGGAAACGGGGACAGAGCTGTTGCGCCACCTGGATCAGACGATGATGGCCTTTGCGCCACTCCAGCGCTGCCACATAGCCTACGACCACATCATCAGCGCCCAGGCCCAGCTCGGCCCGTTTGGCGGCACGCTGCTGCGCCGATAATGAACGGGCGGCTGCAAAAGCACGCAAATCCATGCCACTGTGGATGAGGACGTATTGTTCGGGGCGGCCCACGTTTGCGGCCAGATAACGTTGCTGCAAGTCGGCGCCCACGCTGACGATGCGGTCGCTGCCGCGGGCTGCCTGTCGCTCTAGCAGGAGATAGAGGGTGTTGGTGAGCCAGGATTGGGTGGGACTGAAGGTGGCTCCGTGCAGCCCGTGAATGATGAGGGGCACCCCCGCCCGCGACGCCGCCCAACGTCCCAGGATGCCGGCCTTGGCCAGATGGGTATGCACGATGTGATAGCGTCGTTCCCGGAACAGCCGCAGCAAATCCCCCGCCGCCCGCAGATCGTGCAGGGGATGCAGGGTGCGCCGCAAGCTGGGCACCTGTATCCAGTTGACGCCGGAGCCTTCGGCACGCCAGCGGTCGGCACTGGCGCCCACAATGAGATCGACCTGGTATCCGGCCGCAACCAGGCCGGCGCAGGTCATCAGCGTGTTTTTGGCGCCACCAGCACCATGAAAGCGGGTGATGACGTGGCCAACGCGAATCTGAGAGGGATCAAATGGCATGAGTGGGGGAAAGGGGTCAGGAGAAACTGGCGGTGTGGACGAGGGCGGTGGTCAGAGACGAGACGAAACGGTCGAGATCGAAATGGTCGAGCGCGTATTGACGGGCGGCGATACCCAGGCGCCGTCGTAAAACGGCATCGCTAATCAGGCGTTCCAGGCGCTCAACCAGAGCATCGAGATCGTCAACCGGAATAACGAAACCGGTTTCGCCGTCGCGGGTGGTTTCGTCGTGGCCGCCGCTGGCTGTGCGCACACTGGGCACGCCGGCAGCGCTGGCTTCAGCCACCACCAGGCCGAAGCCTTCGACGCGACTGGGCAGGGCCAGGATATCGAGGCTGCGCAACAGGGCGGGCATATCGGCCAGCCAACCCGGAGCATGGAAGCGGCCGGCCGCACGCAGCGGCTGGGCACGTTCCAGGCACATTTGTTTGTAGGTAGCATACGCAGAAGGGGCGTCGCCGGCAAGTATGAAGTGCACGCCCTCATGCCGGGGCGCCAGGCGCAGGGCAGCATCGACAAACAGACCGACGCCTTTGCGGGGACTGATGCTGCCCACCTGGCCGATGACCACGGCCTGCCGGGGGATGCCCAGGGCGGCGCGCATGTCGGGGCCGGGGGCAGCGAAAGTCTGCAAGGGGATGCCGTTGGGCACGACGCCAATGCGCCCGGCCTGGCGGGGATGATGGTGACGAAAGGCGGCGGCCACGTCTTGCGAGCAGCCGGCACTGGTGGTGGCCAGACGCATGGCGAGTGCATCCATCCAACCCCGACCGGCGTTCACCTGCTTGATATGCCAGAACAACGGTGTTTTACTCAGGCGGGCAGCCATGCCCACGGTGAGCACGGCGCGGCGGTTGTTGGCATAGAGCACGTCGGCGGAGATGCGCCGTAAAAGCCGGGCCAGGCGCAGGTTCCAGGGCAGCAACATGGCTGCCTGGCGCAGGCGATCCACGCCCGAGCCCTGCAACAGCGCCCCACCCGTCTGGGCTAACTCGGGCGGCAGGGGCAGCACCGTCACGGGTAAGGCCAGGGCCTGGGCGGCGTCCACAAAGGGCCCGGGCCCGGGTACGATGATGTGCGGCTGTAGCTGGCGCCGGTCAAGCGCCCGGAAGTAGCGAATGAGATCGATCTGGCCGCCGTACATGTGCTGTGGGGAGGACTGATAAATGGCAACGTGCATGGGTTTATTTTAGCTGGGTTAAAGTTTCTAGAGATAGCCCAGGTTGCGCAAATGCTCGGCCAGATCGGGATCGATGTGCCCCGTGGCGCCGGGGGTGTGTGGTGGATGCGCGGCTAACCAGGCATCGAGGGCGTCCGTGAGATCGGCCAGGCGCTGGGGATGGTTGGGCGCCAGATTGGTGGTTTCGCCGGGATCGGTGGGGAGATGATACAGCTCGAGTTCGCCCCGGCTGCTGCGGATCAGTTTGTAGCCGTCCCGCACGATGGCGTCGAAGGTGCGATCATACCCTTTGCCGGCCATGTCGAAGTGGGGATGTCGGCGGGCAAAGCGGTGGCGGTGAGGGGCTGTGTATTGAATGATGGCCGGGGCCGGGGGTGAGGCAGAGGCCAGGAGGGAGCGGCCGGGCAGGGAGAGAAGCTCGGGCACAGCGGCAGCGTGGAGCAAGGTGGGAAAAAGATCGGTGTGCTGAACCGGGGTGGGATCATCCCCGGCAGGGAAGAGTGCGGGATGATGAATGAGCAAGGGTACCCGGGCGAGGCTATCGTACACGCAGTACTGATGATCCATGAGCCTATGATGGCCGATGTTTTCGCCGTGATCGGCAGTGATGATGATGATGGTGTTGTCAAGGGCCCCCACACCCTGCAAAAAGTCCAGCAGTTGCCCCACCTGTGCATCCACATAGCTGATTTCAGCATCATACATGGCCCGCAGGCCGTCGAAATCAGCGGGCGTCATCGTCGCCTCTCCGGCCATGTAGGCCCAGGCGTCTTGATTGACGTTGCGCGCTGCCGCCCGTGTACGAGCGTCGAGCAGGCGCTCGGCCACGGCTGGCGGCGGGCGATATGGCAGATGGGCGTCGAGATAAAGACCAAATATGAAAAACGGTCGCTCTGCATGCCGTTGCCGCCGCCACCAGCGCCGCACACTGCGGTTGAGCTTGGCGGCGCCTTTGTCGCTGCGCTCCAGCACCCGTTTGCGCAACGCCTTTTCCCACCAGGGGAAGGGGCGCTGCCCCATGCCGGGGAAGATACGCCACAGGGCGGCAAAATGCTCGAAACCCCGCTCCAGACCAAAGTGAGGCCCCACCCAGGCGTTGGTGGAAAAAGCCGCCGTCTGATAGCCCAATTGCGTCAGGGTTTCCGCCAACGTGGGAATATCGGCATCCAGAAGGCGTTGTTCTACATTGACGCCGTGCTGGCGGGGATGCAGGCCCGTGAACAGGCTGGCATGGCTGGGCAAAGTCCAGATGGCGGCGGCCCGCGCCTGGCTGTAGCGACGGCTGTGCGCGGCCCAGGCGTCGATGTGGGGCGTAACCGGGCGGGGATTGCCGTTGCACCCCAGGCCGTCGTAGCGCAGGCAATCGAGGACGAGGAGGAGGATGTTGGGGGGCATGGGAGGCGGGATGGAAGCTGTCATGCGGTTGGATGAGGGAAAGGGAAGCTTCCGATATTGTATATGCGTCTGCCTCTTTCTTCCAGTTTCAGGCCCCCCCTTAATCCCCCCCACAAGGCGGGGGGGAGATGGT
>JAADGC010000111.1 GCA_013152585.1 Chloroflexota bacterium
GAGTTGCGCTTGGTCAGCGGCTATAATGTGCTCTATCCCAAAGTCAAAGCATTCGTGCGGGATGGATTATTCGACCGCCCCGTCGATATGGAAAGCCCCAACACCCTGCGCAACCTCTCAGAACTGGCCGCCACCAAAATCTTGCTCGAAACCTTCAAGAGAGCGATCAATGCCCTCACCGTGCAGGATAAAGGCAACGCCGAAATTCGGGACAGCATCAAGCTGCGGCAGACACGTCCCTTCGTGGTGAAGGATCAGGGTTATCTCGTGCCCAAGAAAAGCGTCTTCAACCGCATCATTGGCGATAGTCGCTTTGAACTGTTGTTTGCCAGCTTCCTCGAAGGTTGCGATGACATCATCTCTTATGCCAAGAATTATCTGGCCGTGCATTTCAAACTGGATTACATCAATGCGGACGGTGACATCTCTAATTATTACCCGGATTTTTTTGTCAAGCAGTCTGCCAAACGAATTGTGATTGTCGAGACCAAAGGCCAGGAGGATTTGGACGTGCCGCTAAAAATGGAACGCTTGCGTCAATGGTGCGAAGACATCAACAAGGTGCAGGACGATGTGACCTATGATTATGTTTACGTGGACCAAGAGAGTTACGAGAAATACAAGCCCACCTCGTTCCGGCAATTAGAAGATGGTTTCCGGGAGTATAAAGAGTAGCGAACCAAATCAGCTTTGAATTATGAAGTCTCGCCAGAGTCCGCCCGCCTATTGAAATACTTTGCGCACTTCGTAAATGTGGTCGGGGGCGCATAGGGCAATGATTGTATCCCCGACTTCCAGCCGATCATCTCCGTGCAGGATATGCCTGTGGTCGCGATGTCGCCGCGTGGTTAACAAACATTCTTCGGGGAGTTGCAGATCGCGTACAAGTTGACCGGCAACTTGCGAGCCCGGCTGCACGATCAGCTCCACAAATTCGGTGTCGCCAGCGCTCTGGCGGGAACGAATCTGACTGGCCCGATCTTGCAGGTCTTCGCGGCGCAGGATGCCGAGCTGATAGGCACGGGCGATGCTGGTGCGCCGGATCAGGCCCAACAAATGTGGCGGGACTGCTTTGTCCACCACCGGTATCCGGCCGATGTCCCGCTGGGCCAGAAGCTTGAGGGCTGTGCCAATGCTCTGATCGGGAGTGACCGTGAGCATATTTTCTGACATGATCTGGCTGACGGGCAAGTTTTCCCAGCCGGGCTGCTGCATCGCCCGTTCCAGGTCTTGCAGGGATGCTACCCCCACCAGTGTCCCCTTGTCATCCAGAACCGCTACCCCGTGATGATGGCTTTGAAACAGATAGGTGCGAAAGTCCGACAGAGTCATGGTGCCGGTCACCGTGGGTGGGGTCATATCCATCACTTCGCCCACAAAAACAGCCTCCAGCACGTCGACATCGCGTCCTTGATGGAGGCGTACGCCACGGCGGGTCAATTTAAGCGTGTAAATCGATTCGTCGTGTAAGAGATGCTTGGCCAGGAGGGTGGCGACCGCCACTGTCAGCAGCAGCGGCAAAATGACGCGATAATCGCCGGTCAATTCGAACAGGATGATGACCGCGGTCACCGGGGCGTGGGCACTGGCCGCAAAGACGGCTGCCATGCCCACCAGGGCATAGGCGCCCGGCAAAACGCTGAAGCCCAGCGGCAGGTGATTCAGCAACAGGGCGAAGGCAGCGCCCAGCATGGCTCCCATGAAAAGGGCTGGGGCGAAGATGCCCCCTGATCCGCCAGAGCCCAGGGTGAGACTGGTGGCGAGTAGTTTCAGGAGCAACAGGGCCAGGGCAAATTGCAGTGTTACCCCATGGGTCAACACATCTTCGATCACGGTGTAGCCCACATTGTATATCTGCGGGGTTTGGCTCCATGTCACATGGGTCACAAGGGGATACAGCAAAGCCACGAGCCCCAGTATGGCGCCCCCCACGGCCGGTTTGAACCATTCTGGCACCTTCTGCCATTGGTCGAACCAATCTTCGAAGCCATAAAGGCCGCGCACAAATGCCACTGCCACCAGGGCCGACAGAATCCCCAAAATCGGATAAAAACTGAATTCCCACAGACTTTTGATGCCGTATTGGAAGGGAATGGCGAAGGCCGGGGCGTCACCAAATGCCGCCCGTCCCACTGCGCTGGCTGCCACAGCCGAGATGACCACCGAACTGAAGTAGGGCACGCCAAAGCGTCCGCCCAGGATGATCTCCATGCCGAACATGACACCGGCAATAGGCGCATTGAAAGTGGCAGCAATGCCCCCCGCGGCGCCACAAGCCACCAGATTGCTGACACGGGCATCGGATAGTTTGAGCCATTGGCCCACGGTGGAGCCAATCGCCGAGCCGATCTGCACGATGGGGCCTTCGCGGCCGACCGATCCGCCACTGCCGATGCATATGGAAGAAGCCAGCGATTTGATCACGGCGACGATGGGTCGAATGCGCCCGCCGCGCAGGGCCACGGATTCCATGACTTCGGGCACGCCGTGGCCTTTGGCCTCGCGCGCAAAGTAGTAGATCAGCAGGCCCACTATCAGCCCCCCAATGGTCGGGACAAACACCACATAACTCTTGCCCCAGGCTTCGGTGACAGAGGGAATCCATACAAAACCTACCCAGGAGAACAAATGAATCAGATAGCGGAAGACAACGGCGCCCACACCGGTGCCCAGGCCCACCACCAATGCCGTGCTCAAAAAGATGACCTCGGGCGGAATGGGGTGCCGGTCTAAAAATAGGCTGGGGCTCAACCAAAGTTGCTTACGAATGGCTGCGGTTTGGGTGCGAAGGCTCTGTTTAGACATGGTTACGGGGTTTGGCTATCATTGAGACGCATGATCTCGCCATTGAGACCTAAGGATGGTGAGTTCGCCTGATAGATCGACTCCAAAGGAGACAATGTTGCTGTCGCTTTCGGCCACCACGGCCGCTGCCATCACCGGCGGAGCTAAGATGGGTGATTTGAGCGGGAATTTGCAGCCAGGGTTGTACGCTCACGGCGGGGGGGGGAAGTAAGAAGGGGGGGCGTCGCTGTGGCTGTGCCGTTGAGCCTGGTAAATCCAGCTTTGATAATCGGGTTTGCGCCAGTCGGGCGCCTGACAGATAGTCGCGAGCTGCTCCGGGCTTTGGGCTGCCAGTTGGGCAAAACTGCTTATGCCGGCGGCTCGCAGTTTTTGCGCAAAGACACTGCCAATGCCCTGAATCTGGGTGAGATCGTCCGCGGCCGCGGGCTGCTGGCTAAGCTGCTGGGCCTGTTGGCGCCAGCCTTCATAGGCCAGTTTTTGGAAGCTGCGGGGCTGCAAGATGTGGTCGAATTCGGCGTTGGAGGTCGCAGCCAGGTGGGCGAAGCTGGTGATGCCGGCGGCCTGTAGTTTTTGCTGGTAGCTGGGGCCAATGCCCTGAATTCGAGTCAGGTCATCGTTATGGGCAGTGGATTCTGCCGGCAGCGGCTCGGGGGCTGGGGGAGCGGTTTCGGGTACCGGAATAAAAGGCGGGGCACCGATGGGGGTGTCAGAGGCGAAGCGCTCCTTGAGTTGGACGATGCCCCAAATGATGATCGCAAATCCGCACAATCGTAGCAGGCGGCCACCGCAGCCACGGTTGGATTTGGATGAGGAACTTGAGCATTTCATAGGTCCGGCCTCCAATTGGGGGCTAAAAAGCGGGTTGAGTTTGGACGGTCTGCGCCAGCTTTCCGCCTGCCTCCAGCAGGGCCTGCACACCAGCCTGGTCCCGAGCCTCGGCATACACCCGCAGCACGGGTTCGGTGCCCGAAGGCCGGATCAACAACCAGTTGTCATCCTGCAGGATGTATTTGACCCCGTCACGAGTGCTGATATTTTGCACGTTTTTGTCGGCCAGGCGGGTGGGAGCGTGGGCCACCAATTGTTGCACCATGTCGGCTTTGGAGAAGGGCCGTACTTCGTAGTCGTGGCGACCGTACGCAAAATGGCCGATGCGATCCATGATGTCATAGATCAGCTTTTCGACATTGCCACCCTGTGCGGCCACGAGCTCGGTCAGCAGCAGGCTCATGAGCACACCATCGCCTTCGGGAATGTGTCCCTGAATGGAAATGCCACCGGATTCTTCGCCACCAATGAGCACGTGATTGCTGCGCATGAGATCGGAAATGTAGTTGAAGCCTACCGGGGTTTCATGCACGGTGAGATCGGCGGCGGCTGCCAGACGGTTGAGCATTTGCGTGGTGCTGACGGTTTTAACAACGGCCCCGCGTTTGCCCTGCTGCAGGAGATAGTCGAGGGTAAGGGTCATGATGCGGTGTGGGTCGAGGAAGGCGCCGGAAGCACACACGGCGCCAATGCGATCGGCGTCGCCGTCGGTAGCCAGACCCAGCTCGAAGTCGCCATCATGCACTGTGCGGCGCAGTTCCACGAGATGTCGGCCGATGGGTTCGGGGTGCAAGCCGCCAAAGCCGGGATTCATTTCGTGATGCAGGCACAGGGGTTCGAGTCCGGCTTCTTGCAGCAGCCGGTCGGTGTAGTGGATACCGGCGCCGTACATGGCGTCGACGGCAATGTGCATACCTGAGGCAGCGATGGTATCGAAGTTGATCAGGGTGCGCAGATGAGTGGCGTAGGCGGGATAGGGATCGAAGCTATCGATCAGCCCCTGGCGCCGGGCGGACTCGAGCGGCATAACTTGCGGGTGGCAGTGTCTTTGCTCGTTGCTTTGCAGATGCTGTTCCACGATTTTGACATCGGCATTGCTGGCCGAACCACCGTAAGCGGCTTTGAGCTTGATGCCGTTGTAGCGGGGGGGGTTGTGGCTGGCGGTAATCATGACCCCACCCTGGGCCTGATGGGCGACGATGGCGTAGGAGATAGCAGGTGTCGGGGCGAAGCGCTGGCTGAGCAAAACGCGAATACCGTTGCCTGCCAGTACGCTGGCCACGGCGGCTGCATAGCGATCAGAAAGAAAGCGGGTGTCATAGCCGACGATGAAGAGGGGGGAGCTATGGCTATTCTGGGCCAGGGTCATGTCGGCAATGGCTTGAGCCACGCGGCGGACATTGGCGAAGGTGAAGTCTTCGCTGATCACAGCCCGCCAACCGTCGGTGCCAAAGCGAATGGTCATGGTGGTTCCTCGCTGGGGAGAGTATGGTATGCGGATGACTGCCCCGAATGCCGATCAGGGCGGACATTACAGTTGTACCACACAGGGGTGTTTTCTTCAAGCTGCTTTGCATCGAGGTGAGTGCGGGATAGGGGATTCGTTGCTGGGTGTGGTATGATTTTTATATCAATCGTCGCTTGGCTCAGGAGACCTGCATGAAAGCGATTGTGATGGCTGGAGGGCAGGGGTCGCGTTTGCGGCCGTTGACTGTTTCTCGCCCTAAACCTTTGATCCCCATTGTCAATAAACCTGTGATCGCGCACATCGTGGCCTGGTTGAAACGCCATGGGGTGACGCATGTGATCGTTACGTTACAGCATCAGGCGGAGTTGTTCCAGCGCTATTTGGGGAACGGCGAGTTGTTGGGTGTGACGCTGGATTATGTGCTGGAGGACGTGCCCCTGGGGACGGCCGGGGGGGCGCGCAATGTGTGGGATAGTGGTCTATTGGAGGCCGATGAGCCGGTGCTGATTGTCAGCGGCGATGCCCTGACGGATATTGATATCAGCGTCATGGCTGCGTTTCATCGTCAGCATCAGGCGGCTGTTACCGTGGCATTGCACCAGGTGTACAATCCCCTGGAATATGGGGTAGTGAATACGGATGTCGATGGCCGCATCCGCCAGTTTTTAGAAAAACCCGGTTGGGCGGATGTGATCAGCGATCTGGTGAACACAGGTATTTATCTGGTGCAGGGTCATGTTTTGGCCGAAATTCCGCCGCAACAATTTTATGATTTCAGTCACGATCTCTTTCCGCGCCTGCTGGCGCAGTCTGGGGCCGTGTACGGGGTGACCCTGCCGGGTTATTGGACGGATGTGGGGGCGCCGCCGGCTTATCTGAGCGCCAACGTCGATATGCTGCTGAACAATGTGCACCATGAGCCCTGGGGCCGGCATATTGGCGGTGATATCTGGGTGGGAGAGGATGTAGAGATCGCCCCGGATGCCCGCTTGTACGGTCCCATTTACCTGGGGAATGAGGTGCAGATCAAGGGCGGGGTCGTGATACAAGGGCCGGCCGTCATTCGCGATGGCACCGTGGTCGATAATCGCGCCTTCATCTCGCACAGCGTGATCTGGCGGGGGTGTTATGTGGGCGAAGGGGCGCAAATTCAGGGGGCGATCATCGCCAAGCAGTGTGTGTTCAAGGCTCGGGTCAGTGTCAATGCCGGAGCGGTGGTGGGCGATAAGTGCATTGTACGCGAGGATGCCGTTATCCATGAAAATGTAAAATTGTGGCCGGGTAAGGATGTAGAGGCGGGGGCGGTGGTGCGGGAGAGCATCGTCTGGGGCACACAAGGCCGCAAAGTGCTGTTTGGGCGCTTTGGGGTGACAGGCACCGTGAATGTAGATCTCACGCCCGAGTTTGCCGCCAAACTGGGCGTTGTTTTTGGCGCCAGTTTGCCTAAAAACAGCATCGTCACCATTAATCGCGACATGCACCCCAGCGCCCGTATGATCAAGCGCGCCATTATCTCCGGCCTGCCGGCCGCGGGCGTACAGGTGCTTGATTTGCGTTCGCAGCCTTTACCGGTGGCGCGCTTCTTCACCCGCATATCGGACGCCATGGCAGGCGTGCATGTGCGCATTTCCCCCCACGACCGGCGGGTGGTGGATATCAAGCTCATGAATGCCGAGGGCCTGGATCTGGGGCGTGAACAGGAGCGTTTGGTCGAGCGTTTGTTTTTCCGTGAGGATTTTCGGCGGGCGCAGTTGGATGATATCGGCCACATCGAATATGCACAAAATGTGGGAGATCATTACGGTCGCGCATTTTTAGCGGCGGTGGATGCCGAGGTCATTCAAAAAGCAGCTCTGACGGTGGTCATTGATTATGCGCACGGCGCGGCAGTCGATGTGCTGGAGCCGCTTTTGGCGCAATTGGATGTCAATGTGGTAGCCCTGAACACCCGGTCGGACCCCCAACATCTCTCTGTACTCGAAGATGTGTGGCAGCACGGGATCGAACAACTGGGTAAAATCGTGAGAGTAGTGGGAGCGAATTTAGGCGTGCGCCTGGACGTGAGCGGGGAAAAGGCGTTCTTTGTGGATGAAATGGGACAGCATGTGCCAGATGATCTGGCGGCCGCAGCCATGACCGAATTGCTGTGGCAGCAAAAACCCGGCGCCACGATCGCCCTTCCCGTCGATCGATCACAGATATTTGAAGAACTGGCCGCCAGCCATGGAGGGCGCGTACTGCGCACCAAAGTCGATTTGCATGCCCTGATGTCTGTAGCGGCCCAGGAAGATGTGGATGTCGCCCTGGATGGCAGCGGTTATTTCATCTTCCCCGCATTTCAGCCGGTGCCCGACGGCATGTACACGTTGATACGCTTATTGCAGTGTCTGGCCACCCAACAAACCACCTTCAGCGCCGTCGTCAACAGTCTGCACCCCTTCGCCCGGTTGCATCGAGTTGTTGATTGTCCCTGGGAGTCCAAAGGCAGTGTCATGCGACGGATGAACGAGCAGGCCAGCGCGTATCAATCTGACACTGTGGACGGAGTCAAATTTTATCTACAGCCACATCAGTGGGTACTGATCCGTCCCGATCCGGATCGGGCTATTTTGCATATTTGCGCCGAAACGCCTACTATGGAGGCGACTGAGCACCTGATGCGCGCTCAGACGATCATGCTCGACGCTGTCATCCAGGAAGTGTCATCTTCTGATCGTCCGTAGCTTATCGGGCAGAGCTTGTGGAAACCTGCCTACGATTTACGCTCTTTTTGACAGATGTTTCACCCCTATGCTAGACTGACTTTCTGAACGAGCGTCGTCAAGCATGGCAATATTTGTATTGTTCGGGATCATAAAGCATCGTCGCTTTTCACGACAGTTTTTTGCACTTATACTTATTTCACCCCAAAAGGAGTTGCAATGGCCACACTACTCGAAGTAAAAGGACTCACGACCCAATTCTTTACACAAGATGGGGTGGTACATGCCGTCAGCGACATCTCGTACAAAGTGGATGAAGGAGAGACTTTAGCCATTGTGGGCGAAAGTGGGTGTGGCAAAAGCGTGGGTGTCATGTCCCTTATCAAGCTCATCCCGCAGCCCCCCGGCAAAATCGTTGCCGGCGAGGTGTGGTTTGATGGCAAAGATCTGTTGCAGATGAATGATGATGAGATTCGGCAGGTGCGTGGCAATCGTATTGCCATGATCTTCCAGGACCCCATGACCTCCCTGAACCCGGTGTTGACGATTGGGCGGCAGATTACCGAGGCTTTGCAACTGCATCTGGGCATGAACAATGAACAGGCGCGGCAACGGGCGGTCGAGTTACTGGAGTTGGTAGGAATTCCCGGCGCCGACAGCCGGCTTGATGACTATCCTCATCAATTCTCTGGTGGCATGCGTCAGCGCGTCATGATTGCCATGGGGTTATCCTGTAATCCACAATTGTTGATTGCCGATGAGCCGACCACGGCGTTGGATGTGACTATTCAGGCCCAGATTGTGGATTTGGTCAAAGGCCTGAAACACAAGATCGGTATGGCCATCATTTGGATCACCCACGATTTGGGAGTGGTAGCGGGTTTGGCCGAGCGTGTGATCGTGATGTATGCCGGTCAGATTGTAGAAGAAGCGGAAGTGCACGACCTTTATGCCAGACCCCATCATCCTTATACTCTGGGCTTATTAAAATCTATCCCCCGTCTCGATTTGGGTAAGGGCGAAAAACTTATCCCGATCGAAGGTCTGCCTCCCGATCTGGTCGATCTGCCCAAAGGATGCCCCTTTGCCGCACGTTGTACCTATCGCATCGAAAAATGCCTGGCCGAGAATCCCCCGGCAGAGTACGTAACTTCCAGCCACCGCGTTGCTTGCTGGCGTTGGGAATATGTCATTGCCAATCAACCCCAAGCTGGGAGTTAAGTATGTCTGATAACTTGCTCGAAGTAAAAAATCTTAAAATGTATTTTCCCATCACCAAGGGCATCATCTTGCAGCGCCACGTGGGTGATGTCAAGGCCGTGGATGGGATCAGCTTTAACATCAAGCACGGAGAAACCCTGGGCCTCGTGGGCGAGTCGGGATGTGGTAAATCGACCACAGGCCGCGCCATCTTACAGCTCTATCATCCCACCGGGGGCAACGTGCTCTTTAATGGCGAGGACTTGACGCTGATGAAAGGCGAAGCCCTGCGCCACCAACGACGCCAGATGCAAATGATCTTCCAGGATCCTTATGCCTCGCTCAACCCCCGACTGACTGTGGGCAACATTGTGGGGGAACCGCTGGAAGTACATAAAATCGGCAATGCCAAAGAACGCCGCGAGCGCGTGCAAGAACTGCTGAAAGTGGTGGGGCTCAACCCATACTTTGTCAATCGCTATCCCCACGAGTTTTCCGGCGGCCAGCGACAGCGCATCGGCGTCGCCCGTGCCCTGGCAGTGAATCCGGAATTTATCGTCGCAGACGAGCCCATTTCCGCCCTCGACGTTTCCATTCAGGCTCAGATCGTCAACTTGCTGGAAGAACTGCAGGCGCAACTGGGACTCACCTACCTGTTCATCGCCCATGATCTGTCGATGGTGCGGCACATCTCCGACCGCATTGCCGTGATGTATTTGGGCCATCTCGTCGAACTCACCGATCACGAGACACTTTACAGCAATCCGCTTCATCCGTATACTCAAGCTCTGCTCTCCGCAGTCCCTATCCCCGATCCCTATATCGAAGACACACGGCAGCGCATTGTCCTGGAAGGTGATGTGCCATCGCCCACCAACCCGCCCAAGGGCTGCAACTTCTGCACACGCTGCGCTCGGGCGATGGATATCTGCTTCGAGACCGACCCGGAATGGAAAGACATGGGCACCGCCGAAGAAGAACACTGGGTTGCCTGTCATTTGTACTAAACTCTCCCCATCCTTGTGGACCTTCAGCCTTCACGGTTGATTCCTGTTATTACTCACTGGAGTCTGGCGAAAAGCAATTTCGTCGTTTGATAAGACACTCTTTACCACAGATATCACGGATTCTTAACCGAATCCCTTCTGAATCTGTAAAAACATGAGTGAATCTGTGGCTAAAATAAAAACGCCAGTGTCCAGCAACTCACACTGTCAACCTCAACTTACACGCAAAGGAGGTGATGCGGCGCTGTCTTGGCCGTTCTTTTCTCAGCGACACGTTTAGCCTGGCCCGCTTTCTCGTCCTGTCGCACCCAACAGGCCTCAGTCCCCAACTGAAGCCCCATCCATTTCTCATATTGGAGGAGAAACTCATGTTTCGCAACAAATGGATTCTGCTGGCCGTCATCCTCATCGTGACTGCTGTGGCTCTCACTGCTTGTGCAACCCCGACCCCGCAGATCAAGGAAGTGGTCAAGGAAGTGCAGGTAACCGTCGAGGTGACCAAGATTGTCGAGCAAGTGAAAGAAGTTGAGGTCACTAAAGAAGTCGTGAAAGAGGTGGAAAAAATCGTGGAAGTGACCCCGACTCCGCCCCCCGAACCCGTGACCCTCTATGGCTACAGCATGACCGACATTCCTACCCTTGACCCGCAGATGGGTGAGGATGTCGTCTCCATCAACTATATCGAGAACCTGTTTGTGAACCTCACGAACTACGATCTCGTAACGACCGAAATTGTGCCGGATGCGGCTACCAGTTGGGAGATCAGCGACGATGGTCTGACTTATACCTTCCATCTGCGCACCGACATCCCCTGGGTCAAGCATAACCCTGTGACCGGCGAAACCACGCAAGAGGTGGATGCAGATGGCAATCCCCGCTTCGTGACGGCCAATGACTTCGTTTACGGCATCAAACGCGCCTGTGATCCCAACATTGGTTCCTACTACAGCAGCGTGATTGCCCCGCAGCTCAAGGGCTGCTCCGATGTCCTCAACGCCGAAGATCCCGAGAATATCCCGCAAGAGCTGATCGACGCCATCGGCGTCAGCGCTCCCGACGATGCCACCGTGGTCATCGAACTGGAATTCCCCGCCAGCTACTTCATGAGCATGACCCCCATGTGGACACTGGCTGCTGTGCCGCAGTGGGCCATCGAAGAGAATGGCGACAACTGGATCGAAGCTGGTAACATTGTCACCAACGGCCGCTACGTCCTCGATGAATGGGTGCACGGCGTGCGCCGCACCCTCCTGCGCAACCCCCTGGCGCCTGCTGACATGCAGGGCACAGGTAACATCGAAAAGATCATCGCTAACGTCGTCCCCGACGTCAGCACCGGCTACGCCCTGTGGCTGAACAACGAAGTCGAAACTTCTGGCATTCCCGAAGCCGAGCTGGAAAACCATCTGGCCAACTACCCCGACGAAACCGTGCAGATTGCAGACCTGGCTGTGTTCTACATCGCCTTCCGCGAAACCAAGCCTCCGTTTGATGATGCCCGTGTTCGCCGCGCCTTTGGCGCCGCCTTCGATCGCGAAAAATACGTGAACGAAGTACGCCAGGGCCAGGGCCTGCCCATGAAACACTTTGCGCCTCCTGGCATCTTCGGCGCCCCGCCCATCAATGAAGTCGGTGTGGGCTACGACCCCGAATACGCCCGCCAGCAACTGGCCGACGCCGGTTATCCCAACTGCGAAGGCTTCCCGCAAGTGACCTTGCTGGGCTACAGTGGCCAGAGCACTAAAAACTGGATCGAATTCGCCCAGGCCAACTGGGAAGAGAACCTTGGTTGTGGCGCCGACCTGATCCAGGTCGAGCAACAACCTTTCCGCGAATTGCTGGCCGCCACCTCGGCCGACACCCCCGACGAAGAAGCGCCGCACATGTGGACGCTTGGTTGGGGCCCCGACTACGCGGATGAGAACAACTGGGTTGGCGACGTGCTGTGGTGTGGCAACCCCGGCAACCGCATGAAACGCGAATGCAACGCCACCGATGACTTGATCGTGGCTGCCCGCGAGGAAACCAATCCCCAGAAACGCATCGACATGTACGCCCAGATCGAAGATCAATTCTTCGGGGCTGATGGCGAAATGCCCTTCTTCCCCATCTTCCTGCGCATTGCTTTCGTGGCCCAGCACAGCTGGCTCGATCGCGTCCCCGCCCTCTTCGGTGGCCAGCAGTGGTACAACTGGAGCATTGATCAGGCTGCCCAACTTGCAGCTCGCCCCTAACTGAATCTCTTCTCAACTGGAGGGGATGACAGATTCCCTCCAGTTGTGGAAAAGATACGTTTTTGCAAGCAAAGGAATCCTCAAAGGGTACTCTTTTGGGGATTCCTTCAGTCCGACCCCTTTATAAGGCACGCTGCAGACATCATGCTGTAGAGTTGCAACCTCATCAACCATGACGCAGCATAGTCCGGTGACAGCGATTATGGTTGATAAGCTTGCCGATCTACGTTGAAATTTTACCAGGAGACATTCTATGACGAAATTTATCATTCGACGTATCCTGTTCTCGATTCCGGTCTTACTTGCCATCACCATCTTTACTTTTGCCGTGGTGCAGGCACTTCCGGGTGGCCCCTTCTCAACCGTCGGGGAGAAATCCATGCCGGAGCATATGCGCCTGATCATGGAACGTCGTTATGGCCTGGACAAACCCGTCTACGAACAATTCTTCCTCTATCTCAAACGGCTGGCGCAGGGAGATTTGGGCCCCATGTTCAAACTGCGCAGCCAAACCGTCAACGATATTGTGGCTCAGACCTGGCCGGTTTCCATTCAATTAGGGGTATTGTCACTCATTTTAGGGTTCTCTATTGGTCTCCCCGCCGGAATCATTGCCGCCCTTAAGCGCAACTCTATGGTCGACTATATGGCTACCTTTGGAGCGGTGCTGGGGGCTTCTATCCCCAATATGGTACTGGCCCCCATATTGATTCTGGTCTTTGGCGTTTGGCTCAGGTGGCTGCCCATCGCTTTTTGGGGTGCCGATCCACCCTTTATCCTGGGCATTTTCCCCAAGCCCACTCTCGAATTTTGGACTCATGCCGTCATGCCCACGGTATCATTGGGCACCGCCGTCTCAGCCGGCATCGCCCGTCTCACCCGTGCCAGCCTGTTGGAGGTCATGGGCGAAGACTACATTCGCACCGCCCGCGCTAAGGGCTTGCGCGAACGCGTGATCATCATTCGTCATGCGCTCAAAAATGCCATGATCCCGGTAGCTACCATTGTCGGGCCCCTGCTGGCCGGCCTTCTTACTGGCACCTTTATTGTCGAGCAGATTTTTGCCTTAAACGGGATGGGGCGACGCTTCATCAACAGCGTCAGCGAACGCGAATACTTCCTGCTGACCGGGCTGACCCTCATTTACGCCCTCATGCTCGTGGCCGGGAACTTGCTTGTCGATATTACCTATGCCTGGCTCGATCCACGCATCCGTTACGAGTAAAACCTGCTCCTCAACTTCTCCTTTAGTCTTTAACCCACCTTCCTGGATAACCCTATGGCCACAGAAAGCCCATCGATCGACCAACTCAGTGACGAATTTCTTGCCTTTAGCGGCAGCCCGCGTTCGCCCATGGGTGATGCTGTACGCGAATTCAAACGTAACAAACTGGCTGTTGTGAGCATGATCTTCGTCATCATGGTCGTCCTGACCGCGATTATCTCCCCCCTGCTGACCCCGTATCCTTTCGCTTTGCAAAACACCTCCTTTGCCCGTTCCAAGATAATGGAACCCTATGTCATCACCACCGACCGCTATGATAAATGTCATTGGAAGGGAACCCCGCTTGATTTCGGTTGTACCGTGTTCATTCTCGGCTCTGACGCCCTGGGCCGTGACCTCCTCAGCCGCGTCGTTTACGGCACCCGCGTTTCATTAGCTGTGGCTCTGGTCGCCTCGTCCGTGAGTCTATTGATCGGCCTGGCCTATGGCACCATTGCCGGTTATACCGGCGGTCGCGCCGACGAAGCCATGATGCGGATCGTCGATTTCCTGTACGCCGTGCCCGTGCTCGTTCTCATCATTCTCATGCAGGTGTACTTCAAAGCCCTCACAAGACAAGGAGCTACCGGCTTTGCCGGCACACTCATTGGTTGGAACCAGGCCATGGGCGGCATGTTATTCCTCTTTGTGGCCATGGGCGCCCTCAACTGGATCGGCATGGCGCGTCTATCACGGGGTCAGGTGCTGTCCCAAAAGAAAAAAGAGTATATCGAAGCGGCCAAATCCATCGGCACCAATGACACGCGCATCATTTTCCGACACCTGCTCCCCAACATCATCGGCCCCCTCATCGTGATCGAAACCCTGGCCATTCCCGGCTACATCTTCACCGAAGCTACCCTCAGCTTTATCGGTCTCGGTGTTGATCCGCCCACGCCGAGCTGGGGCGCCATGATCGCCGAGTCTACCCAGGGCATTCGTTCCAACCCCCATTTGGTTCTGATCCCTGGCGCCGCTCTCACCCTGCTCACCCTGGCCTTCAACTTCATGGGAGACGGCCTGCGTGACGCCATTGACCCGCGTTCCCATAACCGCTAAACTTTTAGGGAAAAGAAACAAACTATGAAAGCTCGGACAACGCTCATTTTGATCATCGGCCTGCTTTTGCTGCTCAGCCTGGCCTGCCAGACAGGCGAAGTCCTGACGCCCGCCGAAGCTACTGCCCGTGCCCGCGAAGCTCGGAGCGTCAAGCTTGGTGCTACACCTACCAAAAACGTTTCCGGGACGGTTGCACCGATCACTGGCCCCCAGATTGGCGATAGCGGTGAACTGATCGGCAAAGGCTTTATGGTCAACCTTTACCAGCAAGCAGGTGCCACGCGCATCATTGCTCAGCAGGAACGCGGTACCACGGTCACCTTCAAAGACAAACAAGAAGTGAACGGTGAGATGTGGTATCTCATCGACGCCCCCACAGGTCTGGGCTGGGTGAAAGCTGAAAATATCAAGTTCAGCGAGGCGGCCGGCGAGGCTGAAGCCGCTGATGCCACCAAAGCAGCCAGCGGCCCGCAAGTGGGTGATACACTCTACCTCAAAGGCAAAGGCTTCATGGTCAATCTCTATCAAGAAGCCGGTGGCACCCGCATTATTGCCCAGCAGGAACGTGGCGCAGCCGTCGTTTTCAAAGACGCCGTCGACGTAAACGGCGTACAATGGTATCTTATCGACGCCCCCACGGGTCTGGGCTGGGTGCCGGCAGATAACACCACCCCCGAAGCGCCCTGACATCAGATTTCATGCCAGTTGACTGCCAAAGGGAGGCGAGCGTAAGCTTCGTCTCCCTTTGTTGTATGTTCACGCTGCTTCATCCCCTCACCCAACGCACCAATCCCCCCGGGCACTCTCCGCAGAGAAGTGTCCGGTAGCGAATCTTGGGTAGGGGTTAGACATCATGACTCCTCCTTCCAAAAATCCTATGCGATACAAGTCTGTTCTTAGCGCCATCCTCCTTTTACTGCTCACAAGCTTGCTTACAGCTTGCAGCGACAACGCCGACCGTTTGTGGGTAAATGCGCCCGGTTGGAGCCGGGCCGTTCTGGTGGGAAACACACGCGTGGGCGATCAGGCCCCCTTTGCCCGTGATCAGGCCGGTAATCTCTACTTCCTGCTCATCGCCGGTGAAGGCCAGCGTTATTACCCGCGTGTGGTTGCCATGAGTCCCCATACCGACGTGCTTTGGGATCGCAGCTACGAGGAAATTGCCATCTCCCGGCCGGATCAGCCCGGTATTTTCTGGGATGGCGACCGCCTACGCCTGTTCTGGCTGAGCAACGAGAAGCTCTTCATGGCCGCAGTCGATCCCGTTTCCGGCCTGATGCCACAGGTTCCGCGTCTGCTATCGGGCGAGCAACCTGTGGGCAACTACAGTCTGGCTCAGAGAGACGACGGCAAAATGATCCTTTGGTACGGGGGCTCGTTGCGTGCACCCGGCCTCTATGCCTATGCCCCCGGCGATCTGCGCGGCACAACCACCCTGATCGATGCCAAAGGCGTGCGGCCCAGCATCGCCTTCGACGACGACGGTGTCTTGCATGTGATTTGGGCGCATATGATCAAAGGCGATACCTACAATCCTATCTTCTACGCCGCCTACCCCTCTGGCGACATTGTACCCGGCCAACAGCAAATAATCGCCCAGCCGCTGGCCAGCCCCAGCAGCGTGGTGAACGGCCCGGTGTTGGGGCTGGATGAAGGTCGGGTTTATGTCTTCTGGTCGATTGAGGTGCGCACTGGCATGTCCGCGGGCGCGGTCGAGACCGCCTACGTTAGTTTCCCGTTGTCTGGCCCCGTGGGCGAGCTGAAACCACAGGATGTGCGTGTCCCGGTGATGCACGAATTGCCCTACGAGACCGTGTCCGATGCCAGCATACAGGCGCGCGAACGCGTGGTACTCGCCGATGCAAAGCTGCCGCTCACCGGGCAGGTGACTTCGCTGGCGGCATCGCAAAGCCCCACCTCCGAGCTCGTGGTCGCCCATCGCGTCCGCGCCGACTACCTCATGCGCAAGAACGAGATGCAGGTCAGCACCCTGTTCTTCCGTAACGGCGTGCCGCATTCCTACCAACTGCTCAGCTTCACCGCCGGCGATTCCCGCTCGCCCTTCCTGCACATCGACGCCGGGGGGCAGCTCTATCTCAGTTGGCTGGAACGGGGCAGCGCCTCCGGCTTTTTGGTGTATTTTACCAGCACCGCCCCCGCCATCCGGCAAGCACTAACGGTTCTCACTCGGGACGATGTCGCCCGCCTCACGGCCAGCACCGCCTTCGGCCTGGTGTCGGGCATGTTGCTGATTCCGTTTGCCCTCATGTGGTTTGCTGCTCCCCTCTTCCTCATCGCCATCACATCCCCGCTGCGCCGAGGGGCAGGTGCTCTCCGGGACCCGCGCGTACTGATCAGCCTGGTGCTGGCCATCGCCGGCTACTGGTTCAGTAAACTGGTTTTTCTGCCTGGCATGAGCGACTACGTGCCCTTCACCGCCTGGATTCCCATCATCCCCCGTACGTGGTACGATCCCCTGCGTTTCGGTATCCCCGTGCTTATCACGTTGTTCGCTCTGTGGGTTGCTAAACACTTCACCTACGATCGCTTGCGTCAATCACCTCTGTATTTCATTCTGATTTACATAGCGGTCGATGGCGTGCTCACCACGGCCATCTATGGAGTCCTTTTTCTGGCCACCAACTAAGCTCGACTTTTCACCTCCTACCCCTCAACCAACAACATCCATGAATCTCAACGAATATCAAAAACTGGCCCTGCGCACGGCCGGCGATCACGGCGATTTCCAGCGCACCCTCATGTACACCGCCCTGGGCCTGAACGGTGAAGCCGGCGAAGTCGCCGAATTGATCAAAAAAGCCTTTTTCCACGGCCATGAATTGGATCGCGACAAGCTGAAAAAAGAATTAGGCGATGTCCTCTGGTATCTGGCAGTGATGGCAGATGCGCTGGACATGCCGCTGGCAGATGTGGCGCAGCACAATATCGAAAAACTCGCCCGTCGCTATCCCGAAGGGTTTTCATCCCAGCGATCCCGCAATCGCCACCAAGAATGACCCGACGCTTTTTGCTCTTGGGCCTGATTGTGCTGGCCTTTGGCCTGCGCCTGCACCATCTCGATGTGCAAAGCCTGTGGTATGACGAGGGCGTGACCGCACAGGTAGCGCAACTGGGTGTGGGTGAGCTGGCCCGCTGGACCGCGGATGACATCCAGCCGCCGCTGTATTATCTGCTCATGAACGGCTGGCTGCGGTTGTTCCATCCCTGGCCCGGCAATATCGCCTATCTCATGCGCTGGTTGTCGGCGGCCTTTGGCCTGTTGCTGATCCCGCTGTTGTGGGCGATGGGCAAACGCCTGTGGCATGAGCGGGCAGGTTGGCTGGCGGCGCTGCTGGCCGCCATCTCGCCTCTGATGGTCTATTATGGCCAGGAGGCGCGCATGTACACGCTGTTGCTGGCGCTGACCAGCCTGGCGGCGCTGGCGGTCTTGCATGTGATGGCTGAGCAAGCGCCGAGGCCACGGACAGCAGTACGCTGGTGGGGTGCGTATGCTTTGGCCGCCCTGGCCGCCCTGTACACGCATTATTTTGCCGTCTTTGCCCTGGCGGCGTTGATGCTATACGTGGGTCATGTGTGGTGGCGCACAGGACGGCAGCCGGCACTGTTGCTGCGTGCCTTCGGCGCCAATGCCCTGGTGGGGCTGGGCTTTTTGCCCTGGCTGCCAACCATGCTACAGCGCTATCAGGTCGACACCAGCTACTGGAGCGGTACGCTCAAAATCGGCGAGGCGCTGCTCGACATGGCCATGAATTTTAGCGTCGGCGCCACCGAAGTGATGCTGGAGCAGGAGGCGCGGGTCTGGCTGCTGGGTTTTGGGCTGATCGTGCTGGCCTTGCTGCCGATGGTGTGGCAACACCCCCGTCGCGGGCAACGTCCGCTGATTTTTTTGCTGCTGGGTTTTGCGCTGCCTGTGATCGGCATTTTGGGACTGGCTTATCGCACGCCCAAGTTCAATGCCCGCTATCTCATGATCGCCTGGCCGGCCTGGGCCTTGTTCGTCGGGGCGGGGCTCAGCGCCTATTGGGGAGAGACCGTCACGGCTGTGCGCCAACCCCTCGGGTGGATGCCGCAGAAGGTGCGACGGTCGCTGTTCGTGGTCATTGCCGTTTTTCTGGTATCCTCGCAGGCAGTCGGTCTGCAGCACTGGTTTGGCGACGCCAATTTCGCCAAGACGGGGTGGCGAGAGGCGATCAGCGAGATGTATTTTAATCGCCAGCCCGACGAAGCCGCCCTGTTGGTCTCGGGCCACGCTTACCCCATCTTTGATACCTATCTCCCCCCCGATCTCGCTGTCCCCCGCTACCGGCTGCCCGAGATCGATATCCTGGACGTGCGACAGGTCGTCGGCTGGGAAGAGGCCGCGGCGCGGCTGAATCAGATGGCGGCGCAGTACGGCGGCGTGTGGTTGTTTTTGTGGCAGGATGATGTGATCGATCCCAGCCACGTCACCCAGACCCTGCTCGATCGATATGCGCAGGCCCAGCCCACGCCCAGCTTTGCCTACATCGGTCTCCGCCATTATCGCTTTCGTCCCCATACGAGCTTTCCCGCACATCCTCCCTCCTTCGACACCCCGGCTGACTTCGGTCAGCAATTGCGTCTGGTGGGAGCCGAAGCCGCCCCCAGCGAAATATGGCTGTACTGGCAGGCCCTGCAGGCGCCCTTGCCCGACCTGAAAATGGCTGTGAGTGTGCGTAGTGCCAATGGCAAGCTGCTGCTCTCCCAGGATCTGCGCCCGGCCGGCTACATCTTCCCCACCAGCCATTGGCAGGCCGGCGAGACCTATATCGGCCGCTTGTTGCTAGCTCCACCCACCACCGCCGAGCATCTCAGCCTGGAGATACGTGTGTACGAGGCCGCCACGCAAAAGGTGGTGGGCGTGCAGCGCCGTTTCTTGACGGTGAACGATAATCTCAGCCGCTGTGGCTGTGAGTAGTGGGCAGGAAATAAGGCTCTTACGGGCAACTGCGCGGACGCACCTTGGATAATACCTGCTGCCGCCATGATGCGGCGCATCACGGATGCGCCGAGCGCTTCCTTTTTTCGTGTGTTGGCTGCATCCATGATACGACCAACACACGCCACCAAAAACATGGGACGCACCCCAGCGACACCAGCGCCCCGCCAACAGAGGCAGCCGTCGGATATTTCATCGACGCTAAAAACTGGTTTTCGACGCCGTTCTCTGCTAAACTTGGGAGGCAATTCCGTCATTAGGGCGGTTTTTTGCTGATTTTTCCTCACATCCTCCAGACAGAAATACTTTCGGTAATGAATACAACTTTGTTTAGTTCTTTCTCACACGTGAACGGCATCTGGCGGCGCGGCATCTGGCTGGGGCTGGGCCTGCTGGCGTTGCTGTGGCTGAGTGCCTGCAGCACCGGCGTTCTCATCGCTGATGCTCGCATCGAGCCGGCGGTCATAAGCCCCAACGCCGATGGCGACAGCGATGTAGCCAGCATCAGCTATACCATCCGTCGCCCCAGTAAAGTCTCCATCTATTTCGTCGACGCAGCCAATCAGCGCTACTATTTTCGCCAGGATAGAAGCCGCTCTGCCCGTAATTACAACGTGCTGTGGGGCGGCGTGATCGACGGTCGGGTCTTGCCCGACGGTCGATACACCTGGGTGATCGAAGCCACCGACGGCAAAGGCGTGCTCGACCGCCGTCAGGGCGAACTCACCATCATCGATGCCGACACAACCCCCCCCGAATTCCACAACTTCGCCGTGAATCCGGCCGTCATCTCGCCCAACCAGGATGGTATTGACGACCGGGCTTCCATCACCTTTTGGCTGACCAAGAAGGTGCAGGAAATCCAGGTCTATCTACTCAACCCCCGCGATACCGATAATCCCAACCGCAAATATCCGTTGGAAGAAACCGAGCGCGAGGTTCTGCCCACGGACCCCGGCTATCATTGGTTCGATTACGATGGCGGCGTTGACCTGGGTGCCGACCCGCCCCCGGACGGCGATTACACCGTGGTGGCCGAAGCCTGGGATAAAGTGGGCAATCACACCATGATAACCAGCACCCTGACGATCGTCAGTGGCGGCAAGCCGCGAGCCGAGATCGTGAAGGGCGAAGTCACCATGCTCGATCCCAGCGATGGCGATCTCAATATCCCCATCGGCGGCGCCCTGGTGTTCACGGCCACAGTCGAAAATTACGGCAACGTGCCCATCCGCACCGCCGGACCCTGGCCCGGCACCGTCTATCGCTCCGACCAGAACTTCAATACCCTGGCGTATGCTCAGGATGAAACCAGTTGGTTCGAACAATCTGGTACCTGGCGCTTCGGCCTCAACTTCCAGTCCAATTTCGGGCAGGATTGGCCTTTCCGCTATGCGGTGGGGCGGCGTCAAGATCTGCGCTGTGAGTTAGTCGATGGTCGGGAGCAGTGCTTCCTCGACCCCGGTAAACGGGGGCTGGTGTTTGGCACCATCATTTGGGTCAAGGCTCCCCCGCGCAACCCCTTCCGCATGTGGGGGGGCTTGCTGCACGAGGACGTGGAGATCGTCAACAATTTCGCCGATGTTCAGGAAGTGAACGTCCTCGATCCCAATCCCTGACCTGGACAAGCCGCAACCAAAGTTGCTTGTAATGGCGGTGCGCTGCGCATGGCTCCCCTGTACTCCGGTAAACCGGGGGCAAACAGCGCCACCCCGAAGCGGCCTGGTACCCCGGTTTTCTGTTCTATCGGTCTACTGAAGATTTCCTTCCATGAACCTCGGCATCATCATCGTCAGCTACAATGTACATGACCTGCTGCGCCAATGCTTGCAATCGGTTTTTGCCGAGCTTGAGCGCAGCCCGGCACTGCGGGCGACGGTCGTCGTCGTGGATAATGCTTCGTCTGATCACAGTGCCAGTATGGTGGCGGCGACCTTTCCTCAGGCCCGGCTGATCGCCAGCGATGAAAACATGGGTTTTGCGGCTGGCAACAATCGGGGATTGCAGGCCCTGGGCTTTGGCCCTGCCGCCAAACAGATGAGCCGGCGTCCGCAGGCGGTGCTACTGCTCAACCCCGATACAGAGATACAGCCCGGCGCTTTGGTGGCCATGACCGACTTTCTGGCCCGATCGTCCCGGGCCGGCGGCTGTGGCGCCCGGCTCAACTATGCCGATGGCAGTTTTCAGCACAGCGCCTTTCATTTTCCGGGCCTGATACAGCTCGTTTTGGATCTGTTTCCCCCGGGTTTTCCGGGCGCCCGGCATCTGTTGAACTCAAGCCTCAATGGTCGCTACGCCCGGGCTTTGTACGAGGGTGGGCAGCCGTTTGCCATCGACTTTGCTTTAGGCGCGGCGCTGATGGTGCGGGCTGAGGTGATCGATGCCGTGGGCCTGTTGGACGAGGGATACTTCATGTATGCCGAAGAGATGGACTGGTGCCAACGCATGCACGCTGCCGGGTGGCAGCTTAGCTGCGTGCCCACCGCCCACATCACCCACCACGAAGGCCGCAGTGCCCGTCAGTTCCGCAGCCAAATGTTGGTGGCTTTGTGGCGCTCAAGGGTGCGCTATTATCGCCGTTATTATCCTGCCTGGAAGCGCGCCCTGGCGTACCGCATTATCGCTCGGGGAATGCAGCGCCGGCGCCAGCAAGCGCTCAGCGCCCATCAGCGCCAAACCATCGACGACGCCACGCTGCAAGGCTATCTCCAGGCCGTCGACAGCGTTCTCTCCCTGCTCAAACCATGACTGATTCTGTACCCCGGCCACCTTCTGCGCCCTCTCTTTGTTGTGCCATCCTGGCCCGCAATGTGTATAAACATATTGGCGACTGCGTGCAGTCGTGTGCCTTTGCCGATCGAGTGGTGGTGTTTGATACTCAAAGCAGCGACGGCACCGTGGCTGCGGCACGCGCGGCCGGTGCTGAAGTCATTGATATTGAATTCGTCAATTTCTCGATGGCTCGCAACACGGCCCTATCCACGATTACGGAAGAGTGGGTGTTTTTTGTGGATGCCGACGAGCGGGTGACGCCGGAATTGGCAGCCGAAGTGCAGCAGGTGATCCGGCGTGGAGATGTCGATGGCTGGTGGGTGCCGCGATACAACCACATCGTGGGGCACGTGATGCGGGGGACGGGCTGGTATCCCGATTGTCAGTTGCGGTTGTTGCGACGGCAGCGGGCGCACTACGATCCCGAACGGGAGGTACACGAGATCGCCATCATCGACGGCACCGAGGACACTCTCACGCAGCACCTCGTGCATTACAATTACGATACCTGGGCCCAATTCCATGCCAAACAACGGCGCTATACCGCTTTCGAGGCCGCTACGCTACGCAGTGAGGGCGTGAGCGCCCATCCCCGGCACTTGATCATCCGACCCCTGCAGGCCTTCGTCCGGCGTTTTATCACCTGGAAAGGCTACCGTGACGGCTGGCGCGGTTTGCAGCTCAGCCTGATCATGGCGGGCTACGAGCTTCTCAAGTATTGGTGGCTTTTGCGCCCAGAATCCCGCCAGGTCACGAAGGCGTAAGTCATGCACCGGTTCGCCTAACCTGGCACAGCCGGAGCCAAGAGGGCATCTCGCAAAGTCGCAAAGAGCGCCAAGAAGACAAAAAGTTTTGCGACCTTTGCGGCCCTTCGGCTACACTCGGGACATGCTTTGCGAGAGATTTCTTTCGGGCAACAAATGATCCTTGCTTTGTGGGCAAGAAAGCAACGGTAAAGCGCCAACGCATCAGCCACATTGCGTGCATCCCCACCGCGCTCGTCGCACCCCCCACTGCGCTCGTCGCATCCGTGATGCGACGAAGAACAGACCCCCACCCGAACGCTGCTCGGGGCGAGGCGCGTCTGTGAGGGTGCCGGGGCGACCGCAAGGGTGCGCCCCTACGCGTTATGTGCGGCCGCCGGGCGGGCGGCGCCGTCCCGCCGATTGAAATCGGGGCTAGGGGGCCTGCGGCCGCCGGTCGGCCTTATATGATAGAAGAGGGCTGAGGTTGTATGATGAACA
>JAADGC010000125.1 GCA_013152585.1 Chloroflexota bacterium
CCCGCGGGCTTGTCCCGGAAAATGCGGTTGACCCGGGCGATGGCCTGTATCGGGGTGTGCACATTCAGGACTTGCGTGAGCGGCGTCGTTAAAGAGGTCGGCGGTTTGGACCCGCTCAGCATGACAGATGGAGCCTTGTCGCCCTGAGCGGGTCAAACGCCTTCAAAATCTGTGGGAATCCGTGAAATCTGTGGCCAAAAAATGCTTTGCTACGCTGTTGGTATCATTTCGCCAGACCGCTGTGCGTTATCAAGCTGCTGCGATCATCGATTTCAGGATGATGTACTTGGCGTGCGACCAAAGCAGGGGGTTGGCGATATCGCCCCAACGCTGTCGCCAGGGTTCGTAATAGTCGGGATCGTTGAGGTTGGTCGGGATCTGTTCGGGGAGCTGGCCCAAGGCGTCGGCCTGGGCTTCTACCCAGCGCAAGGTCGCCGTCGCCCTGTCGGTATCGCCGATCTCGGCGTAATACCAGCCCAGCCAGGCCGCCAGCAACACCCACGCACCCCCACCATAATAGCTATCCCAAGCATAGCGATGCACCCCGCCGTCCTTTGCCAGACGTCGCTCGATCTCCTGCACGGTGGCCGAGACAAGAGGATGCTCGGGCGGGAAGACGGCGTAGGGGACAACGATGCCCAACAGGCTGGCATCCACGGCATCCGAGCCGATGAACTTGACGAAATGTCCGGCGTCGGCGGCGGCGGCGAGCAGCGTCTGGGAGATCGCCGCGAGCGTGGACGTGCGCTCGTCACCGCTAAGGAGGGCATACGCCCGCAAGCCGCCATGAATAGCCGCGAGTGTGTACGAATGCCTCTCATCAGGGAATTCTTCCCAGCAATCGTAGCAGGGACGCCGCCACAGGGCGGCGAGGTAGTCGGCGGCCATTGCCGCGGCCTGCATACATGCTTGCGAAATCGGCGTCTGGCTCAGGGCCTGATGTTGTTGCAATGCCCACAACCAGGCACCAAAGCCATCCAACTGGAAGTTCGGCCAGTCCTCTTCCGTCTCGTCGCCGTGGAGGGAATAGCGCGTATGCAGGATGTCTTGCGCTTCTAAAGGCTGGCCCAGCGCCGCTTTCCCCAGTGCCCGTTGTACGACATCGCCACGGGCCAGGATATTCCCCGCCGCCCATTCGTGGAACCGCGCCGCACTCTCGTGCTGGCCGACCAGATTCATGGCATAAGCGATAAAGGCGCCGTCCCGGAACCAGGAGTAGCGATAAGTGGGGAAATTGGGACAGGCGAGATAGGCGCCGGTGGCACTCTGGTTCTCGAGGATGATCTCGATGCTGCGTTCATACAAATGTGTCATAAGTTTGCCTCAAGCATCGTCCTCAAGTGCTATGGTCAGGATGGTCCAGGTGTCGAGATAAGGCAGTGTCGCGCGCACCACATTCCCCTCGGTCTGGTATGGCGCCGGTGTCAAGGCCATGTCATTGCGATCCGGGCTGGCCCACCAAACGCCGCTGATCTGTCCGATGACCTCAACCGCAATCTCGACGCTCTCTTGTGATGTGGGGGCCGGATGCTCTTCATCCCAGTACGGATTTTGCACCCCGGCCAGGTTGACCAGCCCCACCGTGATCCAGCCCGGAGCGCCGCGAGTGACGGCCCAGACGTCGGCCGGGGCTTCCACCCGCAGGTCGAGATCAGCGGCGCCGGCACCGATCAATTCGCCATAGCGCACGGCCAGATCATAGCTATTGCGCAAGCTTTGTTCGAGTTCGGGCGAGAGGGCCTGATGTTTGGGGAAATAGGGATCGGCCAGGAGGCGGGCATCCTCCCCTAACTCGATACGGCTGCCCCCCGCCGAAAAGATCAAGGCGTCTGCCAGGCGGATATTGACAGGGCGATTCGCGGGCTGATAGAGGGCGATCACCACCGGCCTGCCGCCCGACAAGGCGCGCGCCTCCCGCACAATACGCAGCAGATCGGCGTAGCCCGTATCCGGCGGCCAGATCTCGATGTACTCGAAATCTTGCGGCGATTCTGCCAGGGCGGCGATGGGCCAATTGCCCACGGCATTGAAGGTCGCGGCCTGGCCGGGATGCCGTAATTTGAGGGCGCGGATGAAGTCCACAAAGGCCTGAGGCAGATCGACTGCCCGGCCTTCCGCATCGCAGGCACGTTTGGGCTCGCCATATTGGTCGACGTGCAATCCCGCGAAGGGCAACGCCGCCAGCACTCGTGCACATTCGGCCAGCAGGTGTTCGGCCCAGGGGCTGCCATCCTGTGGATTCATCAGGCCCAGGAAATCCAAAAAGGTGAGGGGCTCGCCCTCTTCATTGTACAATGCCCAATCCGGGTGCGCACGCCAGAATTCGAGGGAGGCGGCGTAAATGGCAAGATAGGGCATCGACGCCATGCCGAACGTTTCGGCACTCGTGATGAAATCCCGCACGGTGCTCAGGGAAAGCGTTCGTCCCAGGGGATCGATGTAGGGATCGCTCGGGGGAAGGAGCTGGTCGTGCCGGTACTGCCAATCGTAAAATTGCAGACCGTTGATGTGAAAACGCGCCAGTCGCTCCAGGACGGATTCGATATCATCCCGATCAGGTGCAAAATCGGTGAGGAAGCCATAGCGCGGAGAGGTCGTCCAGCCCGGTAGCACATCGAAAGCGGTGGCTGCCGAATCGACCAGCGTCCCGGCCTCATCCAGCAGGGAGACGGTGACGCCATAGCCTCGGGGGGTGGCGACGGGCGGCGTCCAATCGATATCGATGACTTGATCGCCGGGAGACAGGCGGATGGGGCGAGTCAGGCGCGCGACCGTCTCCGTGAGATGGAAGATATCGAGCCGGAGCCGGGCGGCGGCGTTGGCACCGGAACGAATCTGCACCCGTATCCGGGCGGGCTCGCCGGGCAGAAAGAACCCCTTGGGGGGATAAACGTCAAGCAAGCGCATGGGCTCATCCTTTGAGTCCAGAGGTAGAGATGCCCTGGATGAAGTAGCGTTGGAAGAGAGCGAAGACCAGCACCACCGGTATCAGGGCCACGATAGAGGCGGCGAAGACCTGGCCCCACTCGGTCAGGTGCTCCGACTGGAACAGGGCGATGGCGATGGGAAGGGTGCGGCGCGTGGTCTCTTTGATGGCGACATTCGCCCAGGGGAATTCATCCCAACTGTAAAGAAAGGTGAAGATGGTGACGACGGCCAGACCGGGTCGCGAGAGGGGGATGATGATGCGCCAGAAAATGGTCCAACGTCCGGCGCCGTCGATCAGCGCCGCATCCTCCAACTCCCGCGGAATATCCTCGAAGAAACCGCGCAACAGAAAAGTTTGCATGGCCAGGTTCATCGTCACATACACCAGCACCAACCCCGTCAGCGAATCCAGCAATCCCAGTTGTTTGGAAACGATGAATTGGGGGATAATCAGCATCACCGGCGGGATCATCATCCCCGTCAGCAGAAGATAGAACAGCGACTCTTTGAAAGGAACGCGCAGGCGGGCGAAGGCGTAGGCCAGCATAGAGGAGACAGAGATCGTCAGGCCGGTGGTGACCACAGCCACGACCAGACTGTTGAGAAAATACAAACCGAACAAGTCCTTGCCCAACGCCACCGTGTAATTCCTCAAGGTCGCATCTCGCGGCCACATCCGGGGCGGAATCTCGAAGATATAGGACTGCGGCTTCAGCGAGGTGACGATCATATACCAAAAGGGGATGAACACGATGGCCACACCGGCGATGAGGAGGAAATAGGTGAGCGCTTTGCTGAGTGCTCGTCTGCGTTTGATGCCCATCTTACACCTCCGTCTTCCGGCGCAACATGCGAAGTTGCACGACGCTAATGATGAACACGAAAATCGTGAGTAGATAGCTCATAGCCGCGCCGGAACCGAAATCCAGACGGCTGAAAGTGGCCTCGTACATCAGGGTGAGGATGAAGTGAGTGAGGTCGAGGGGATCGCCACCGTTGGTGATGAGCAGACCGGAGATATAGACATTGAGGGCGCCAATGGTGAGCACCACCAGCAGAAAGACCAGAGTCGGGCGCAGGAGGGGCAGGGTGATGTTGAAAAAACGAGCAAGGACACCGGCGCCGTCGACTTCTGCCGCTTCCAGCATGGTTTGGGGGATAGATTGCAGGCCAGCCAGGCAGATGATGGCCGTCCATCCCACCCCCTTCCATATCCCCAGCAAATGGATGGGCACGAAGGCAAGGATGGGGTCGGCCAGCCAGAAGATGTTCTTGGAGATGACGCCCAGGACGTCCCGTAAAATGTAGTTGACCAGTCCCGCCTGGCCGCTGAACATGTACTCGAACAGCAGGCTGACGATCACCCACGATGTGATCACGGGCAGATAATAGATCACCCGGAACAGGGCCCGACCCCGGATCGCCTGGTTGAGCAACACAGCCACGCTGAGGCCGATGATCATCTGCGCCGGCACGGTGACCAGGGCATAAGCCAGGGTATTGAGCACGGCCCGGCGAAAGATGGGATTGGCCAGGGCTTCGGTGTAATTCGCCAGCCCCACCCATTGCGATTTGGCAGGGTTGACGATCTTCCAGTCGTAGAAGCTGATGCGGAAAGAATATCCCATCGGCCCGATCAGGAAGAGAAGGAATAGAAGGAAACCGGGGAGGAGAAAGAGTGCGGCCGTGAGGAATTCTCTACGGTCGCGTTTCGTAGCAGTCAGCATGGGGCAATCTCGAGACAATTGGGCGTAGCGGTGGCGATAGGGGGATTCTTGCCTCGCCATTGTAGGCTGGGCGGGATATGTAATCCAAATTCAGTCCGGGAGTCTGGCGAAAAGGACACTTGCTGCTTAGCAAAGCATTTTTGGCCACAGATTTCACGGATTTTCACAGATTCGCAAAGTAATTTTCTTTCCATTGCCTTAGTATCGGACACTTTAAAAGTGTCAGATTCTCGCGAATCATGTAATGCCAGACCCTTCGCTGGTATTTCGTGGTCGTGTGCGTTGTGCATTCGACCCACTCAGGGTGACACATAGTAAGCGTCTAAAAATAACTTTCCTTTTTAGTGCTGACGCCGGCCGAGGCAACCCTTCACGGCGATCGAGGGCAGGCTCGGGCTCTTTGGACGCTTTGCGCCAGGAATCGGCCATCGCCGTCCGATCTTCGCCACATGGAGAGTCGGCGAAGGCCGACTCCTGGCCGCAGGCCTGAAGAGCCTGACTTCAGTCAGCAAAACGAAAAGTCCTTGATGGACGTTCACATGGGGTGAAGCTATCAGGTGGGTAGATATTTTCCGTAAAAATCCGTGTGAATCCGTAGCGAAAACAAAAACGTCAGTGTCCAGTTCAATCGTCTTTCAGACCCGAAGGGTTTCGTGATTTACCGCAGAAACCCTTCGGGTCTTGATTCGTATCTGGCTCTACTGGGCCAGCATTTGGTCTATCTCGCCGGCAGCCTGATCCAGCGCTTCTTGCACGGATTGGTCGCCGCGCAACATGCGTTGGAAGGCGTTGTTGATGGCGCCGTCCATGTCCGACCAGCGGGGGTGCGGCACCCGCGCCTGGGCCGTCTGCAATTGCTGCAGGAAGATATCGAAGTAGGCGGGCAGGGCGGGGTCGCCGATGAGGTCGGCGCGGGTGGGGATCACGCCCACCTGAGCCATCATCTTCTGCGCTTCTTCGCTGAGCAGGAAGGCCGTCCACGTCATGGCGGCATCCTTCTGCTCGCTGCTGTCGAACACGACCACGTCTTCACCGCCGACCACTGAACTCGTGGTGCCATCCGGGCCGGTGGGGATGAGGGCAAAGTTCACCTTGAAGTCGGGGTAGTTACCCTTGTAGATGTCCACCATCCAGGGGCCATCGATGATCATGGCGTATTTGCCGGTGGCGTGGCCGTCGGCGGTGCCGATGCCGCCGCCCAGCAGGTTGGGCGAGATGCAGCCCTGGTTGTAGAGGTCGGTGAGCAGGCTGAAGGCGGCGACGCTGTCGGGGCCATTGATGTAACCGTCGGCAGTGGTGATGTCTTTATCGACAATCTGGCCACCCATGGAGTAGAAGATGGGTGCCGGCGCCCAGAAATAGGTGCCGCCCAAGGCGTAGCCGTACTGCTCATTGTCGGGGTCGGAGAGATCGCACGCCTCTTTGGCAAATTCTTCCATGGTGGCGGGGGGCTGGCTGAGCCCGGCGGCCCCGAAGTTCTCACTATTCCACAGCAGCACCTGGGTGTTGGTGTTCTGGGGCAGGCCGTAGTAGTGGACCCTGCCAGAAGTTGGTGGAGAGGGGGCCGGGGAAGACGTTGGCGATGATGTCTTTGAAGCCAGGCATGGCGCCGTCCAGTTGCATCAGCGCTTCCTGGTCGGCGAACTCCGGCACCCAGGCGATGTCCATGCGAGCGGTGTCGGGGGCAGCGCCGCCCGCCAGTCCCGTGAGCAGAGCGGACTTGAAGTCATTATAAGCGAAACGTGTGGTCTTGACGGTGATGCCGGGGTTGGCGGCCTCGAACGCCGCCACGACCTTTTCCAACTGCGCCGTCTCCGGATCGCTCATCGTATGCCAATAGCTGATGCTCACCGGCTCGGCGGGTTGTTCTGCGGGAACAGTAGCTTCAGGAGCTGTCGTTGCCGGCGGCGCCGTTGCCGGTGGTGGTGGCGGTTCGGGTGTGGCCGTCTGGCCGCAGGCAGCCAGGATCAGAACCAATATCAGTAGAGAAGCAGGCAATACCAATTTGTAAAACGCTTTCATTGTGAATCCTCCTGGAAAAGTCGAGTAAGAAGGGAACAGGTTTGGGGTGAAATAGGTGGGCAATCTGCAATGGGCGCCTCCAGAAAAGCATTACTTTTTTTAGTGGATGAATAATGTTTGGGACAAAAAAAGAGACTGACGTCAGTCAAGCGTTGATAGGGTGGGAACCAATTCCGAGCGGTAGAGCGGGGTTTTGAAGAGCTCCTGCAACACCAGGCTGGCGGCGCCGCGCGCCCAGGCGTCATCGCTCATTATGTCGATACGAATCTCTGTGTCTCCACTGAGACCGGCCATCACATGGCGGTCAACGGTCGCCCGCAATGGCTCCACGAGGAAATCAGCAGCGCGCATGCCTTCGCCGCTAATGATAATCTCCATGGGGTTCAGTGTGTTGATCAAGTTGGCGATGGTGCGCCCCAATGTCTCGCCCGCTTGTGCGTAAATGGCCAGCGCCACAGCGTTACCGGCGCCAGCCAACTCAAGCAATTGCTCCACCTCGGTCACGTCAGCCGGCAAATCGCCGCTCTCGAAGGCCTCGTGGGCCATGCGCAGCAAATGGGGATCGCTGACATAGGTTTCAAGGCATCCACGGTGGCCGCACTCGCAGAGAGGCCCATCGGGATCAATCACCATATGGCCGATCTCGCCCGCTCCGCCGTGCCGCCCCGGATAAAGCTGCCCGTTCACGACAATGCCCATACCAACGCCGCGACCGATGGTGAGGGTCAAAAAGCTCTCGATCCCCCTGCCGACCCCGAATAACTGCTCGGTGAGGGTCAGCGTGTTGACATCGTTGTCGATATAGACCGGCACGTGCAGGTGCGAGAGCAGCAGCCCTACCAACGGCACGTCCCGCCAGCCAAAAATGGGAGAATGGCGTAGCGTGCCCTCGCGGGCGTCGACGATGCCGGCCAGTCCCACGCCCACCCCGAGCAACTGACCCCGGGCAATCCCTGTTTTCGCCACCAGCGAACTGACGACAGCCACGATGGCATCGATGGCTGTATCCAAGCGCTGATTGTCGAGGCGGCCGGTCTTCTTGGCCAGCACCGTCGCCTCCAGATCGGTGAGGGCGCCAAAAACATGCTCTTCGGTGAGCTTGATGCCGACGACATAACCGCCGTGGGGGTTGAGCGCCAGCAAGATCGGTCGACGTCCGCCGCGCGAGTTTCCCGAGGCCTTTTCGAAGATCAGCCCGTCTTTGATCAACTCGGCGGTGATAGCCGTGACCGTGGCCGGACTCAGACCCGTGGAGCGGGCCACCTCCGTGCGCGAAATGCCGCCATTCCGCCGGATGGTATTGAGGACGGCGGCACGATTGATCGCCCGCATCAAATCTCGGTTAGCGTGTGGAGTGTTATGAGCCACTTCAGTTACTTCCTTCAGTGAATAAAGTAACTGAAGTATACTGCATGGTGACAGCGATGTCAAGTGCGATGACAGGCAAGGGTGCGCTTCAACAAATGGGGCATTGTGTTCAAACTTAACCCG
>JAADGC010000100.1 GCA_013152585.1 Chloroflexota bacterium
CGGCCACCGGTCGGCCTCCGCCGACCGATCGCGTTGACAGCGGCCCGCCATTTTGGCGACCTGCCCCCGTAGGGGGGACAGGTGGCGGAACGCCCCCGAGCCCCGAATTGATTCGGTGGGTGCGCGGCGGGGGCCGCGCCCGGCATCTCGACGTTCAAACGCGTCCACGCCATTAGTCCCCGGTGGTGCCCAACAGTCTCACCTCCCAGCCATCATCCTGCACCCGAATGGTGGTGCTGGCACCGGGCCAGTACAAATGCGTCCAGTAGCTGGCCCCGCGCAGGGTCGAGGGATGACGGCCGCGCGTGACCAGGATGTGGTTCGGCGGCAATTGGCCGAAGTAGGTGTCGCGCAAAAAAATGCCGCGTCCCAACGTGGGATCAATGGACGTCCAGCCTGCACCCGGCAGATACACCTCGGCCCAGGCGTGTGCGGTGCGGGCCAATCCGCCTTCGCTGGCGGTGAGATAGACCAGTCCCTCGGCATAGCGGGCGGGAATGCCGGCAGCCCGGCTCAGGGCCACCAATAAAGAGGCATATTCGGTGCAATCGGCGCCCATATTGCCCATGGCGGCCTGTGCTCCCCAGTTCTGGCCGTTGTATGAGTAGGTAAGAGTATCGCCGATGTAGTCATAAAAAGCGCGCACGATGGCGCAGGGGGTGGTGTGTCCGGCGCCGAGCCGCGCGGCCAGTGCCATAATCTGAGGATTGCGGGATTCGATATGCAGTTCCGGCTGTAGAAAAATGGTCGGAAGCGGGCCGATGCAATCGCCGAACTCGGCCACCTGTCGATGCACCTCGACTTCGTAACGCAATTCGATGAGTTGGCTGCTCCCCTGGGGCATGTGCGAGAGGTCAAATTCGGCATATTGATTGCCGTATTCGTCAACCACCCGTTGATAAGATGCGGGCTGAATAGACCGACTGCGAATGTGCTGCTGAGGGCCATCGTCCGGCAGCAGGGCAATCCATAGATTTTGCTTCTCTGGTTGCCCGGGCCCGTCGTTGATCAGCCGCAGACGCTGCACGATTTCGTAACGGGCTGTGGTGGCTGTGGCAGAGAGGGTGGCGGCAGGAGGCGTCGGCGTTGGTTGGGGTGACACCGGTGCATCAGCCCTGCACGCGGCCAAGCCTATCATGATCAGGAAGATACTGAGCATCTGTGCCAGGTATGCGCGCATGGGGAAGACCTCCTGGAGATAGGGGTCAGGATGAACGGTGCATGCAAGAGAATGATTTGGTAGGTTGGTAGATTGGAGAATTAGCTTAGCACAGTTTGTAGCTGACGTCATGCCACTCCGAAACAATGTGCGCAGGCTGGTTATCGGGTCAGAAAGCCCGACCACGCCTTGGTAGTTTGGTTGCGGAGCGAGGTCAACGGTATAATAACCTGCAAGGACGTCCTGAAATCATTTTTGGGACGGCCATTTGTTGCTGACATCCTGTGGACTCAATTGGAGGATTGCTCCGTGGTATTTCGTCGTTTGCGCCGTTCCCGGATCACAACCGAGGAACAAGAAAAACTGGACCGCAGTTTGCATAAAACCCGCCAGGGTGTGCTGGGGCGGATTGGCGGCTTATTCCAGGCCAATGAGATCAGTGATGATCTGTGGGATGAGTTGGAAGAGTTGCTGATTCGGGGAGATGTGGGCGTGGAGACGACGCTGAAACTGGTGGAGGCCACACGGGAGCGGGTGCGCACGCAGGGCATCAAACGCACTGACGAGGCGTATCAGGTGCTAAGGGAAGAGATGGTGCGTCTGCTGCAGAGCGGTGCGCCACCACTCGATATCGAGAACCCGGACCGCTTGCTGACGGTGGTGCTGGTCGTGGGTGTGAATGGCTCTGGCAAGACCACCAGCATCGGCAAGCTGGCGCATTATTATCGTCATCGCCACCGCCGCGTGGTGCTGGCAGCAGCCGATACGTTTCGGGCGGCGGCGATTGATCAGCTCAAGGTGTGGGGAGCGCGGGCCGGCGTCTCTGTCATCGCCCACGAGCCGGATGCAGACCCGGGCGCTGTCGTGTATGATGCCATTCGCGCCAGCCAGGAATCGCGCGATGCCGATATCCTTTTTGTGGACACAGCCGGACGCCTGCACACCAACTACAACCTGATGAAGGAAATGGAGAAAATACGCAACGTAGCCAGCCGGCAAGTACACAAAGCCCCGCACGAGACGTTGCTGGTGCTCGACGCCACCACGGGCCAAAATGCCATCACCCAGGCGCAAAAATTCGGTGAAAGCGTGCGCATCACCGGCGTGGTGCTGTCCAAGCTGGATAGCACAGCCAAAGGCGGCGTGGTGCTGGCCATTGCCGAACAACTGGGCGTACCCGTGCGTTTTGTGGGCACCGGAGAGCAAATAGACGATATTGCCGAATTCGACCCCTGGGTCTTTGTAGACTCGCTACTCAATCAACCTGACACCGAGGCATAATCGCTGTCTCGAACAGCTTTCAAACAAGGAGCATGCATATCATGAGCGAAGTTCGCACACAGTTAGAATCCCTGGAGCAGCACCTCCAGTCCATCCGGGGGCGTCTTTGACTGGCCTGCCAAACAAGCAGAGCTGGAAGCATTAGAGAAACAGGCGGCTGATCCCGCCATCTGGGCTGATCCCAAAGCAGCTCAGACCACGATGCGGCGTCTATCAACCGTTCGGGACCAGATCAAAGGGTGGGATGCGTTGGCGCAGCGCATTAGCGACGCCCTCGAGTTGCTGGAGCTGGCGGAGATGGAGAATGACCAGGCGACCATCGCCGAAATCGCCAAAGATGCCAAGAAGCTTAAGCGTCTGATCGATCAGCGCGAATTGCAACTGGCTCTTGCGGGCGAGCACGATCAAGACGATGCCATCCTGGCCATTCACGCCGGCGAAGGTGGCACCGAAGCCCAGGACTGGGTGCAGATGATGTTACGCATGTATCTGCGTTGGGCGGAGCACCACGGCTATAAAACCACCATCACCGATACCACCCCCGGCGAAGAGGCCGGCATCAAGAGCGTGACCGTCGAAGTGGAGGGGCCCTGGGCTTACGGCTATCTCAAAGGCGAGAAGGGAAATCACCGCCTGGTGCGCATCAGCCCCTTCGACTCTAACAGTCGCCGCCACACCTCTTTTGCCAAGGTTGAGGTGCTGCCTCTTCTGGACGATGATATCGAGATCGACATTCATCCCAACGATATCAAGATCGACGTATTCCTGTCGGGTGGGGCTGGGGGTCAGAACGTGCAGAAGAACGCCACGGCTGTGCGTCTCACCCACCTGCCCTCGGGCATCGTCGTCACCTGCCAAAACGAGCGCAGCCAGACCCAAAACCGGGAAGCGGCCATGCGCGTGTTGCGCTCACGCCTGTATGAAGTCGAACTGCAAAAGAAGGAAGCGCAGGAAGCTGAGTTTCGTGGAGGTTATGTCAAGGCCGGGTTTGGCACCCGCATCCGTAATTACGTCCTGCACCCCTACCAGATGGTGAAGGACGAGCGCACGGGGTACGAGACCGGGAATACCGGCGCCGTGCTGGACGGCGATCTGGATCCATTCATCGATGCTTGGCTGCAAATGCAGGTCGGCAAATAGGCCGACAGATGCGCTACTCCAACAAAAAACCGCCCGGTGGGGCGGTTTTTTTGTGAGCTGGGGGACAGGGACTCGAACCCCGACCAAGTGATCCAGAGTCACCCGTTCTGCCAATTAAACTATCCCCCAAAGACGAAGAAAGAAGCTTCGCTTTACGTGGGCCGGGTGGAGCGACCACCCGGGGGATAGTATACTCATCTGGGAGGGAGAATGCAAATCGAGGAGCCTGGGCGCGAGGTGGGAGGGTGGAGGCGACGCATGGAAGTACTCGGTGCTGAAACAGCGTTACATACAAACTCGGGCTCTATAAAAGTCAGTTGACGTGCAAAATGAATTCCACTATACTATGTGTTGACCGATCCCCCTCTGTCACCTGAAACATCTCTCGCCATTGCCTGTATGGTTAATGTAAGCGCTGGCAATTGTGTGCGACCGCTGGAAGCCTGGCATGAACAGACCAGCATCAATACCGTCCGTTTTTCCCATTCCAAAGAACCGACCGATACATATCGAACAGGCAGGGACACTTGTAACTGTCTCTGTTAATCAGGATCATGGTTCTGTTGTGATTCATACATCCAAACAAATGTCTCATGGAAATCGATGACATGCAAAGCAAACTTCTCAGTGCGCTCGCCGTGGCCGGGGCCATAGGAGGCGTAGTAGGTCTGATTGTGGGAATCATAGCCGGGGCGCCCCTGCCCCAAGTGGGAGCGCTAGCTGGAGCGATCATTAGCTTCCCGCTTGGAGGATATGTCGTCAAACGCCAACGAAGATGGCTATGCATGACTCTCTTATACGGCTTGTTTGTGGGTACCTTCTTCGAGCTAGGAGGGATAGCTGCAGGTGTTGCCATATTTGCTAGTTTCCTGACGTTCTCTATCGCCGCGGGTATCGTAAAGTGCTGGTATGGTAATAGTGATTGGAACGCTTTGAAATCCCATTTCAGAATTGCCATAGGCTTGAATCATGGCTTTCAAATCGTCGATGAGGGTAAAATCACTCTTCCTAAAAACTTGAATATAGTCCTTGGACCCCGGAATTTATTCATCAAGCCATATAATGCGGTGATTCTAGAGCGAGGGGCAAAGCAAACACGAATCTTGGGACCTGAGCGCTGCGCTACAAAACCGTTTGAGTATGTAAAATATATTTTTGATCTCAGAGAGGTAACCAATAACCTTCTCATTGATCGAGTTGCCACACAAGCTCCCATCAACGTGGACATACATCTCTCCGCCACCTACGGAATTGACATCCGTGAAGCTGTCCGCTTGGAGGGTAAGGAGATAAACGACGACGAAAAAAAAGCTCTGAGGCAACTTTCTATGCGGTCCGGAGATTGGAAGGAAGCAACCAGAAGCGCTATAAAATCAAGTGTCAGGCAAATCATGTGCCGGCAACATATCGATCAGCTCCTATCCCCAAAAGGCTTTACCCGTTTGGAGTCACAGATACTGAACTTAACGAACCACCGCCTCCGTCCCTGGCATGTGAGCGTCTCAAACGTGCTGATCGAGAGCATCGAAGCTCCTCCCGAATTCGAC
>JAADGC010000161.1 GCA_013152585.1 Chloroflexota bacterium
TGTCCTGTGCTAAACTTTTCTCTTGCATTTAGCAAACTGCATATCCACTGGATTCTCATCCAGAGGAGGCAAGGGACCGGCCCTGTGACCCTCCGGCAACCTGTTGAAGACGAAGTCTGCAACATCGGTGCCAATTCCGGCAGGTGGGCGGACACCTGAAAGATGAGAGCAAAAGCTCCTCCCCAGTACCCCCACGCGCCCCAGGGCGCGTTTCTTTTTGTCCTGCGCTCGCAGCACACATTCATTCCTACGTTCTTATGCCTATCCGGCTCGTGATCTTCGATGTCGATGGCGTCATCAAAGAATCACCTGATCCTTACAGCTTTTTACATCGTCACTTTGGCACTACCCAGGCCGGCGACCGCTACCTGCGCGCCTTTCTGAACGGCAGCATCACCTACGACGAATTTGCGCAGCTCGACGCCCGTATCTGGCGCGGACGTAGCGTGGCCGAAGTCAAAGCCATCCTGCGCACCAATCCCTACGTCGCCGGAGCCCATGCCCTGGCCGCCGGCCTCCGCCAGCGCCGGATTCCCTTCGTCTTGCTCAGCTCTGGCTTCGATCTGCATGTAGAAGATATCGCCCGCGACCTGCAGGCCTCGGCCTATCTGTGCAACGAACTGTTGCACGACGGTCGCACCCTGCTGGGCGCCATGCACGTATATGTCCCCTGGGGTGGCAAAGGGCCAATCGTCCGCCACCTGCTGCACACACGGCAGCTCTCGCCAGAGGTGTGCCTGACAGTGGGCGATAGCAGTGCTGACATCCCGGCCTTTGCCGAAGTCGGACATGCGCTGGCCGTACGCCCCGGCAGTCCCGCTGTTGCCGCCGCTGCCCACGCCACCTTCCCCGATCTCACCGGTGTTCTCGACTGGATCGATCTCAGACCCTGACCTTCTCCTCCCAACTCACCCCGTCACGCCACTATGTCTATCATTGTCACCGGATCCATTGCCTGGGATTACCTGATGCGCTTTCCCGGCCATTTCGAAGATCACATCCTGCCCGAACACATCAGTCATCTTAGCGTCAGCTTTTTGGTTGACGAAAAAGAGCGCCACCGCGGGGGGTGTGCTCCCAACATCGCCTACAACCTGGCCTTGCTGGGCAACCGTCCGCAGCTCATGGGCGCCGCCGGCCTCGATTTTCACGACTATCAACAATGGCTGGAAAGCCAGGGCGTCGACACCTCGCTGACGGCCGTTTTCGATGATGAATTTACTGCCACCTTCACCGTGATCACCGATCTCGATCAAAATCAGATTGCCTCGTTCCATTCCGGCGCCATGCGTCGGGCTCGCGAACTCAGCTTTTTCGATCTCGACCGCCGCTCCATCGATTGGGTCATCATCTCGCCCAACGATCCCGAAGCCATGATCCGCTATGCCGAACAATGCCAGGAACTGGGTATCCGCTACGTGTACGATCCCAGCCAGCAGTTGGCCCGTCTTAGTGGCGATGATCTCATGCGCAGCATGCAAGGGGCCGACGTGCTAACGGTAAACGATTACGAACTGGAGCTCACGAAAAACCTTTCGGGACTGGATGAAGCCGGGATTTTGCAGCATGTGGGGGCCTTGGTCGTCACCCGCGGCGCCGATGGCGCCAGTGCGTACACCCCCGAGGGTACCTACGACGTCCCCGCCGCCAGTGCCCAGGCCATTGTCGAACCCACCGGCGTGGGCGACGCTTTTCGCGCCGGGCTGCTGACCGGGCTCAGCCAACAATGGGACTGGCCCACCACCCTGCGCCTGGCCAACATTGCCGCCGTGTATGTCATCGAACACGTGGGCACACAAAATCACCGTTACACTGCCGACGAATTCATCAGCCGCTATCGTCAGAACTACGGCGACGATCCTCGTCTTGTTCACCTTTTCAACGCTAACAAACAATCCCCACAGGAGTAAACCCTTCATGACTTTATCAGCCAAACAGTACGACATTCGTGATCTGAGCCTGGCAGAGCGCGGTCGTTTTCGCATGGAATGGGCGGCAAAAGAAATGCCCGTTCTGGCCCTGCTGGAAAAACGCTTCAAAAGCGAGCAACCCTTCAAAGGCATTCGTATCGGTGCGGCCATGCACGTCACCACCGAAACCGCCAACCTGATGCGCATCCTCCTGGCCGGTGGCGCCGAAGTCGCCCTGGCCGCCAGCAATCCCCTCAGCACCCAGGATGACGTGGCCGCGGCACTGGTCAGCACCTACGAAATGCCCGTGTATGCCATCAAAGGTGAAAGCAACGAGCAATATCACGAGCATATGCAACACGTGCTCGATATCAAGCCCCACATCACCATGGATGACGGTATGGATCTGGTGGCAACCCTGCACACCTCCCGTTCCGAGCTGCTGGAAAACGTTGTGGGCGGCACCGAAGAAACCACCACCGGTGTCATTCGTCTCAAGGCCATGGCTGCCGACGGCGCTTTGCGCTTCCCGGTCATTGCTGTCAACGATGCCATGACCAAGCACTTCTTCGACAATCGCTACGGCACCGGCCAAAGCTCTATCGACGGCATCATCCGCGCCACCAACATCCTCCTGGCCGGCAAGAACTTTGTCGTGGGCGGCTATGGCTGGTGTAGCAAAGGGATTGCCATGCGGGCCAAGGGCATGGGCGCCAATGTCATCGTCACCGAAGTCGATCCGCTGCGGGCCCTGGAAGCGGTCATGGACGGCTTCCGTGTTATGCCCATGGCCGCAGCCGCCAAAGAAGGCCACATCTTCTGCAGTGCCACCGGCGACATCCATGTCATCGACATCCATCACATCGAGGTCATGCGTGACGGTGCCATTCTGGCCAACAGCGGCCATTTCGATGTCGAAATCAACATGAAAGCCCTGACCGAAAAAGCCGTCAAGGTCACCCGGGTGCGCGACTCGTTGGACGAATACATGCTCGCAGATGGTCGTTGCGTTTACGTGGCGGGCGAAGGCCGTCTCGTCAACCTGGCTGCAGCCGAAGGCCACCCCAGCGCCGTCATGGATATGAGCTTCGCCAACCAGGCCCTTTCCGCCGAGTACCTGCTGCAAAACCGCGGCAAACTCCAGCCCGACGTCTACGACGTGCCTACCGATATCGACAACGCCATCGCTGCCCTCAAACTCCATTCCATGGGCATCGAGATTGACACTCTGACCGCCGAACAACAGGCTTATCTTAGCGCCTGGACGCTCGGCACCAGTCAATAATCTGACTCCGGGCCACGATGCTCGCTCCTGGCGACCATCGTAGCGTTATCCTATTCCCAGCGCACAAGCGCTCCTCAGGAGAAACTACCATGACCACGTTTATGACTTCCCCCCGGCTCCTCTTCACGAGCGAATCCGTCTCCGAAGGTCATCCTGATAAAATGTGTGATCAGATCAGCGACGCCGTCCTCGACGCCATTATCGCCCAGGACCCCTACGCCCGCGTCGCCTGCGAAACGGCCACCAAAACTGGCTTTGTCATGCTCTTGGGCGAAATCACCACGACAGCCCAGGTGAATTTCGATCAACTGGTGCGAGATGTCGTACGCGACATCGGTTACACCGACAGTTCCTTCGGCTTCGACGCCGACACCTGTGGCGTACAGCTCGCCATCGCCTCTCAAAGCCCCGACATTGCCTTGGGGGTTGACAAGGCCAAGGAAGCCAAAGATGGCCAGATGACCGACGCCGACATCGAGGCAGTGGGTGCTGGCGATCAGGGGATGATGTTTGGCTACGCCTGCAACGAAACCCCCACCCTCATGCCCATGCCCATTTATTTGGCCCACAAACTGGTCAAACGCCTCACCGACGTGCGCAAGAGCGGGCAATTGCCGTGGCTACGCCCTGATAGCAAAAGCCAGGTCACAGTCGAATACGCGTATGGCCAACCCAAACGCATTCATACCGTGCTCGTCAGCACGCAACATGCCCCCGAAGTCAGCCAGGAAGAAATTCGCACCGCCGTCATCGAGCAGGTGATCAAACCCGTGCTGCCCCCGGAATTGGTTGACGACGACCTGCTCATCTACACCAACCCCACCGGTCGCTTTGTCGTGGGCGGGCCCATGGGCGACGCCGGCCTCACCGGCCGCAAGATCATCGTCGACACCTATGGTGGCATGGGCCGGCATGGCGGCGGCGCCTTCAGCGGCAAAGACTGCACCAAAGTCGACCGTAGTGCTGCCTATGCTGCGCGCTGGGTGGCCAAGAATATCGTAGCTGCCGGCCTGGCCGACCGCTGCGAAATCCAGCTTGCCTATGCCATCGGCATGGCGCGCCCCCTCAGCATCAATGTCGAGACCTTTGGCACCGGGAAGATCAGTGATGATCGGATTGCCGAACTCGTCAACGAGCACTTCGATCTGCGTCCCGGCGCCATCATCCACGATCTCGATCTGCGTCGGCCCATTTACCGCCAAATCGCGGCCTACGGGCACTTCGGTCGTGACGACATCGAGTTGCCGTGGGAGCGCACGGACCGCGCCGAATCTCTGCGCCAGACGGCTGGTCTGGCCACAGCGGTTCCCGCCTGAGCCATATTGGGGTGCATCTCAATGCAGCCATAAAGCTCGTGACGCCCCCCGGGGCGCCGGCGGCACTGGCCGAAACCCCATTGCCTTTATAAGCAAAAAAAGTCCCAGGACGTCGTCATCCTGGGACTTTTTTGATCCAACGGGTGCAGCTTTAGATGACACTGTGATCGGCAATGGCTTTCCGGGCCAGTTCGATAAACTCGGACACCGGCATGGTGCCCAGGCGATTGCCATTGCGCAGGCGTACGTTCACCGTCTGCGCCTCGGCCTCGCGGGCACCTATAATCAGCATGTAGGGGATCTTCTGCATCTGGGCGTTGCGAATCTTGGCATTCATGCGGCCATCGCTGGCGTCGACTTCCAGGCGCAGGCCGGCTGCCCGCAGTTCCTTCTCGATCTCGTAGGCAAAGTCTATCTGCTCATCGGTGATGGGGATCACCCGTACTTGCATGGGGCTGAGCCAGACCGGGAAGTTGCCGCCATAATGCTCGATCAGCAAGCCGAAGAAACGCTCCATGCTACCCATCAGGGCGCGGTGAATCATGTAGGGGCGGTGCTGATGGCCATCGGCGCCAACAAAGGTGAGATCGAAGCGTTCCGGCAGATTGAAGTCGAACTGGACCGTGCTTAATTGCCAGGGGCGTTCCAGGGCATCGGTGACATAGATGTCGATCTTGGGGCCATAAAAAGCGCCATCGCCTTCGTTGATGTTGTAGGAGAGACCGCTGCGTTTGAGGGCTTCGAGCAAGGCGTTTTCGGCTGCATCCCATAGGGCTTCGTCGCCCACGCGTTTTTCGGGGCGAGTACTGAGGAAGAGTTCAAACTTTTCAAACCCGAAGTCGCGCAGCAGATCGAGGCTGAAATGCAGCACTTTGTCAATCTCGGCCGGCATCTGTTCGGGAGCGCAGAAGAGATGGGCGTCGTCCTGGGTGAAGCCGCGTACCCGCGTCAGACCATGCAATGTGCCCGAGCGCTCGAAGCGATACACCGTGCCCCATTCGGCCAGACGGATGGGGAGCTCGCGGTATGAGCGCACCCGGCTCTTGTAGATATGCACATGGAAGGGGCAGTTCATGGGCTTGAGATAGTATTCCTGCCCTTCGATTTTGATGGGGGCATACATGGCGTCTTTGTAAAAGTCGAGATGCCCGCTGGTCTCCCACAGCACCGAGCGGCCGATGTGAGGCGTATAGACGAAGTCGTAACCACCGGCAAGGTGCATCTTTTTGGCGTGTTCTTCGGCCAGATGGCGGATGAGGCCGCCCTTGGGATGCCAGAGGATGAGGCCGCCGCCTATCATTTCGTGATTGGTGCTGAAAAGATCCAGCTCTTTGCCCAGCTTGCGATGATCGCGCTGGCGGGCAGCTTCCAGACGGCCGAGATAGGCCTTGAGTTCTTTTTTATTTTTCCAGGCTGTGCCATAGATGCGCTGTAACGTTTCCCGATTCTCGTCGCCGCGCCAGTAGGCGGCCGCGGTGTGCAGGAGCTTAAAAGCATCGGGCGCTATCTTGCCTGTGTGCTCGACATGCGGCCCCCGGCAGAGATCCTCGAATCCGTCGTGCTTGTAGAACGATATCTCGGCAGCGTCGGCGATTTTTTCGCCATATTCGTCGAAACCACCCGCGGCCAGACCGTCGATCAATTCCAACTTGTAGGGCTGATCGGCGAATTCGGCACGGGCTTCGGCGGCGCTGACCACTCGTTTTTCGAAGGGATAACGGCCGGCGATAATCTGACGCATACGGGCTTCGATGGCGGTGAGGTCGGCGGGCGTGAAGGTACGCACGCTGCCGTCTTCGTTGGTGCCGAGATCAAAGTCGTAGTAAAAACCGTCTTTGATGGGGGGGCCAATGGCGATCTTGGCCTCGGGAAAGCGATCGAGCACGGCCTGCGCCATAACGTGGGCTACGGAGTGCCGCAACCTGTAGTCGTTGTCGTATTGGTCGTTTTGTTTGTTATCAGACATCATAACCTCCGAAAGGCGTTCGCTTGGGCCATTGGGGATGGTGGGTTTGTGGGCAAAAGGGGGGCAGAAAAACAAAAAGCCCTCCGTCCTTTGGGACGCAGGGTTTGGCGTGGTTCCACCCAAGTTGACTGACCGGAGTCAGTCCTCTCTGAGGGCCGGTAACGGGGCCGAGCCGGAAGAAGATACTGGGGGGCTGTTCCCTTCTTCACTCACGGGGGGTTTTGGCAGTTGCTGTACGGTGAAGGCTCGCAGCCAAGGACCTTCACTCTCTGACGCCCGGGCAACTGTTACTCGTCCCGATCAACGTATTGCGGTGTCAATTGTGAGGCGATTGTATCACATTCTGAGGACAGTGTCAATGCCTGTATCCTGACAGCAGTTCCAGATATTTGAAACTGCTGAACGCCAATTTTTCCAAAAGGTCGTTATACCGGTCATTTCCTCAGTGTCCTTCTGTAAATTTCCAGAAGACGCTCTGCAACCACTTTTTTGTCATATCGTCGTGTGGCTTCATAGCGAATTTCGCTATCATCAGCGAAAAGATGGCGCTGTTCCTTGACTCTCTCCATGGCCTGCGCCAGGGCATCCACATCTCCAGGCTCGATCAAAAGACCGACATGAGGGGAAATGATCTCTTCTGGCCCACCACTGCGTGATCCAATGACCGGCAGACCCGTCGCCATAGCTTCGATGAATACGACGCCGAATGTCTCGACATAACTTGGCAATACGAAAACATTGGCTCGCCACATGGCCTGTCTGACTCCGTTGTGATCGAGATAGCCCAGAAACTTCACTTTGTCAGCAATCCTCAACTCGATGGCCAGACGCTCCAGCACCCGCTGCTGGGGTCCGTCCCCGCCAATCTCAAGCACGACACCGTTACTTTTTCTGAACCTGCTTGCAAAAGCGCGCAATAAAATGTCAATACCTTTATTGGGCTTTAAAAAGGCTACAGTCAGAAAGCTGAAAGGGGATTTGGAACGCAATGCGGGATTCAGTGAGAAAAATGCCGTATCCGCCACATTGGGAACAACTTCGACACTATCATGATCTTGCTGCAAATAAGGCAACAATGTTTGCGCCAATGACTGACTAACTGCCAGAATTGCCGCTGCGTGCGCCAAGGCATCTCTGATGGCGTGTTGTTGCCAGGGCTTGATCAGTCCCCTGGCATAGCCTGACGAATGTTCTGTGATCACATAAGGTATCCCTAACTGTCGGTAGATATCCCGGGCGGCAACGCCTGCCCACAAGACACTGTGTGCATGAATCAGATCGGGACGACCCCAACGAGCAATGTAATCTTGTAACATGTAAGTCGTCAGTTTGACAGACAGAAAAGCTCGTAACCGGGCGCTGAGCGTATTCCAGCCATGAAATCGCAGGGTGAAAATCCCATTTTCTTCACTTCGGGAAACCTGAAAATGATACGATAGAATTTTTCCATGTTTCAGCGTCCGCAAACTGCGGAAATCCGCATAAATGACGCCAATCCGCACGCCTTCCTCCAACAGCGCCAAGGCCTGTTCCTGGAAAAACATCCCTCGGGCAGGGAGGTAATCGGTGGGGTACCAGGAAGGCAATAGCAAAACATGAAGATCAGGCATGATGATGCACTTCTTGCAAAGCGCTCCGTACAAACCAGAAAGCAAAACCGCCCAACCCGATGATATTCAAAAGCATAGCGACATAAGCAGGCAAGAAACGTGTTCCCACGATAAGCAGCACCAACAGCAAAACCGCAACCGTGAGAAAGCCCTTTAACTGTCCCAGCCAACTGATCATCCCGCCACCGGATAGGCGTAGCACCCAGCCAAGATTAATCAATGAAATGATAATGCCTGCCACAGAGAAAAACTTCACGGCCCAATCTGGCGAAGCCAGCCACGTACCGAGCCAAACCGCTCCCAGACGGAGTGTTGTTTCATAAAGGGTCAGAAGAGACGCCAGCTTTTGCTTTTCCTTGGCCAATACGAACATACTCAGTGGCGATGAAACAAATGCGACCATGAGCCACGGAGACAGATAACGGGCATAAACGCCTGTTGTCAACCACGATTCGCCAAAAACAATTGTGAAGAGCACTGGCCCGGAAAGCGCGACGAATGCGAAAACAGGAAAAGACATGGCCAGCAACACAGTGGCGATTCGTTCCACAAATGCCTTGGCTGCCCCCGGCTCATGCACGTGCTTGGCTGCCATAGGATAAAAAACCTGTCCTACGGCCTGGCCAATCAATGCAGCAGGGAGCCCGAGCACCTGCATGGTTAATGAAAAGAATCCGGCATCGTTTACAGAAAAATAGCGGGCAAACAGGATTGGAGGCGCCTGCATGCCAATAGCATTTACCAATGCAGCCCATGCGTTATAAAGCGGAAAATTTTTATAGCGCCTTGCTACGTACCGTACAGAAGAGGCTGGCGGTACCTTTTCACCCTGAAAAATTCCCCAAAAGAGGGACAATGTTCCCAGTAAACGTCCTGCAACCAAGCCCCCGATCAGTCCCAGGGCACCAAAATCGAAGGCCCCGCCCGTAACCTGAAACCCGGCGCGTGCGAAAGACCGCGCTGTGCGGGTAAAACTCAAAAGAGTAAATTGATTTCTCCGAGCAGTCCAATAATTCAGAACCTGATAACCGCTAACGCTCAACAATCCCAGGGGCAACAACCAAAGATAGGATTTCAAGGATGGCGTATGCGTCCAGGCCGATATCGCATCCCCTAACAACCCAACGCCACCGGCAACCACAAGGCTGAAGATGATCACAATTCCCGCTGACAGTTTGAGCAGCGCCACCGCGTCCGCATCCTTTCTGGGCAGGGGAATGGCAAATTCATAACGCAGGGCTGCAATCACCGCTAAAATTCCCAGCATCGAAGAAAACACAGCCAGAACGCCAAAGTCCGCAGGCGTATAAAGCCGTGTCAGGATGGGGGAGGCCAGAATGGTGGCCAAGTGGCCCAGGCTCGTACCTCCTGCCAAAATCAAGACATTTCCCAGAAAACGACCGCTCCGCAGTCGGGCCGGTAGGCTGCTTAATTTAGATCGCAATCGGGGTGACCTCAACAGGCGTGAAATCAGACACGTTCGACTGTAGGACGTAGCCCCTTCTGCGTGGCGCCACGTTCGAGCCGGGAAACGCCCCTGCCCGCACTGCCAAACCGGCCAGGAGAGTATCGGGGAGAAGGATGAGGGAGGGGCGAGGTATTGCTTACGACGCCCCGAGCGTCAGGCTTCATCCCCAGCACATGCTATCACGCCCACTGCCCACCGTCAACTCGGCTGCCGGGGAGGGGTGCGTTTCAGGAAATTGGGCGTAAGGTTGGAGGTGGCGCTGCGGCGCATCACGGATGCGTCGAGCGCTTCCTTTTTTCGTGTGTTGGCTACATCCATGATGCGACCAACACACGCCACCAAAAACAGGGGACGCACCCCCCTGTATGTAGGCTCAAGTACCTGTGGCCTAAGGTCAGGCAGACGTCTTAGAGTTGTCAGCATGGGGTCGGGTAAAGAAGGGTGGTTGGGGTATAATGAGTGTAACTATCGATACAAGTAGTTATACTTTCACAAACACCTCAGATTTTTTGTTACACATCTGTGGAAATCTGTGGTTGAGAACGAGGATAGCGTAGGTGTTACTTACTGGACTTTGGCGTTTTTTCTTTTTGACACGAATTTTCGCGAATTTCAGGAAGAATTTGGCAAATAATTCGTCTCATTCGTGTCAAAAAAATGCGATGCTAAGCCGTGAGTTTGATTTTCGCCAGCCTCCAGTTACTTATTGTCTTTGCTTTCGTTGATCATTTTCCAGGAGGCGTTCATGTTTAACCCTGAAATTCTGCGATGGGGATGGCTGGTTGTGGCCTTGACTTTCTTCCTGGCCGAAGTTTTTACGGCGGGTTTTGTGCTGGCCGCCTTTGGCGTGGGGGCGCTGGCGGCAGCGCTGGTGGCCTTTTTGGGCCTCGGCATCGACTGGCAACTCGTGTTATTTGTGTTGGTGTCGGTGGTGGCGATTGCTTATTCCCGACGCTTTGCCGAGCGTATCACAGGTCCGCAGGCCGAAGGGGTGGGCGTTGATCGGGTGCTGGGAAAACGGGCCGTTGTGCTCGAAATAATCGATCCCATCGCCGCCTCCGGCCGTGTGCGTGTGGATCGTGAGGAGTGGCGGGCGCAGTCGGCCAACGATGAGATCTTCCCCGTCAATGCCATTGTCGAGATTGTGCGTGTAGAAGGAACGCGTCTGATTGTCAGGCGCGGCGAATAAACCAGTTGTTTCTTTTCTTTTTCCCCATGGAGGTTTGATATGGAAACCGTTTTGTTCTTGTTTGTCTTGGTTGCGTTTGTATTTGCGGTGGGTACGATGGCTATCCGCATTGTTTCACCGTATCAAAAGGGCGTGGTCGAACGTCTCGGGCGTTATGCGCGTACGGCGCAGCCCGGCCTGACATTGATTATTCCTTTCCTGGATCATCTGAGAAAAGTGGATATGCGTGAGCAGGTGGTCGATGTGCCCCCGCAGGAGGTAATCACCAAGGATAATGTGGTGGTCGCTGTCGATGCCATCGTGTTCTTTGAGGCCACAGATCCGGTGAAACTGGTCTACAACGTGGCTGATTTCTTCGGTGCCGCCACCAAGCTGGCGCAAACCAATTTGCGTAATGTGGTAGGCGAAATGGAGCTCGATCAGGCTCTGACTTCGCGTGAAGTGATCAACACCAAGCTGCGGGAAGTGCTGGATGATGCGACCGATAAATGGGGTGTGCGTATCGTACGTGTCGAGATTAAGCGCATCGATCCCCCGGCGGACGTGATGCAGGCCATGCACCGGCAGATGAAGGCAGAACGTGAGAAGCGCGCTAATATCCTGGAAGCCGAGGGGTTTCGGCAGGCGGCCATTCTGGAAGCCGAGGGCAAGGCCGAAGCTGTGCGCCAGATTGCTGGCGCCGAGCGCTTCCGCCTGCAAACTGAAGCCGAGGGCCAGGGGCGCGCCATCACCACGGTTTTCAATGCCATCAAAGAAGCCAAACCCGATGACAAACTGATCGCCATTCAGTATCTGGAAGCCCTGAAAGCGATGGCCAATGGCAAGGCTGCCAAAGTTTTCATCCCCTACGAAGCTTCCGGCGTGTTGGGCGCTCTGGGTGGGATCAAGGGGTTGTTTAAGGATGGAGACGGTCCTGCGGCCTGAGACCCGCCCCCCTTCTTTCTCTGCACATCACAGCACGGCCAGAATCTCGGTTCTGGCCGTGTTGTTGGCGAATAATTCGTCACATTCGGGTCATTCGGGTCAAGAAATGCGTTGCTAAGCCGTGAGTTTGATTTTCGCCGGACGCCAGTTTCTAAGTGTGGCGAGCGGAATGGGGTAGGTGGCGCTCCCGCTGCGGAATCAGATGCCCAGATACGTTGTGCGCACCGCTTCATCCTGCTCGATCTCATGTGAAAGGCCGTTCATTTCTACCTTGCCCTTGGCCAGCACATAAGCGTAGTCGCTGACCTTGAGGGCCATGCGTACGTTTTGTTCCACCAGCAGGATGGTGATGCCCTCGCGACGGAGTTTGCGCAGGGCCTGGAACAAATCGAGGGTGAGCACCGGTGCCAGGCCCAGTGAGAGCTCATCGATCATGAGCACGACCGGGTCCGACATGATCCCCCGCGCCACGGCCAGCATCTGCTGTTCCCCACCGCTCATGGTGCCGGATTTCTGACTGAGGCGTTCTTTCAGCCGCGGGAAGAGCTCGAAGATCATTTCCAGACGCTGGCTGGCGCCGGCACGGGCGCGCCGCGGCGTGGCCCCCATCTCCAGATTTTCCATCACACTCATGTCGGTAAAGAGTTGCCTTCCTTCTGGCACCATGATCAGCCCCATCTCGGCCTTGGTGTAGGGCGGCAGCGTGCTCACATCTTGCCCCTGGAAGATGATTTGTCCCTGCCAGGGCTTGAGCTGGCCCACGATCGTGCGCAGGAGTGTGGTCTTGCCAGCGCCGTTCGAGCCCACCAGGGCCGTGAGCTGGCCTTCTTCGATGCCCATATCCACGCCCCACAGGATCTGTAGTTCGTCATAGCCGGAAATCACATTGCGGATTTCTAATACAGACATCAGATTCTATCCTCCTCCAGCAAGCGTTCTGCCAGATCGGGGTCCCCGAGATAGGCTTCGATCACCTGCGGATTTTGCGAGACTTCTTCCGGGGAGCCTTCTGCGATCAGCTCGCCATAGTTGAGTACGATGATGTGTTGGGACAGGCTCATCACCGCGTGCATGATATGCTCGATCATGATGATGGTGATGCCCATCTGCTGCACGCTGCGGATCGTGTCTAGCATGGCGCTGACTTCGGTTGGATTCAGCCCTGCCAGCACCTCATCCAGGAGCAAAAGGTAGGGGCGCGAGGCCAGCGCCCGGGCCAGTTCCAGACGTTTTTTCTGAGCCACATTGAGGCTGCTGGCCAGCATGTCGGTGCGCTGGCTCAGCCCCACGAACGCCATGATCTCGTCTGCCACATGCGCTGCCTCCCGCAGGCCCAGGTTTTCGCGACCGTAGCAGGCGCCCACGATCACGTTTTGGCGCACCGTGAGTTCGTTCAGGGGCCGCACGATCTGATGTGTGCGGGCCAGGCCCAGGTGCGCGGCTCGATAAGTCGGCAAGCCTGTGATGTCCTGGCCACGGAAAATAATCTTCCCCTCGCTGGGATCATACACGCCATTGATGCAGTTGAAGAGGGTGGTCTTGCCGGCACCGTTGGGGCCAATGAGGCCCAAAATATGGCCTTCGGCTAACTCGAAGGATACGTTTTTGACAGCAGTGAGGCCACCGAATCGTTTGGTGACGTTTTGGACTTGCAGAATCATTCCAGCACCCTCCGCATGGTAGCAAAGCGGGAACGTAGCCAACCGACCGCCCCGGAAGGAATAAAGAGGACGATGATCAGCAGCAGGAAGCCAGCGACAGCAAGCTGGATATTTTTGAAGAGAGGACTGGTGAGCAGCGTTTTGCGCAATTGCTGATACGCGGCCCCGCCCACAATGGGTCCTAACACCGTCCCCTGCCCGCCCAGCATCACCATCACAATCAGTTCGATGGAGAGATGCAGGCGGAAGGCGTCGCCGGGTTCAATATTCCCGTTTTTGAAAAAGAACAACACGCCGATCAACCCCGGGAAGATGGCCGAGAGCACATAAGCCCAGGTTTTGGCGTTGGGCGCCATCACCCCCATCACTTCGGCGGCGTCTTCATCTTCGCGGATGGCCATCAGCCCCAGCCCGAATTTCGATTTTTTAACAGCATAGCTGGTGAAGATCACGCCCAGGGTGATGACGATCAGCCCGCCATAGACGATCCACAACGCCTGCATGGCTCCGCCGTATTCATTGTAGATGGCAAATTTCATGTCCATGCCCACGGGGCCGCCAAACGGTTCGAAATTATTGATGAAAGCGCGTAGGGCCTCGTTTACGCCGATGGTGGCCAGGGCAAAATAGGCGCCCCGCAGCCGCAGGATCGATTTTCCTAAAGCAAATGCCAGCCCCGCCGCCGCCGCCCCACCCGCCAGCACGGCCAACAGCAGGTGCCAATGCAACGCCGTCAGGGTGTAGAAGCCGACATAGCCGCCCAGGCCAAAGAAGACAATATGCCCAAAGCTCACATAGCCGGTGTACCCCAGGAGGATATTCAGGCTGGAGGCCAGGGCCAGCGACATCAGCACCGTGAACACAGTTTCGCGAGCACTGGCGCTGCCCGTGATTATCGGGTACAGCGACACAAGCACCACCAGGAGCACGGCGATAATCAGACCAGGATAGCGTGACAGCTTCATTCTTTTGCTCCCAAAATGCCTTGAGGTCGGACGAGCAGGATGATGATGAACAGCATGAATTCAAGCACAGGCACCCAGGTGGTCTTCATGAACACGGGTACGACGCCTTCCATCAGGCCCAAAATCAAGCCCCCGATCAATGCCCCCAGCGGATTCCCCAGCCCCCCCATCACCACAATCACAAAGCTCTTCAGCTCGTATGAGCCGCCGGCCAGGATGTTGATGGGAAAGATGGTGGCGATCAGGCCGCCGGCGATGGCCGCCAGCATGGTGCCAATGCCAAAGCTCAGGGCCAGGATGCGGGTCGAGGGGATGCCCATGAGTTCGGCTGAGCTGCGGTTGTTGGCTACAGCCCGGATATATTTACCGGTCCGGGTGTAATACAAAAACCAATACAAGGCCGCGGTCACCAGGAGGGCGATCAGCGAAGCTGCGAGCCGGGTGCCAGTCACGTTGATGGGCCCGGCAGTCACGGTGCCCAGACTGTATTCGACATTGTACGATGAAGTCGTGAAGAGCGATGTGCCGATGCCAATGATCATCATGTTTACGGCAAAGGTCGCCAGCAGGCTCGAAAGGGGAGGGGCATCGATGACTCGGTGCACCGCCGTCATGTACATGACAAGCCCAAATAACAAGCCCATCACCGCTACCAGGATCAAAGCGATGAAAGGATTGAGACCCAGCAGCGAGAAGAGAAGGTAGACGCCAAACATGCCCAGGGCGATAATCGGACCATGCGCCAGATTGACGACATCCATCACGCCAAAAATGAGCGAAAGCCCCATCGCTGCAATACCGTAAACAAAACCGATGAGCAGGCCATCGATCAACGAAGCAAGTAAAACATTGACCATAGGGATGCTCCGAGGAGTGTGAAGAGAAAGAGGAGCGCACAGGCTTGAAGGTCCGTGCGCTCCTCTGGTGTGGGAGATTAGTGGATGGGGTAGAGAGGATCGGCGGTGGCACCGGAAGTTGGCCATACCACCTGCTTGACGAGTTTGCCAGAGCTGTCGCGTTGCCATTGCACCACGATCATGCTGTGGCCCACCTGCAAACCGTGTGCATCGGCCGAAGTGTCGAACTTGAGGGGACCAAAGAAGATCATCAGATTTGTGGCATCGAGCGCCGCTTTCACTTTGGCTGTTTCGATAGAATCGGCCTTTTGGATGGCGTTTTGCAGCAGCAGGCCAGCGGCATACCCACCGGCGGCATGATACGAAGGCGCTTCGCCGTAGGCTTTTTCGTATTTCTGAGCGAACTCGGTACTGCTGAGGCCCAGCCAATCCATGCCTGCGGCCTTGGCTGCTTCGGGCGAATACTTGGCCGCGGCTTCCCACTGGCTGGGACCGGCCACGCCGACGGCTGCGTCACCCAATTCGGAGAAGGTCGGTTCGGGGGGCGCCACCAGCAGGGAGATGAATTTCACGGGCAGGTTCTTTTCATTGATCTGGCGAGCGAAGGTGCTACCATCCTGGAAGTGTCCACCGCCCATGATAGCATCGGGACTGGCGGCTTGGATTTTGTTGATGAAGGGGTTGAAGTCACTGGTGTCGGGATCGTAGCCTTCGAACAGGACTACATCGTAGCCCTGCGCTTCGGCGTACGCTTTGGCCGCTTCTACCACCGAGGTGGAGAATTTGGAATTTTCGTACACAAAGGCAATTTTCTTGGCCGAAGCATCGAGCGAGCCCAGCAAATCTACCGAGCTGGTGAGATAGCGGCTGGCCGGGGTGTAGGCCTGATAGACCAGGGTGTACCCTTGCTTGTAAGTGGCGTCGGAGGCCGCCCCCGTGGTAATCATGATCTTGCCGTACTGTTCGGCGATGACTGCCGCAGCCGCGGTGAGACCACTGGAATAGGGGCTGATGAGGAAGTTGGCGTTGTCTTCGGTGGCGAGCCGGGTGTACAGCTCCTGCACCCGATCTTTATTGGATTCGTCATCGTAGAACTTGGTGGCGAACTTGAGCACGGTGCCATCACTGAGCTTGATCCCGCCGGCGTTATTGACATCGTCCACCCACATTTTCAGGCCATTGGTCTGACGGCTCGATTCCACATTGTATTTCCCCGTTTGCGAAGCCGTAAAACCAATAGTCACCGTTTTTTCGGCCCCGCTGGTTTTGGCTGCGGGGGCCGGGGCACAGGCCGTGAGCATCAATGCGACGATCACGAGCATTCCAAGAACGAACATGACTTTACGAGACATAAGACTGTCCTCCTAAAAATGGATGAATGGAGAAAGGACGCACGGTTGCTTTGATGAAGGCAACATTCCATGCGATTGGAAAATAGGTATCGTCGGTAGATGCTATATCGAATGTGCGCTCACCTCCTTGTGGGCTGGTACCTGACAATCCACCTCTGGTCAGGTGAAATCAACAATGGGTTGCTATTATTGTAAGGGTCTCACCCAAAAATAACATAAACAATACCTCCCAGCTTCTAAAAAATTTGTAAATTTGCGCCTGGTGCGTGGTGGCCGGCCTCATTCTGAGGCGGCACCGCTACTCACCGAAACGGTAACCGATGCCGTGTTCGGTAAAAATATAGTGGGGATGTGTGGGATCGGTTTCCAGTTTGCGGCGCAGACGTCCCACATACACGCGCAAATATTCGGCCTCGTCACCATATTCGGGCCCCCAAACTTCCTGCAGGATGCGGCGATGCGCCAATACTTTGCCGGCGTGCTGCATCAAAAAGTGCAGCAGATCGAATTCGGTGCGGGTGAGCTTGACCGGCGCTCCTTGTCGCGTCACCATCCCTTTTTCGGCGTCCAGTTCGATTTCACCCAGGCGTAATGTTTCTTCGTGCGGGGCATGTCGGGCCCATTCGACGCGGCGCAGGGCCACACGCACCCGTGCCAGCAGTTCTTCCACGCCAAAGGGTTTGCTGAGATAATCGTCCGCCCCCATATCCAGCGCTTTCACCTTGTCGCGTTCATCGTCGAGGGCGCTGAGCACAATGATGGGCACGGTGGAGCTGCGGCGGATGCGTTCCGTAACCTCGAGCCCGTTCAAGTGCGGCATCATCAAATCCAGGATGATCAGATCCAGCGGCTGCGTCTGAAAAACGGCCATCGCCTCCAGGCCGTTGGCGGCCTTGAACACCTCGAAGCCGCGCACGGCGAGGTTGCGGCTGATAAATTCGCGCAGGGGACGTTCGTCATCGACGACGAGAATGCGAGCGGGCATAGGTCACCTCTGGAGGTGGGGTGGCGTTAGGAATAGGCAGGGAGAAAGCGAATATGGCGCCGGGCCGGCCGTCCTCGACCCAGATCTCGCCATCGTGGGCTTCTACAAAGGCCCGGCAAATGGCCAGGCCCAGCCCGCTACCGCCAATCGCGTGCTTGGTCTCGGCGGTGCCGCGATAAAAGCGATCAAATATCTTGCGGTGCTGGTCAGTAGGCACACCGGGCCCGTAATCCCGCACCTTTACCAGCACGCGACCATGGTGCTGTTCGACGCTGAGTTCGATGGCGGAATTGGCTGGCGCGTATTTGGCGGCGTTGTCCAGCAGATTTCGCAGCACGGTTTCCAACCTGGCCCGATCGATCCACAGCGAGGGCAGACCATCGGGAATATGGACTTGCAGGCGGTCGCCCAGGTATTTGTGCTCGCGGGTCGTTATTTCGCGTAGTAAAACATCCAGGGGATAGAGTTCGCGCTGAATTTGCAGGCTGCCGCCATCCAGGCGTGATAAATCCAGCAGATTACTCACCAGTGATGTCAGGCGGTCGGTCTCGTCGCTGATTGTCTGTAAAAACTCCAGTTGCGTTTCCCGGTCCCATTCCACATCACGGGCGAGCAGGGTGGTGGCATAGCCTTTGATGGCAGCCAGAGGCGTGCGCAGTTCGTGGGAAACGGTGGATAGGAGGGTGTTTTTCATGCGCTCGATCTCTTTATCCCGGCTGATATCCTGCCAATACTGCCCCCGGCCAATCATTCGCCCGCGGGCGTCGGTGACCTGAAAAAAGTCGATGCGCAGGGTCTGCACATGGTTGTTGCGGCCATGTTGGTTGATGTCGATGCTGGGGAGTTGGGGATCAGAGAGGGCGCTCAGGATAGCTTCACGGGCCGCATCAGGCTCGATGGCAGTGGAAAGCAGCGCCGCCAGCAGTTCGTCACGGGTCTTGGCCCGGGCCTGCGAGCGGCGGATGCCGGCCAGATCGGCGGCCTGCTGGTTGCAGAAGAGGATGCGCCCGTCCAGGCTTTCCAGGATCAAACCGCTGTCCAGGCTCTCGACAATGGCTTCCAGGCGCCGGGTTTGCTCCTGGAGTTGGGCGTCGGTTTGGGCGTATAAGGCTGCGTGCTCCATGGCCATGGCGGCATGATTGGCGAAGTTGGAGATCAGTTCCAGTTGGGTATCAGAATACTGCTGAGGCTGGCTGTGGTAGAGGATGAGCACCGCCGGCGGGGCATGTTGTGGCAAAAGGGGCACCGCCAGCAGCGAACGGAAGCCCTCGCGGCGTGCCCGTTGGCGAAAGATCGCATAATCTTCGTCACTCTCGGTGTCACCGATCTGTACCGGTTGCCGCGTGCGCAGCGAGCGCATGGCCGTTGAGTGTGGCTCGGAGGGTTCGATGCGCAGGTGTTGGACGTAATCGTCCGATATGCCGCGGCTGGCCTGGATGCGAAACACCTCCAGACGTTCATCGAGGGCGACGATGGCGCAGCGTTCGACGTTGAGCAGCCGTTGGACTTCGTCAAGGATGGTATTGATCACGGTGTCGGTATCGAGCGAGCGCACCACAGCCCGGCTCGTTTCCAGCAGGGTCGAGAGGTCCATAAAGTGCGTTTCGATGTTTTCGGCCATGGTGGTGAGCGAACGTGCCAGCCGGCCTATTTGATCGAGCCGGGTCAACCAGGCATCCAGCGGTACCTGTTCCCATTGCCGGCGTTCCGGCACCTGCCCCACCTTGATACTGAACTCGGCCAGTTTTTCCAGGGGCGTGATCACCTGTCGCGACAGTGCCAGCCAAAACAGGATGCCGCCGCCGAGATAGATGGCGATGGCGATCATGAGCAGCCGGTGGAATTGCTGCAAAGTCGCAAAGGCGATTTGTGTGGGCCGCTGCACAATGACGCCCCAGCCGGCGACGGGGATGGGGACATAGGAGCGCAACCATTCGCTGTTATCGGGGGCGTGTACAATGACGGATCCTATTTGCCCGGCCAGCACATCGGGCACCACATTGTCGGTCCAGCTCGACCATTCTGGCAGCATGGTGTCGGGAAGCCCCTGATCTTCTCCCTTGCGCACGGTGAGCATGCTGTCCCCCGGCAAGTCGGCATCGAGCAAGCCCGGATAGGCAATGATCTGTCGCCGGGCATCGACGATGCTGATGATCAGGCCCTGGGCAGGGTCCCCGCGAATGATACTGAGGGTGTCGCTGAGTTTTTCGAGTGCCAGGTTGGTGGCTATCACCCCGCGAAAACGATGCGCATCGTCCCACAAGGGCATGACCGCGGTGGCGACGGGTTTGTTGGTGGTGGGAGAGATGCGGCCATCCGAGAAGACGGGCCCCGAACTGGCCTGAGCCGCCTTGAAGTAACGCCGAAACGAAAAATCAACCCCGACGGTGCTGGGGGGGCCTTCGGGATAGTGATACAGCATGATGCCGTTTTCGTCCAGACGGTAAATGAGATTGATATCACTGCGCCCCAGCACGATGTCTTTGAACATATCCTGCATGCCCACATTGTCGGCCGTGAGCACCGCCTGGCGCGTGGCGAGATTGACCACGGTGCGGGCGGCATTGCTGAGCGTGGCATCGGTTTCCTGGGCGATGGCATGGGCCAGCGCCAGATCCGCGGCCTGGACATCGCTCTGCAGGTGCTGCGTGGTGAAATAGTCGAACACCAGGGCGCCCACGAGCACGGGGCCAATGAACATGACGTAAAGCGCCAGCAATTGCAGGCCCAGATTATGCTGTAGCGGGAAAAACCACGACTTGCGCTCGCCCGGATGCGGAGGCTGTGTGGGAGAAGAAGGGGTGTTTGGCATAGCAGGTGCCTGTATTGTAATGCAATGATTTGATTTTAGCTACCCCTTTGCTAAATGCACAGCAATTCCAACAATGCCCTTTCGTTTTGCTCCTGCTGCCTGATGAACTTTTACTTTTTATTCGGGCAATAAGGTAATTTCTAGGCGTTCACTCAGGCCCCAAACTTGCTCAGGCGACCGGCATAGCCCATGGCCAGAGGCACGATCTGGGTGGCATGGAAGATGCCCTGACCACCGGCCTCGCTGGCGCGTTCGCCAAAGGCCGTGGTTTGGTCAGCCATGACGCCCGTGCCCCAGAAGAGGGTGGGCACAGGATGAGGGGAATGACTGCGCATCTTGGCCGGCGTACTGTGATCTCCGGTGACAATGATCACGCTGGGATCGAGGGCAAGCAGGTCGGGAATAACCTGATCGACCGCTTCGATTTCGTGCACCTTGGCATCGAAGTTGCCGTCTTCGCCGTAGCTGTCGGTTTTCTTAATGTGTATGAAGAAGAAATCGTACTCGTTCCACACACGTTGCAGGGCGGCGATTTCATGCTGGGGCCGATCTCCATCAAATTCAATCACATCCATCCCCACCAGTTTGGCTACGCCCCGATACATGGGGTAGACGGCGATGGCGGCAGCGCGCATCTGGGTGATGTCGGTGAACAGGGGCAATCCCGGATCTTGGGCCAATCCCCGCAGGTTGAGTGAGTTGGCGCGGGGCTCGCCTGCCAGCACGGCCCGGGCCTGGGCCACCCACTTGTTGACTAAGGCCGCTGTGTGCGCGCCCTCAGGGGTGTTACTTTCATCGTTTACAGGCAGGGGGGCTTTGCCCACGGTTTGGGGATCGGTCTCTGTGAGCTGGCCACCCAGCCCGGCGCCGCGGATGACGAGCACGAAGCGATGCTCTTTGACGGGCTTGACGAAAATCTCGTAACCGTCGTCAGCAAGGCTGGTCTCTGCCTGCAGTTTCGTACATAGGCGCTGGCATTCGGCGGTGGAGATGCGGCCGGCGCGACGATCAGTGATCAGACCGTCGGCATCTACGGTGGCAAAGTTGCCGCGGGCAGCGAGATCGGCTGCTTCCAGCTCAAAACCGATCCCCAACGCTTCCAACACGCCCCGACCGATGTCAAAGATGATGGGATCGTAACTGAAGAGGCTGAGGTGGGCAGGGCCGGAGCCCGGGGTGATGCCGGGACGCACGGGAATCGAGCGCCCGCTGCTGCCTTCGGCGGCCAGACGATCGAGATGGGGCGTGTCGGCGGTCTCCAATTCGGTGCGACCATCAGGTGTGAGCGGCAGGCCGCCCAGGCCGTCCAGCACCAGCAATACAATTTTGTTGTCGTTTTTTTGAGCCAGATGTTTGTAAATGGCGTGATCGGTTATCATAAGTTTTTCTCAAGAATAAGAGGGATGGACTGGTGCGTCCATCCCCCTTGATGTTGCAGGCGTGGTGAATCTGCGACAGCTACGGCTCTTGCTTAGAGGATGCCCAACTCGGTCTTGGGATCGAAGATGTGCATGTTGGCCATATTGACATTGAATTCGATATCGTCGCCGGGCCTCACCTGTGTACGCGGATCAACACGAGCGATGAAAGGCTTGCTGCCAGTCAGGCCATAGACAAAGATCTCGTTTCCCATGAGCTCGGTCACATCTACTGTGGCGCTCAAGCGAGCTGGAATGACACCGGGGGGCGTGAGTTCGGCGGAATGGATGTCTTCTGGACGGATACCGAAGATGATCTGCTGGCCCTTGTATGGTTGCAGGTCTGAAGTCTGGTGAGCCGGAATTTCCAGGCGGAAGGAGCCACTATCGACAACCATTTTGCCGGTATCCGGTTGCTCGACCAGGGTGGCGTCGAAGAAGTTCATGCTGGGGCTGCCAATAAAGCCGGCCACAAAGACGTTGTCAGGATGATCATACAGCATCTGCGGGGAAGCGACCTGCTGCAGGATGCCATCTTTGAGCACGGCGATGCGGGTGGCCATGGTCATGGCCTCGACCTGATCGTGCGTCACGTAGATGAACGTGGTCTCCAATTGTTGATGCAGGCGGGAGAGATTGGCGCGGGTTTCGACACGCAGCTTAGCATCCAGGTTTGAAAGCGGTTCGTCCAAAAGAAAAACCTGAGGATGACGGACGATAGCGCGTCCCACCGCTACACGTTGTCGTTGGCCGCCCGACAGCGCTTTGGGTTTGCGGTCGAGCAATGAGGAAATACCGAGGGTTTCGGCAGCGTCTTTCACCTTATCGTCGATCTCCGATTTGGGCATCTTACGCAGTTTCAGGCCAAAAGCCATGTTGTCGTAGACGCTCATGTGCGGATACAGAGCATAGGATTGAAACACCATGGCGATATCACGGTCTTTGGGAGGGACGTCGTTGACGATGCGGTCGCCGATTTTGATGACGCCTTCGGATATCTCTTCCAGGCCGGCTAACAAACGCAGCGAGGTGGATTTACCACAACCGGAGGGGCCGACAAAAACCATAAACTCCTTGTCCTGGACGTCCAGGGTGAGATCGTTAACGGCGATGACATCACCTGAAAAGCGTTTATAAATATGCTCGTAACTTACACTGGCCATTACTTTACTCCTTGATGAGTGATTGACGCATCGCCAATTAGCAGAACTGTTCGGTCGCACGAACGAGGGTAGGATGCCGGAGAACAGGGCTACTAACCCTGTTGCCGCCGTGGCCTTTGCATCCCTGACCGGATCGTCGGCGGGCATTACCGCCAAAACCGTCTAACAAGCGACGCAGGTACTATTGAAAGTTGTGTTGGTTGCGGGTGTGAATCAGGCAAACGTCGGTTGAAGACGCGAACAGCACCACCCGGCTCAATGTCTGTTCCTGCAATTGAACTCCAATTTAGCGATAGGCACGCTCCTGTGAGAGAGGAGATCGGATCAATGATAAAATGATTATAGCAAGAAGGATGAGCGAGGGCAAATGGTTGCTGCGGGCAGGGTGTGTCCCAGGAATTTGGGCGTAAGGTTGGAGGTGGCGCTGCGGCGCATCACGGATGCGCCGAGCGCTTCCTTTTTTCGTGTGTTGGGCCTCCATGATGCGACCAACACACGCCACCAAAAACATAGGACGCACCCCTGCGGGCAACAGCGGTGGATTCGATAGGTAACTCCTTTGCAGCAAAAAATACCCTTATGGTAAGATGAGCAGTCAATATTTACCTTGTTCCCACTTCTTATGGCAGCGAGGTGAACATTCTGTCATCTTACAGACATGCTTTGTTCATGCTCTTTTCAACTCACTTTTGTAAAATACGTTCAGGCTTGTTGCAGCCTGATGTCGACATTGCGGCTGCGCTGCCCTGGCAGATGCGATTTTAGGGTGCTGTTGCATCCCGTTCCCCGACATTCACACTGCTCCCTTGTCTGACCGTCAATCTTCTCATTGGAGGTACCCCCCCATTATGCCTAAGAAGGTACTCCTTCTTATCGCTGCCCTGCTTCTCTTTGTGGTGGCGATTGCTGTACCCACTGTGTTTGCCGACAACCAGCTTTTTTCTGGTTTCGATATGACGCTGAGTGATGGCACCCCCCCCATCGCCACCCCCATCGTCGCTGCTCCCGATACCACTGACTGGACCTTTCCTCCCGCCGGCCCCCGAGGCTGGTATATTGAAAATTCCACCGATCCCACGCGAATTCCCATCGATCCTGTGGCGCACTCGGCTGTAGGTTCATTTTTCTTTTTGGCTTGGTCCCAGTTGGAATACGGAAACAACAATTATGACTGGAATAAGCTGGATGGATTGATCCAAAAGCAGTTGGATGCTGGCTATCAGGCCGTGGGTCTGGCTTTTTACACCTACACCGGTCGCCAGGGCGTCACATGCCCGGATCAAGGCGTTGAGCACACAGTGCCAGCCTTTGTTCTCAAAGGCGCAGATGGCATCGCCAACACGGGCGATGAACCCATGATCCTGTCCAGTGAGCCCGATGGTGGCCGACCCAACCGTGCCGGTTGTGAAGACGGCCCCTGGTATCTGCTCGACTACATGCACCCCTATTACCGGGCCCAATACTCGGAATTCATCCACGCCCTGGCCGACCATTTGCTCAACAGCCCCTATCGCAGCAGCGTCGGCTGGATTGCTACGGGTGTGGGCATGGATGGCGAGAATCGTGCTGCTGACAATCGCTCTGGCGTGGGCTACGACGAGTCCTTTCTCTTCAAGCCCATCAGCAACGGCGGTGCTGGCTGGACCATAGCCGACTGGGAAGAATACGTGAAATGGGTGATCGACCAATACACCGACGCCTTTTACGATGGTTCTGGCTTCCCCCGCATCCAGGTGCTCACGCAAAACTCCCCCCATCCGGGCGTCAGCGGCGGCCCCACCTCGCGGCGAGCCATCGCCCAATATGCGGCTACCCATCGCGTCGGCCTCTCCATCAACAACATGCGCTCTGATTTCAACACCGTGGAAAAATGTGATCATCCCGATCCCAACAAATGGTGCACCGGCATGTACGATCAGGCCCGCCAGTACAACGATGTGGTGCCCATCGGCTTCGAAAGCTATGGCTACATGATGAACACCGAAAACGAGTTCTACTGGAGCGTGGCCCGCGCCTTCGACTTCCCCGGCGATTACTTCCGCCTGTCCGGTTTCTGGAGCTACGCCGATACGCCGAATCGACGCCTGGTCGCCCAATGGGCGCAGAAATACTTCGGCTCCGGCTTCCGTCCCGGCGAAACAGAGCCCCCCAGTGTCTGGTCCATGATGCGGGAGCACCGCAACCCCTGCATCAGCGGCGCCATGTACACCGATCCCTGTAACGACTGGCCCACCAACGGCAACTATGAGTTCTATCTCACCCAACTGCATCTAGCCAACCAGGGGACGGTTACGATCCCAGTCACCGACGATCCCCGCATTCACAACACCGGCTGGACCGGCGTCATCAATGAGCCCTGGCACTACAACAGCGATCCCTTCTCCCCGGCCCTGTACGATGCCGGCCTGCTGCACTACGTTGGTGAGAAGGGAGATCAGATCGAGTTAGACCCCGGCATGGTGGCGCGACGCAGCGACCAGGCTTCGGGCAACTATCGCTTCGCCTTCGATGCCGCCGACTCCTACTTCACCCGCAGTGGCGCCCCCGCCGAGAGCACCTTCAAGGTCGTGATCAACGTCAGCTATCTCGACTATGGCACCGATCAATGGAGCCTGATCTACGACTCCGTCACCGGCCCCAAACCAGCCCAGGTATTCGCCATCAACGATTGGGATCTCTCCAACGGCCTGGCGCTGGCTGGCGACCTCACCGCCACCGGCAAATTGACCGATACCACCTACGCCGTACAGAAAACCGGCTCCGGCCAATGGAAAGTGGCGACCTTCAAGATCGACGATGGCGATTTCAACAATCTCCTGGTCGACCAGAAAGCCGATTTCTTCATCGATACGCGCGGCCCCAACGGCGAGATGGACGGCGACGAATACATTCACTTTGTCGATGTGCAAAAAGTCGCCGAATTCATCGAAGTAACGCCCACCAATACCCCGGCCCCCACGCCCACCGACACTCCCGCACCGACCTCCACCCCCACACCCACCCTCACTTCCACTCCCACCAGCACCCCCACTCCGGCGCCCACCGCCACCCCAACGCCCACCACCGGCGTCATCAGCGGTAAAGTCTTCGCCGACTACAACGGCAACGGCCAATACGACGCTGGCGAAGATCTCCCCGGAGCTACTCTCACCCTCTCCATTGGTGGCGACTACACCACCACCTCGGACGCTGATGGCAGTTACAGCTTTAGCGATCTGCCACCCGCCAACTACATGCTCAGCGAGACACCGCCCGCAGGCTACGGCGAAGCCCAACCTGTCAGCTCCATCTTCGTTTCTGTGCAAGCCAACAGTGTGTTCACCTGGGACTTCCTCCACGATCCTATCTCCACGGTCACGCCTACCCCCACCCCTCAGCCATTCCTTTACCTGCCGCTGATCCAGCAATAGCCTTCACCAGTCCCACCAGATGTATTGTCTGGTGGGACTGAACGATTCATGTCTTCTCGACATCGGTTCTCATTTCTCCCCTTCCTGCTGGCGTTCCTCTTGTTTCTGGCTCTTCTGGGCCTGGGCATGATCCGGCCCCCGGTTGATGCTTTTGCTGGCAGCACTCAACCTCCCCGCGAGGCCACACCGGCTTATTGCCAGGGCAGCTACATCGCCGACACCAGCGACGCCAGCAACACGATCGACACCTACAGTTGCCGGCCCGACTGGCCCGAAACCGGCCCCGAGCACTTCTATCGCCTGAAAACCTCCTTCACCCAGGCCCTCACCCTCACCCTCAGCTATTCCGATGCTGCCTCGCGTGATCTTGATCTCTTCCTCCTCTCCGAAGACGATCCCTCGTTTTGCTATGCCGGCGATGCCTCCCTCACCGTCTCCGAACTCCCGGCAGGCGATCATTTCATCGTCGTTGACGGCTATGCCGGTAGTAGCGGTCCCTATGCCCTGACTGTAGACTGCATCCAGCAGCCCTTGGCCACGGTAACCCCCACCCCCACGGCCCCGGCCACCGCCACGGCAACCCCCACGTCGCCGCCTTCCCCCACCC
>JAADGC010000249.1 GCA_013152585.1 Chloroflexota bacterium
GTTGGCCGCATCCATGATGCGACCAACACACGAAAAAAGGAAGCGCTCGGCGCATCCGTGATGCGCCGCAGCGCCACCTCCAACCTTACGCCCCAATTCCTGGGACGCACCCTCGTACAAAATTACCTCTTGACACGAGGTTCTTTCTGTGCTAAACTGCAAACGGTTAAACGTTTAAGTTTTGAGACTGGCCATACCACCTTGGTGGTATTTATTTTTGAACGTGAGGTTAAACGTTTAAGTATGCCAAGTCCAACGATTCGCGATGTCGCAAGAGAAGCTGGCGTTTCCACCGCCACCGTTTCCTATGTCCTCAATAACAGCCGTCGGGTGGGAGAGGAGACGCGGCTGCGGGTGTTGGAAGCCGCCCAGCGGCTGGGCTATCGCGCCAATATCATGGCTCGCAATCTGCAGGCACGCGAGACCCGCCTGCTGGGCTACACTTGGCGCCCCACGCCTCCCGACCAATTCAATCCGATTCTGGACCAATTCCTCAACGCCATTGCTCAGGCTGCTGCCCACCATGGCTATCGTGTGCTCACCTTCCCCAGTGCCACCATCGAGGAAGAACTTGCCATCTACCAAGACATGGTGCTAACCGGTCAGGTAGATGGCTTTATTTTGTCCAATACGAATCTCAATGATAAGCGTGTGCGGAGTTTGCTTGACGTTGGATTTCCCTTTGTTGCATTTGGGCGTTCGAATCCAGAATGGGACTTTTCTTGGGTGGATGTCAATGGGAAGGAGGGCACAGCGATGGCGGTGAAGCACCTGCTCGATCGCGGCTATCGTCGCATTGGCCACCTCGCCTGGCCGGCCGATTCTTTGACCGGACAATATCGCTTGAGCGGTTATTGGGCGGCGCTGAGAGCGGCTGGGGTAACCATCGATCCTGCCTGGGTCGTCCGCACCGAAAACCGACATGGCGATGCTTATGAGAAAACTCGGCATTTGTTGCGTCTGCCGCAACAGCATCGACCTGATGCCATCGTCGCTTCTTCCGATCTGATGGCGATTGGGGCGATCAATGCGGCCCTGGATGCAGGCCTCGAGATCGGGAAAGATTTGGCCATCGTCGGTTTTGATGACGCCCCCGTGGCCCGTTATCTGCGCCCCCATCTCACCACCTTACGCCAGCCCGTCACGGAGATCGGCGAACGTTTGATTACGATGCTGGTGGCCCTTTGCCAGGGCCGCCCCGTAGAAGATGCCCACATTTTGCTCTGCCCCGAGCTGATCGTTCGTGACTCCAGCGGCGCCCGACCTCCTGAACCCTAGCCCGGCTCTGCTCCCTTCCCTTTTCCTCGTTCTCCCCAACTACCCTTCATGGAACCCAAAGCCATTATCTTCGACCTGGATGGTGTCCTTACCGACACCGCCGAATACCACTATTTGGCCTGGAAACGATTGGCCGATGAAGAGGGCCTGCCCTTCGATCGTACCATGAATGAACGATTGCGAGGCATATCACGGCGAAATTCGCTCGAGATCATCCTTGATGGCGGCGATGTGAGTGAAGAGCGTATTGCCGAAATGATGGCCCGCAAAAACACATACTACGTGGCCATGTTGCAGCAGATCACGCCGGAAGATTTGTTGCCCGGGGCGCTGAAGCTGTTGCAGGAGCTGAAGACGGCCGGGGTGAAGATCGCCATCGGTTCGGCCAGCAAGAATGCCCGCACCGTTCTCGAACGACTGGGCATCCTTCCTCTCCTGGATGCCATCGCCGATGGCCATAGCGTGATCCACCCCAAGCCCGCCCCCGATCTCTTCTTGGTCGCGGCCCAGGCAATGGGTGAGGACCCCGCCAGGTGTGCCGTGATGGAAGATGCGGCTGCCGGCATCGATGCCGCCCTGGCTGCCGGCATGTGGGCCATCGGTTTGGGGCCGGAAGAGCGGGTGGGTCATGCACATGCTCGGTTCGAGAGCCTGGATGGGGTGAATCTGAGACGCATCACCGCGGCATTGACGCGAGCATCCTGGACGGTGGCCGAGAGCTGTTTTGAGCCCGGGCGCCAGCACTACAAAGAAACCATCTTTACCATCGGCAATGGCTATCAATGTGTACGTGGTGCTGGCGAAGAAGGCTGGCCTCAAGGCCATGCTGCTGGTTTTGTGCACCGGTTGTGGGATTGGACGCCGCTGCACTTTAGCGAATTGGCCAATATCCCCCGCTGGTGGGGCGTGGCTCTGTGGGCCAACGGCAGACGTTTTCGGCTGGATCAGGGCAAGGTGCTCAGTTATCACCGCCAACTCGACCTGCACAGAGGGCTTCTTTCTCGGCACGTACGCTGGCAGGTGGCCGACGAAGGGCCGGTGCTCGATCTGCAATTCGAGCGCTTTGTGTGCATGCACGATGCCCATACAGCCGCCACGCGCTTGACCGTCAAGGTGGTCAAGGGCGAGACTGAGCTGCGTGTGCGCTCGGGTCTGGACGCCTACGCCCATAATCCCATCGCCGGTGCGCCGGTTCCCGATATGGGCCTCTGGCATTGGCGCATCATCGACCAGCAACAAAGCCCCGATCAGGTGCAACTGCATGTCCGCACCCGCGAAACCAACATCGATCTGGCCCTGGCCGCGAACGTGCGTGTACGGATCATGGGCGACACCCCCCCATTCATGAGCGCCAGCGTCTGCGCTGCCGAGGGGCAGCCCGGCATTGAGCACCTGGCGATGCTAGAGGCAGGGGAGGGTCTGGTGTTGGATCAATTCGTGGGCGTGGCCAGTGCCTTCGAAGCGGCCGATCCGCCCGCCGCTGCCGCATCAGCGGCGCAGAATGCCGGCGAAAAAGGCTACGAAGTGCTGTTCCGGGCGCACACCGAAGCCTGGGCCAAGATCTGGGAGGTCAACGATGTTGTCATCGAAGGGGATATCGAGGCGCAGATTGACATGCGTTTCAACATCTTTCAATTGCTGATCGCCGCCCCCCGCTTTAGCGACAGGGCCAGCATCGGTGCCAAGACCCTGAGTGGTTTTGGTTATCGGCATCATGTGTTCTGGGATAACGAGATATTCATGTTGCCCATGTTTTCCCACACCCAGCCCCGGTTGGCTCGCCATATGCTGCTTTACCGTTATCACAACCTGCCTGGCGCCCGCGCCAAGGCCGCCGAGAATGGCTATGAGGGCGCCCAATTCCCCTGGGAGAGTGCAGGCGACGGCAAAGAGGTCACGCCCACCTGGGTACCCCATTTCGCCGATCCCCGAAAGCTGATCCGTATCTACACAGGCGACATCGAGATTCACATCACCGCCGATATCGCTTACGGCACGATGCAATACTGGCGGGTGAGCGGTGATGACCGTTGGATGCGCGATTATGGGGCCGAGATGGTGCTTGATGGCGCCAAATTCTGGGCAAGCGCCGCTCAACGGGAGGAGGATGGCAGATATCATTTTCGCGATGTCATTGGCCCGGATGAATACCATGATCATGTCGATGACAACGCCTTCACCAACTTCCTTGCCCGCTGGCATCTGGAAACGGCATCGACTGTTTTGGCCTGGTTGCAGGATGCTTTTCCGGCCAAACACGCTGAACTGTGTGTCACCCTCGACTTGACCCCCGGCCGCCTGGCGCATTGGCGGGACATCAGCGGGCGCATCTATTTGCCGCAGGACCCTGAGACGGGGCTGATCGAACAGTTCGCAGGCTATTACGATCTGCAGGAGCCAGATTTCGCCCTCTTGCGCGATCCCGGGCGCACGCGCTCCATGCAGGCGATTCTGGACATCGAGGGCTGTCAGGCCACCCAGATCATCAAGCAACCCGATGTGCTCATGCTGCAATATCTCTTTCCCGAGCATTTTAGCGACCAGCAAGTGCGCACCAACTACGACTACTACGATCCTCGCACCGATCACGAACATGGCTCCAGCCTGGGGCCTGCCATCAGCGCCATCATGGCCTGCCGCGTGGGCAAGCCCGATGATGCCTATCAACATTTTATGCGGGCCGCCCGCGCCGATTTACAGGATATCCGCCACAATGCCGGCGATGGCATCCATGGTGCCAGCGCCGGGGGCTTGTGGCAGGCGGCGGTGTTCGGGTTTGGAGGTTTGCGCCTGGGCCAGGATGGCTGGTCCGTAGAACCTTGTTTACCTGCACATTGGACCCGTATTAGCTTCAAGTTCCTTCATCGTGGTGATCTGCAAACTGTGGATATCCGTCCCCAAGGCCGCACCACGACTTCGACAAGCAAATACCGGGCCGTTTCTTAGCGTCTTGGTGGACAGAGAAACGACCCGGATCGCATCTGGCCAGCGCCGTTATGCGCCAACCGACGCCGAATTATACTTCAGGATGTTCAGAAATTGGCAATGACGCATGAGGGTGTAAGGCTGATAGGAGGCTGTCTATCGATCTCAAGTGAGTCCCAGTTCGTTATCGATCCTTTTCACACCCATTCACTTACCATCTCAATTCTGGAGGAGATGTCCTCATGAAACATTTTCGTATCTTCACCCTGATGTTCGTTATCATCCTGGCGTTGGGTTTAGTGGCCTGTGGTGGGGCGGCAAAGCCCACAGCCACACCCCAGCCTGTCCCCACCGAAGCGCCTGTAGCACAACCAACAGCACAACCAGCGCCCGCGGCCGCGTATGGCGATCTCAAAGTCATCGAGGTGGAGCCGGGCGCCAAGATCGTGTTCTCGGGCTGGGGCGATGAGACAGAGCAGCAGATCTACCGAGACTCTATCGCACGCTTCAACGAATTCTACCCCGATGTCGAGGTGGACTACCAACCCATCCCCGCCGACTTCCAGACCAAGTTGAAGGCACAGATGGCCGGCGGCGCCGCCCCCGATGTCTTCTACGTGGATGACCAACTGATGACGGCCTTTGGCACCAGCGGACAGTTGTTGCCTCTGGATGACACCATGGCGCAGGCGGGAGCCTCACGCCAGGACTTCATTCCCGCCTTGCTCACCATCTTCACGTTGAACGGCGAGACTTACGGTCTGCCCAAAGACTGGGGCACGCTGGGATTGGTCTACCTGCCCGACGCCTTCGCCAAGGCCGGCATTGCTGAACCCACAGCCGACTGGACCTGGGATGATCTGAAAGCCGCGGCCGAAGCCATCCAGGCCGAAGGCATTTCTGCCAGAACGCCGACTGGGCTCGTTTTGCGCCCTTTGCCTTTGGCAATGGCGGCGCTTACGCCAGCGATGATCTTAGCACGGCTACCCTTGACACGCCCGCGGTGAAAGAAGCCGCAAAGTTCGTCTTCGGCATGAAAGAGTCGGGGGCGCTGGTGACCGCATCCGATGTAGGTGCGGGCTGGTGTGGTGAGGCCATCGGCAAGAAACTGGCGGGCATGACCTACGAAGGTGGCTGGATGGTGAATTACATGCGCCAGAACTTCCCGGACGTGACCTGGAAGGCAGTGGAACTGCCCACCGGTCCCAAGGGTAAGGCGGACGTGATCTTCACCAATGCTATCGGCGTCAATGCCCACTCCAAATACCCCAAGGCGGCGGCAGCATTCACCATCTTCGTGACCGGAGCCGACAATCAGGCCGAGATCGTCAAGACCGGTTTCGCTTACAGCACCCATCCCGACCAGCTCGACCTCGTCGTCGACGCCAATGACAAAGCCATTGCCGCTGGTGGTACCTTCCCCCTGACCCGGGTAGCCTACTGGGGCCCGAACACCGGCAAGGTCAACGACGCCGTTTCCAAGGCCTTGGAGCGCATCTATCTGGGCGACCAGATTGCCCAGGCCAACAAAGACGCGGCAGAGTTCCTGACCGGCGGCGGCGAGACCGCGGGGCCAATCGAGGCCGCGCCTGCCGCAGCCAAAGTCATCGAGGTGGAGCCGGGCGCCAAGATCGTGTTCTCGGGCTGGGGCGATGAGACCGAACAGCAGATCTACCGAGACTCCATCGTACGCTTCAACAAGCTCTACCCCGACGTCACTGTCGATTACCAACCCATCCCCGCCGACTTCCAGACCAAGCTGAAGGCGCAGATGGCGGGCGGCGTTGCCCCCGATGTTTTCTACGTAGATGACCAGTTGATGACTGCGTTCGGTTCCAGCGGCCAGTTGCTGCCCCTCGATGGCTTCATGGCCGAAGCTGGCGTCAGCCGGGATGGTTTTATCCCTGCCCTGCTGACGATCTTCACGTTGGACGGCAAAACCTACGGCCTGCCCAAAGACTGGGGCACGCTGGGATTGGTTTACCTGCCCGAAGCCTTCGCCAAGGCCGGCATTGCTGAACCCACAGCCGACTGGACCTGGGATGATCTGAAAGCCGCGGCCGAAGCCATCCAGGCCGAAGGCA
>JAADGC010000178.1 GCA_013152585.1 Chloroflexota bacterium
AGGCGACAACCGGTAGGGGCGAGGCTTGCCCTTGCCCTCTTACAACCCGCCCACACGCTCTCGTCCCCCGCTGCCACGACCGCCGGGGGCTGAAAGCCGCCCGGCTACAAAACGCGCCCCCCCTCACCGCTGCTCACGAGCCGGATTCGCCATCCGCCGAGTTTGAACCCAATGCCCCCTTTTTGAAACGCACATCTGAGTTAATAACCTATTGACAACACCCTCCCCCCGTGTTAAGATGTGGTATGAGGTATGACCACATACCACATCACTTCTCCCCAATCAACCGGAGGTGGCGATGCCTTTAGCAAAAAACATCCTCTATGATGGTAGCGCTGCCCCGCTGCCCGAACGCCTCTCTCTGCGCGCCGGGCCGCTGACGCTGGAATATGAAAATGGCGACCTCAGATATATTCGCCTGGGTGAACATGAGATAGTGCGGCGGATTTATGTGGCGATTCGGGATCATAACTGGGGCACAGTGCAACCAGTTTTCTCAAACTTAAACATAGATATCGGTGAAGACGCCTTTCGCATCTCTTACGATGCTGAAAACGAAGAGGGAGATATTCACTTTGTGTGGCATGGGGATATCGTGGGAACCAGCCAGGGCACCATCACCTTCTCGATGGACGGCGAGGCCCACAGCACCTTTCGCCGCAATCGCATCGGTTTTTGCGTGCTGCACCCCATGGAGCTGGCCGGCACCCCCTGCCGGGTACAACATGTCGATGGTAGCCATGATGATGCTTACTTCCCCACGACCATCGCCCCGCAAAAGGTCGTCGATGGCGAAACCAAGCCGGTCATTCCTTTCAACGAAATGGTAGCAATGACCTATCCGCTTGGTGAAGGCGTCGAGGCCGAGATCCGCTGCGTGGGCGATATCTTCGAAATGGAGGATCAGCGCAACTGGACCGACGCTTCCTACAAGACCTATTGCACGCCCCTGCGCCTGCCCTTTCCCGTCGAGGTGAAGGCAGGAACCCGCATCAGGCAGGTCGTGATCGTAACGATGAAAGGGGATGTCCCTTCCACGAGGGGAAGTACACAGAAGCAAGGGGTCAGCTTGGTGGTGGGAGGAGAGGCCAGGCCGCTGCCCGCCATCGGTCTGGGCGTCGCCAGCCATGGCCAGGCGCTCAGTGAACGCGAGATCACCCGCCTGAAGGCGTTGCATTTATCACATCTGCGGGTGGGATTACGGCTGTCAGAGCCGGGGTGGGTCGAGAAATTGCGGCGAGTTAGCGCTGAAGCACGGGCCATTGGCGTGCGTTTGGAAGTAGCGATTTTTCTTTCTCATGCGGCGAAGGAAGAGCTTATGGAGATAGCTAATTGGCTACGCGAAGAGCAATCCTCCATCAAAACCTGGCTGATCTTCCATGAGCACGAAAAAGTCACCGACAGCCAATGGCTGCGTCTGGCGCGCCAGCATCTGGCAGATTATGACCCGACTATCCCCCTTGGCACCGGCACAAATGTCTTCTTCACCGAACTGAACCGCACTCACCCGCCCATCACTGACCTCGACCTGGTGTGCTACTCGCTCAACCCGCAGGTGCACGCCTTCGATAATTCATCGCTGGTGGAGACCCTGGCGACGCAGGCGGCCACCGTGGCCAGCGCCCGCACCTTTATTGGCGACACCCCCCTGGCCGTGACCCCCGTGACCCTGAAGATGCGCTTCAATCCCAATGCCACCGGGCCAGAACCGCAGCCGGAACCGGGCCAATTGCCGCCACAGGTCGACGTCCGGCAGATGTCGCTGTTTGGGGCCGGTTGGACGCTGGGGAGTTTGAAGGTTTTGATGGGAAGCGACGTGCAGAGCCTGACCTACTACGAAACCACCGGCTGGCGCGGCGTGATGGAAACCGAGACCGGATCGCCACTCCCACAAAAATTTCACTCCCTGCCGGGCACCGTCTTCCCCATGTACCATGTCTTCGCCGACGTAGGCGAGTTCGCCGATGGCCAGATGCTGCCCGCCGCGTCCAGTGACAGGCTCAAGGTCGAGGGTCTGGCTCTGACAAAGAATGGCCGGATGCGGGTGCTGGTGGCAAATCTCACGGCCACAGAACAAGACATTCATCTATCTGGGCTACCGGCGCAAGTGCGCGTGCGCGTGATGGACGAGAGCAACGTCATCGCTGCCATGCAAACGCCGGCAGCGTTCCGAAAGCAGGCCGCAGAGCTAACCCCCACCGAGAACAATCATCTCGACCTGCATCTGCGCCCCTATGCCCTGGCGCGCATCGACGGATGAACGCCAGATGACCCACTCACATCCTGGAGACATCGTATGAACGAAGCAAAAAGCGGATTCACGGCCATGGCGGCGGCCCCAAGCGAGGGCGAAGCATCAGAGATCGGCATAGGCATGCTGGGCTACGCCTTCATGGGCAAAGCCCACAGCCATGCCTACAAAACAATCCCCTACATGATCTACCCCCCGCCCGCCATCCCCATCCTGGCGGCGATTGCGGGCCGCAATCAGGAGGCAGTGGCCGCAGCCGCCCGGCGCTACGGCTATCAGCGCTACTACACCGACTGGCGTAAAATGCTGGAAGACCCCGCCGTGCAGCTCCTCGATAACGGCGGCCCCAACAACCTCCACGCCGAGCCCTCCCTGCTGGCGGCACAGATGGGCAAACATGTCCTTTGCGAAAAACCGCTGGCGCGCACGGCCGAGGAGGCCAAGGAGATGTGGGAGGGAGTGGAGAAGGCCGGGGTCAAGCACATGGTGGCGTTCAACTACCGCTTCGTGCCGGCCATCCGTCTGATCCGCGATCTCATCGATGAGGGACGGCTGGGGCGAATCTACCATTTTCGGGCCATGTACTTGCAAGAATGGCTCATGCCGCAGTATGGCGAGTCGAAAATCTGGCGCCTGGACAAGGATATTGCCGGAAGCGGTGCTCTGGGTGATCTCGGCGCCCACATCGTCGATTTGGCGCACTACTTGGTCGGCAACATCACAAGTGTGAGCGGGCAGACAAGTACTTTCATCAAGAAACGGCCCTTGCCCGACGGCGGGAAAATGGGAGATGTGACGGTGGATGATGCTTTTACGGCGCTGGTGGAGTTCGCGGACGGCGCCATCGGAACCCTGGAAGCCACGCGTTTCGCCGCCGGCCGCAAAAACTATAATTGCCTCGAAATCAACGCCGAAAAAGGCAGCATTCGCTTCAATCTCGAGCGTTTGAACGAACTGGAAGTCTTTTGGGTGGGGGAAGATCCCAGGGAGACGGCAGGTTGGCATCGGGTGCTTGTTTCAGAGCTTTATCATCCCTGGTGGAAGCACTGGTGGCCCCAGGGACATATCATTGGCTGGGAGCACACCTTCGTGCACGAAATCGCCCACCTGCTCGACGCCATCGTCCACGACAAAGCGGTCGGCCCGCATGGCGCCACATTCGAAGATGGCTACCGTTGCAACGTCGTTCTCGATGCCATTGCCCAATCATCCCTCAGCGGTCGCCGCATTGATGTGAAGTATTGACCACAATCAGAGTTGTCCCCTATGATTCACCGTCCCCCTCGTAACAAGAAAAATCTTTCGCCATGCCGCCAAGAACGCCCCGTTTTTCTTTGCCTCTTTTCCCTTGGCGGCTTGGCGAGAGCCCTGTCTTTGGAGTAGCCCATGCCCACCGTTATCACCTCCAGCCCGGCCAAGATCATCCTCTGTGGCGATCACGGCGTCAACCGCGCCCAGCCCGCTCTCAGCACTGCCGCCAGCCTGCGCACCACTTGCCGGGTGAACACACGCGCCGACGAGGATTTCACCCTGCGTTCGGGCGAGCGTTTCGAGGTATGCTCCCGTAGGCGGCTGTTCGAGTTCAAACAAGAGGTGGACGCCCTGCGCCAGGGAAAGCAACTGGACGAGATCCGGGAAGTCGCCCGGGATTTCTTCGCCCCCCCCCGCTACGTCCTTTCTTTTATCGTCGATCAGGTCGGCGGCCCCGGACTGGACATCGAATGGCGCTCGAATATCCCCGTCAGTTCGGGCCTGGGCTCGGGCGCGGCCGCCTCCACCTCGATGGCACTCGCAGCCTTTACCCTCGCCGGGCACAAGCCACCAGCGGACGAGATCATCTGGGCCTCCTGGCAGGGCGACATCATCGCCCACGGCGGCATTGCCTCGGCCCTCGACAGCAGCACCAGCGTCTATGGCGGCACCCTCCGTTACACCGTGGCCGATGGCGCCGAACCGCTGGACATCGACGTCACCCTGCCTCTGGTGGTGGGGCAATCCTTTGTCGCCGATCGCAGCACCGCCAAGCTCAACACCATCGTCCGTAGATTCCTGGAAGCAGAACCGGCCCGCATGCACCTCTTCCGCGACATGGGCTGGCTTGTGGAACAAATTCAAACGGCAATGATCGCCAACGACCTTCCCACCCTCGGCCACCTGTTCAACCTGCACGAACTCATCCAAGAGAAGATCGGCTCCTCCGCGCCCGAAAACGTCCAACAAATCGAGGCCGCCATTCGTGCCGGTGCCCTGGGCGCCAAAATATCCGGCGCCGGCGGCGGCGGCATCATTATCACCCTCGCCGAGCCAGAAAAGCAGGCGGCGGTGATCTCCGCCATCGCCGCCACCGGTGGCCGCGCCTTCGCCGTAGAAACTGGCGCGCCTGGAGTCCGTATCGAGCAAGCAGGATGGCAGGGCTAGTACACAAGGGCGACAAATGATGTGGCGTTGACAAGCGCCCGCCGCATCCGTGATGCGACGTTGACAAGCGCTAGCCGCATCCGTGATGCGGCGGGCTAGTCAAAACCCCAACCATCTATGGACTTACGTCTCGCTGGTTCAGCAGAGAGCTAAATCGCTGTCCCTCTCACCTTCCACCATTCCCTCTTTTCCTTCCCATTCCCACTTTTCCCTAACCAAACCACAATGCAAAATCAAATGACTATTCCCAAAGGCCGCGCCGTCGACCTCACCCACGTCCTCACCCCTTTCAAAGAACAATACACCTTAGAAGTGGCCCAGCGCGACAAACGCCAGGGGCCAGAAGGCGATATCATGAGCCTCGTCTACATGTGGTCACACGTGGGCACCCATGTGGAAGCCCCCCTGCACTATCTGCGCGATGGCG